>CAZFCK010000031.1:0-29501 GCA_964517355.1 uncultured Desulfovibrionaceae bacterium | reverse complement strand
AGGGAAATGCATAAGAGCATCTAGCGCTTTTCAAGCGTGAGATGCTCTAGAGCAAAGCATCCTTTTTGGCGTTGTTGGAGGAATTACGCGGCTGGCACATATTATACCGTTTCCCATTTGAGATGCAAAAAACTGCCTCAAAATAGGCTGTGATTTCAGCGGATACCGTCACACATTTTTTGTGTCGACTGCGGGAAATGGTATTAATTTTAAAATGGGTTATTTTGGTGCTCTGCCCCAGATCCTATCCAGGGAAGAACGCCCCCGGAAAATTTGTATAAAAAAACCGGACAAAGGGGCGGCAACCGGGAGGTCAGGAAGTGGTTCCCAAGATATGTTTGTTGTAAAGGCGATCCACCATGGCGGCGAATATATAGAAATTGAGATTGGAAAAAATGTGCAGGCTGGGTTCGACAAAAGTATTGTTGATAAGAGTGGTCAGCAATGCAAGACCAAGCAGCAGGGCAAAATTGAGATCTGTGAAGCCGGAGTCCGGTATTTCACTGATGAGGGCGAAGTATCTTTGAAAGATTATGAAAAGGAATGCCAGATAGATTCCGAGGCCGATCAGGCCTAATTCAGCCGTAATGCCGATGAGCTGGTTGTGTTGATACTCCGCTTCTAAAGTGGAAAAAAGGGACGTATGGCGGAACTGCCCCAACCCGACACCGAGGGCGGGATGTTTTGATATAAGCTCCAACGATTTGTTCACGAGCTCAAACCGAATGCCCACTTCCTTCATTTGCGTAACGCCGCCTGCCTGGCGATCTTCTGATGCGAGCCGGTCGATATTGACGGCGACGATAAAAAGCAAGACAACCATGGGTATGGAATATAATTTCCACTTTGATGCCGATGTCCTGTAGCAGAGCATCAGACCGATGATGATCATCAAAAACTGCATATAAACGGAACGGGTTCTGGTGAACCATACGGCGGGAAAATAGAGCAGCATGGCCGCGCTGCAAAGGAGGCCCTTCAGCGAGCGCAGGTCCGGGATTACCGCCATGCCCGCAATAAAGCATATTGCCAGGAGCTGCCCGTTAAAAGCGGCATTGAGAAACGGTCCGCGAGCCCTGTCAAGATGGATTCCGATGCTGGTATCCGTAATGTAACGAGGAAAAATGAGGCTATCCAAGCCGAAGCGCTCAAAAAAGGCAATAATGGCCACATAGGTTCCGAGCGCGAAGAGGATACGAAAAAAGACAGGGTAGTCTTTTTCCGGATCAAGGAAGTATTTTGTAAAAAAGAAGCCGCATCCTGGAATCAGATAGCCGACGAGGAAGATGTACCACGGTTTGGTGGCCAGGGGCACAAGGCCGCGGAAGCCGTGTATGGTCATGGAGACAACAGAAAGTCCGAGAAAGAGGGCGATGAAAATTTCCACCAGCTTGGACATGTTGAAATTGGGTCTGCGGCGGAATATCAGAAAGGCCGCACAGCTAGCGAGACAAATGAAAAGAGATCGTTCTATCGTGATGTCGAAAGCGCCCGCCAGGTGGTAGGAGAAATAATAGCCGCCCCATAAGATGGATGAGGTGATCCATAGGGAAAAGAGGAGTGCGAGTTTTCTGATTTTGAACACGTGGCCTCGAGTGGCCGCGCGGTGGGAAAGGTAAAGCAAAACAAAACCTAACACCGCTACCAGGCAGAAGAATGCGAGGAAAACATACGCAGCATTGGTGCTGAAAGAAAGAGGAATCAAATCCCGTATCTGGCTCAAGAGATTTGCCATGCCGACCCATCCCGGGACCTGCCATTGAAGTTGAGCATCCCCGTGAAGATCAAGATACTTTTGAAATTGACCCCAAGCAGGGAACACCGAGGTAGCGTTCGATATCCTCCGGTGTTTTGATAGTGTGGTCGAAATAGTCGGTGACCAGCGCAAGGGCGACGCCGGTCATGGCCCCCCCGAGCACTCCCAGGATACAAAGCAAAATTCTGTTTGGTTTGATCGGCCGTTCAGGGAGTTGCGGTTCTTCAACAAGAGTCAGATTTTGCTTGTCCTGGTTCAGGGATGCGGCCATGCGCGCTTGTTCAAGCTGTTCCACGGCCTTGGTGTAGGCGTCCTCAGCCAGGTTGTACTCTTGCTTCAGGCTTTCGTAGGTCGAGCGTTCCTGAGCCGTCATGGCGATGGATTTTTCAAGATCGATTATTGAGGCGTCGATTTCCTTCAACTCGGTGTTGAGACTTTGTACCTGGATCTTTTTTGCCTTGATTTGTGATTCGAACTCATCACGCTGCAATTTGATGGTCAGGTCCAGCTCCTTCTTGAGATCATTCAGGGGCTGGTACACATCGGTATAGCGCGTGCTCATTTCGTTGATCTGGAGCTGTAATTGGGCGACTTTAATACGATAAGCGCTCATGGTTTTACCCGTTCCTTCCATATCGGGAGGGACCACAGGCATAAAGTTGGTCTCGGCTTCAGTTTCAAGGGCACGGATGGTCGCATTCAGCGAGGCGATTTGCTGGCGGACTTCTTGCCGCCTGCCCATGGCGTTGGTCAGCAAGGATCTGGGACCCACTTCGGTATTGGTCTGCCCGGATTCGAGATTCAATATGTCGAGCAGGCTGGTGGAGTGCCGGATTTCATAGTTGCGCAGGCGTTGGGCGGAACTTTTGAGGTCCCGATCCAGCTGTTCGACCTGCTTTTTGAAGAAAGAATAGGAATACTCGGCCTTGGATTTTGAAATACCCGCATATACCTCGATATACTTTTCAGTCAAAGTCTGAGTTATGTTATGCACCAGAGAAGGGTCTTTGCCCTCATAAGACAAGTAAAAGACATTGGAGCTTTCGAAACTTTCCCCTTTGGGTGGGGCGACGGATGTATGGTCCTGTATATCTTCAATATGTTTCTCCAATTCCTTGCCTGTTGCGTTGGGGAAAACAGTTTCAGCGGTGTTACGCAGGACTCTGATCGAATAGATAAGTTCTTTCTGGTTCTGTATCATGCGCACCATTTGTTCTTTGATGCTATAAAACCGCTCTTTTTGAAGCGGGTCGAGCTGCTCTGTAATGCTAACAAAAAATTTGGCTGATGATTTGTAAACAGGGGGCAGCAATACCGCCATGGCGATGGCGATAGATGATATGGCAATTGTTGTGATAACTATAAGATATTTTCTGTAAAAGATTATAAATGTAAAGTCGCGTAAAAAATTCTGCATAGTTGATGCCGCTGTGCTCATGGTTATTCCCCTGCGTTGTACACACCCTAAGCAATGTGCGTGCAGCTTACGAAACTCAAGATGCTAGAGGTTATCATCTCTGAGGAGATCATAGCCGACGGTAAAATTGCTCTGAAACGGCAGGATGCCGTAAATGCCTTTTGTGAAGATCTTGGCGATAAGGTCGTTGGCGTTATCCAGCCAGCCTTTGGGTAAGTAAATAATATCGGCAGGTTGAATATCCAGCTCTGCCAGATACTTACCTTCTTCCAGCAGGGATTTGATATTGACCATGAAGACCACAGGCTTCTTGAGGCCGTTGTTGCGGAAGACAAGGACTTCTTCGAGATTCGCTTCCGGAGTGAATCCGCCCCCAAGTGCGAGTACGTCGAGAATGTTGGTCCGATCCTTGAGTTCATACACACCGGGGCGGACAAATTCTCCGGCTGCGTAGAATTTCATGAAATGAATTTCATTCAGGACCAAGGTGGTATGCAGGTTGTTGATGTATTTCTTGTAGTCCCGGTTGATGATGGATTCCAGCTCAGTTAACGTATACCCGGCTGCCTGGATGTTGCCGAGGATCGGCACCGCGATACGGCCGTCAGGAGCCACGGGCGCGATGCGGCTTTGCCCACGCGGAGCCGTGGTGATGGTGCGCTTCAACTCTTCGATTTTAACATTGAATTCCTGAAGAGAAACCGTGATGCTGGGGTTGCGGATAAATTTCCCATAACGCCGGCACAACAAGGCGGTCAGTTGTTCGGTCGTCATTCCGGCGGCCGACACATCGCCGATAAGCGGCAGGCTGATGCGCCCGTCACTGCGGATGACGACGGTGGAGCTGAATTGAGGATGAAAAGGAAACCAAACGTTGACTTTGTCCTGAACTTCGAGTTGATAAATGCTTTCATTGAGTTTGTATTCAATATGGTACACAAGCTCCAAGACATCGCCGGGACCAATGCGGTATGCGGGGAGGGTTTCCACCTCAACTCCGTTGAGCAACTGGATGTAGGGCGATTTGTCATATGTCGCAGGAATAATGGCATTCTTTTTTTCCTGCTCCCGTAACTTCTTCACATCGTCGGCGTTGTTTATCACCACATCCACACTATCGGCCGGAGAATGGCGCGGACCACAGGATGCACTCGACAGAATGAGCAGGCATAACGTGACGACACGCAGGAATTTATGCGAGACATACATCTTTTTCCCTCCCCTAAACAGGATCCGGATGACTGCAATGCCGCCGGAGGCCGCTCTATGCAATCGGAGCGCGGATGCGACCGGCACCGTGGATCAGGATTCAAATGAAAATTGCTCAACAGAAAAACAACACACAACGCTAGAGCATTTAATGCTTGAAATGATCGCTTAACGGCGGACAAAGCCCGCCTGCAATCATTTCGCGGCAACTCTTTGCAGAGCCTTTCAACTTTTTCAAAGTTTCAATGCTCTAGACGACAACGATTTCACAATGAGAACGAATACTGCGGGTTTCGTTGTTGCTGGGAGCACCATGATTGAATCTTGCCGCTCACAGAAGGAAGCATGGCCACACGCCGACAGAGCCAGCGGCAAATGCCGCCGGGAGCAAGTTGTTAATTATTTTTTCTCACGTCCACATCTCAGTGCAAAGAAAACGACAGATACACTTACCCGCTCGAATTGTATCAACGTATGCTGACCAGCCTGCTTCACAAATAGTTGCATGTGGTTTTTGCCTATTCTGTATGTCCTCAATCAGAAAGAAACAGCGCATTTTGAAAAAAGCGAACAGAATGATCGTCTTCCGTCATTAATGTTCCTGCCTTACGGTTTAGAAAAAATCAAGATAATTATATTATTTTTTCTTGAATAATCCTGCCCCACAGTACCCTCCCGAAGGGTGAAACATTACTCGTATCATTTGCTGGGGTGTCCGGCACCGAAGGAGGTTGCACACCGGGGGGGACGCTCACTCCGGCCCTAGAACATCGTTTGTAACATCGGTGAGATACTACTATGTTAGTTTAATCTTCAACAAATTCTTGAAGTTAGGCAACCCCATAAAAAGTAGTACTAGCGCATTTTCGCCTTGAAACAAGGCTCTCCCCTGAAACAATTTCCATTTGTTCCAGGGAAATGCATAAGAGCATCTAGCGCTTTTCAAACGTGACTTGCTCTAGTTGGCCAAATGACTGGGGATAGATTAGGGCCTGTTTCGAGAATAAAAATGATTATGGAAGACCGTTCATAAACATCATAACAAATCACAGTGATATATTTAACTTCCTCAAAATTAGTAAGTTTGAGAAGGGGAGAGCGCGAGAGGGGAAACCCTTTTCATAGGGTTTCCCCTCTCGCATTTTCTTTTCGAAACGAATTTAGAAACACAGCCTGTAATTTCACAAAAGTTTAGAGAATTTCTTGACACGGAAACCTCCTGGTGCCTAACTGTATGTGTTATCGTGCGGTGTTGATTCCGTGCGGCGTGCGAGCATCAGAAGTGCCTTGGAGCACATCCGTTTCAGTCAATAAGCATATCATTACAGATGAGGAAAACACGTATGTCTTTCCGACCGCCCCTCCACAGTTGTTTCGAGGCGTTTTCACGTGATATTATCCCGCAACTGATTGTGGTTGTGAAGAGAGCGCATCTCTTTGCCTTGACAGCAGTGCTCATCGTGTTTTTCATGCGCCCGGCTCTTGCATCTGAAACCGCGGATCAGGAATATTACACGATCCAGGTGGCGAGTTTCAAAGATTTGGAAAGTACCCTGGAGGAATACTATATTCTGAAGTCTCGTATCGACGCAGCGCTGTTCGAGCGGGCCCGTATTGAATATATCCCCCCATTTTACACTATCCGCATTGGGCGTTCGCTTTCCAAGGGGGCCATGCACAGCTTCATGGGCAAGATTCTTTCCGCGGCCCCTTCGGCCGTCGTCTTGCAGGTCAATGTCATTCCTGACCGGTTTGTTCTGAGTGCCGATGTTGATAATGTGAAGAAATATCAACAGGCTGAACTGGAAGCGACCGCCGCCGACCGCATGGCTGAACACACTGAGGACATTTCGTCCGGCCTGGAAACGCAAGAGGCGCTGGGACAAGTGCGGAGCGGCGCGCCGGAAGCCGCCGTTGAACCGGCGTGGCCCGAAGATGCTGCACGGAGCAACCTGGCGGAACTTTCGGCGAAAAGGAATGAATCCGATTCTCCCGCGCAACAGCGCTCTGCACAAGAAGTATCTGAGGAGGGCGCAGGCTTCGAAACGGCTTTTACCGAGCTGACCGCGCAACAACTGTACATTCTTCTCTACTGCGGGGCTGTCGTTTTGTTTCTGGCCGGGATGTTGTGGGCTTTTATGTCGCATAGGCGCAGGAGCGCCTACGATAGGTCGCTCCGTAAAGGCAAGGGCGATGATTTAAAACTGCGGAACGCGGCGATCTCGCTGTCTGACGGGAATGGGTATTCTTTAAATGCCAATGCCGATCCCACGCCCCCATTGCAGCTTAAGCTCTTTTCCGCCCCGATTGACGAAGAAAATTCTTTACCGGGGCTGGATGCGCATAACGAAGCCTTGTTGCGCAGCATGAGCGGCGATGTGGAAACGTTGTTGCACAATTTTATGCAGCAAGCCCTGGAAAAACGACAGAAGAGCATCTATGTCACGAGTTGCCAGCAAGGGGAGGGTAAGACGCGGATATCGGTTTCTCTAGCCCATGCTCTGGCTGCGCAGAATTTCAAAGTGCTATTGGCCGATGCCGACATTCAAGGGCCGGTGCTGGGGAATTTATACGGAATTCGTTTCTCTCCAGGATTGCTGGATCTGCTGAAATCCGACAGTGCCCGGCTCCGTGGGGCGATTTACAAAACAAACCACGCCAATCTGCATTTGTTGCCTCTCGGCAGCATTGCCCACATTGACGCAAGCGAATCTCAGTCATTGCCCGTCAACGTATTGATCCGGGAAATGAGCAAAGGATATGACTTCGTTATCATTGATGGGCAGCCTCTCCGCGACCCCTTCGCCAAGCTCATCGCCAGCGCCTGTGACGGCGTCCTGCTGGTGGCGCCTTGGAGAGCGGCCAAATGGCACGCTCTGCGCAAAGCGATACAGGACATTGCCCTTTTTGGCGGAGATGTTTTGGGAGTGGTGCAGAACAAGCGCGATATCTATCTGCCGCCGTTCGTGTACAGACGTACCTTCCGGAACGCCGGACCTGCATTGCGGCATACGGCAGTTCAGAAGGAGACATCACCGGAGGTTACTGAGGTCCGCAACGCGGTGGAGCATGAGCCGCAACGCTTTTTATCCTGACGTGGCCGGGCAGATGCGGAAGTGATGGTCAGAACTGCCCCGCGAGCAATCCATAGAGGTCCACGAGCAGGGCCAAGTGCAGAAAAAAGAGTCCAACCAAGACCAAGGAGACATAGAGCCTGATCTTTTTGCGGAAGGGGTTGATGGGGCGCATGTTCACGACGGTGCTCCGGAAATTGTTTTGCCGCACGCCCGGACATAGGCGTTGGCAAGTTGCTCGGCTGCCGCGTCCCACGAAAAATGCAGGCGTACGCGCTGACGGCATGATTCGCCGGACTCACGCAACGTGTCCATGTCAGTCTCGCTGATATCATTCATGAGTGCGGCAAGCTGCCGTACATTGCCGACGTTGAAGTATCGTCCCGTCCCGGCCAGCGGCTCCTGGTGCTGCTCGATATTGCTGGCCAGACAGGAGAGCCCCCACGACATGGCCTCCAGCAGTGTGAGGGGAAGCCCCTCCAGGCCCGAAGCGGTGACATAGGCGCGGGCATTGGCATACAGCGCCGCAAGGGATTCGCCGTAGCAATAGCCGGTGAATATGATTTTGTCTTCAGGCGAGCACATGCCCTTGAGATGGCGGACATAATCAGCGCTTGCGGCGGCATCCCCCACGATGGCCAAAGCGTTTTTCCGGTTGCTTTGCTGTTGGGCGAGGATCAGGTCTTCGATGCGTTTTTCCGGCACCAGCCGTCCCACGAAACAAAAATATCCCCCTGGAGTCAAACCGAACCGCTCAACTCCCTCCGCTGGCGGCTGCAGTGGGATATTCACGCCATTGGGGATGTAGAGCGATTCCACATGATAGTTTTTCTGATAATAATGCTGCAGATATTTTGAGACCATGATAGGCACGTCGGTACACCGGGCGGAACACCATTCGCCCATACGCAGAATCAGTCGCGCGAAACGGGACCACTTTTGCCGTTGCCAATCCAGTCCGCCACAGGTGAAAAAAATGCGCGCCCGGGGTTTTGTCAGGCGGACCAATGGCGCCATGAGCGCCGGTCCTTGGGAATAAATATGCACCACATCCGCTTTGCGCAGGGCCAGATCCAGTGCAGCGAGAAAACTGTGGGTGAAGGCTTCCAGATGTTTGGTGTTGAAAGTGCCGAGCCGGACGATCCGCACTCCTTTGTAATATGTTATGTTTTCAGTGATGTACGTGCTTCTGGCGTAGAGCCGGATATCGAATCCCTGCCGGGCCAGCCGGGAATACAATTCTTCGCATTGACGCTCAACGCCGCCCCATGTGGCCGGAATACCGCGCAGGCCGAAAACAGCAACGCGCAAACCCTTTGCATTCTCAACGGTTGGAAGTGTTCCAGAGTGCGACATAAGCGTCCACCATGCGCTCGATATCATAGTTGCGAAGCACGGTTTCCCGGGCTTCGTGCTCCAGCGTGCGTTTGAGTTCCCCATCTTCGATGATCGCGTCCATGGCGCGGGCAAAGGCGTCCTGATCGTCAACCGGGACAAGCAGACCGTTTTGCCCGTGAACGATCACCTCTTGCACGCCGGGGATGTCCGTGGCCACAATGGCTTTTCCGGCGGCCATGGCCTCCAGCATGGACAATGAAAGCCCTTCAAAGAGGGATGGGATGATATAACAGTCGCTCAGGGAAAGAAGCTGCGGCACATCCTGGCGTACGCCCGCGAAAAATACGCGCTCGCGCATTCCCGTATCCGAAGCCAGTTTTTCAAGCATTCCTCGTAGTTCGCCATCTCCGGCGAGCAGCAACACGGCGTTGCGTCCCTTGTTTGCCAGTTGCGCCAGGGCGCGGATGGCGAGCTCGTGGTGCTTTTGGGCGGTGAGCCGGGCAATGCTGGAGAAAATAAAGGCGTCGGGAGGCAATCCGAGATCCTCGCTCAATTCCGGCGGGGGGGCGATATCGAAGGCCGCAGTGTCTATGCCGTTGTGAATGACGCGCAGTTTTTCGCGGCGTACTCCAATGGCTCCTGCCAAAACGTCGGTTACCTGTTGGGAAACGCCCACGATCCAGTCCGCACGGTTGAAAAGCGACCGGGTGATGAAGCGCCGCAGGGCGTTCCGGGGATCAATGCGGGAACGCCGGGGGAGCAGACGCGGCGTGTGAATCGTGGCTTGAATGCGTACGTCTTTCTGCAACAGGCCCGCGAGAATGCCGAGAAATTCGGCGTCCGACAGATGAGCCGATATGACGCAGCCGAGGCCGGAGAGACGTTTCAGCTCCTGCACAATTCCCCATGCGTAGCGCAGCAGGCGCCATGGAGCCAGGATACTCGGGCGGGGGCGTTCGAGCGTAACAACCCTGGCTCCGGCGGAGATCATCCTCCTGGCCAGTTCGTTGCCCGGTTGCAAGGAGCAGATGGTCACATCACAGCCCCGCCGGATGAGGGAGGCGGAAAATGACGCGAGAAGTTGCTGCGCGCCGCCGCATTCGAGCTGGTCTATGACGAAGAGCACGCGCTTGGGTACATGATCGGACATAAGCGTCTTTGTTATTTGAGCCAGTTATAGATGCTCATGGGAAGAGGATAATGCCTTTCATTAAGAATCATGCCGGAAAGGTTGATTTCGTGCTGTTTGATTTTTTCCAGGGCGTGCATGCAAACTTGGCGCCTTGAACGGGCATAGCGGCAAACAAGCACGACATTGTTCACCGCTTTGCCGAAAGAAAGCGACAAGGGCGACATGCTGATCGGCGGCGTGTCGACAATGACCGAATCATACTTACTACGTACTATTTTCAAGAGGATGCCAATGTGCTCGTTTTGCTTAAGCAGGTTGCATGGCGGAGGCTTGCCGTTCTGTATTCCCGAAGCCAGGACAAACAGCCCGGGAATGCGCGTGGGCTTCACCAGTTGATCAAGTTCCTTTATGCCGGCGAGAAAATGATAGAGTCCTTCATGCTGTTCTCCCGGCAGGATTGAACTGCCCTTCGGGCGGGTTTTTTCTAGGTCCGCGTCAATGTAAAGGGTCTTGAGCCGGTATTCGTGCGTCACAAGCAGGGCCATGTGCATGGCGATGAATGAAGTGCCTTCGCCGCTCGAACAGCTGGAGAAAGAAATCGCCGAGGTTTTTTCAGCGCTTTCCAAGGCGAGATTGTTCCAGATATTGCTGAGGGAAAAGCGTATCTTGTTCAAGCTGGCAATTTGCCCCTGGGACAAACTTTGATCCTTGAAGAGCTTTTCCAGGTCAAAGGAGTTTTTCATGGCGATTCATTTCCCGTTTTTATTTGCGGAGAACAACTTCCGCCGGAGCGACAAGTGTAAAGCAACAGTCCTGCACGTGCGCATGGTTGCAGGTGGTAAGTCTGTGAGGCCTATGGTATATTTGCGTTCATCCATAACCGGATAGGCGGCATGCCGCCCCAGGCGGTAAGCGGCATATGGGGCGCCGATCCGGTCATTCCGCCGATTATCATACCGGCACGCATGGCTTCATAGTATAGTCTACCGAGATGATATAACACAACTATATTGTTTTTCATCCATTCGTCAACAACCAATCCCTTATTATCATTGTGCTAAGATGCATTTATCCGTGGGCCGGGATATTTGGTGAAATTGAAAAGCGGCCGTACGGGTAATGGCAATTTGCGGCGGAATGGCATATGCATGCCGCAGTAATTGTAACGCATGACACGCAACAGATCAGCCTGCTGCCGTAGGGCCGTGGAGCCTGCAGCGGGAGGAATGGAATATGGGCGAAGCTGCGGCTGAACAATCCCGGAAGGATTTATACAACGCCATTAACAAGGCGGCTCTGGTTATTTTCCTTTGGACACTTGTGGACAAGATTCTCGCTGTAGGCAAAGAGATGCTGCTGGCCCGCGAGTTCGGCATAGATGCGAGTCTGGATGTTTTCAATCTGGCGTATACCGTACCGGGCATTATCACGCTATTGCTCAACAACGCTTTTTTTTCGGCCTTTATTCCCCTTTATTTGGAGTGGCGGCATACCTTGCCGCAGCATTTGGTGCGCGATAATGTCATGACTGTTTTTATCGCTTCGATTTTTGGAGTGGTTGTCGTGACATTGGCGGGGTGGCTGAGCGCACCATGGTTTTTTCCTCTTTTGGGGTATGGAATGGGGCAGGAGCAGCAGCAGCTCGGCATCGCCCTGGAGCGATTGCTGCTGATCGTGGTGATGCTCGAAGGGGTATCAGGGCTTTTCGCGGCATTGCTGCAAGCCTGGAAGACATTTGCGGCCGTTACCTTTGCGCAGTCGTTTATCAATATTTCACTCATCCTTTTTTTGCTTTATGGCGCAAAGTATGGGATTGATTTGCTGGCATGGGGCACGATTTACGGTTGCGCCGCCAAGCTTCTTTTTCTTGCTCTATGCGTCGGGCGGCGCACGTTCGCTTCTTGGCGGCCTTTTACGTTGCGCATAAGCGTGCTACGCCCCTATTTCGCTATTGTTGTGCCTTTATTGGGCAGTGCGCTTATAGTGAACTCCATTCTTATGGTGGACCAGTCCATGGCGACGCAGTTCAGCCCGGGAGGGGTTTCCAGCCTCCGCTATGCCTTTCGCATCAATGATTTGCCTCTGCAACTCGTTATTATCGCCATTTCCCGGGCCATATTCCCCTATATCAGTGAAAGTGCGGCGCAGGATGATCAGGAGTCCATGCGCCACGTGTTCAAGCGGGCCATGATTTTTGTGGGATTGATCACCTTTCCCATCATGGTTTTTGTATTCGTGTTCGCCCCCGATGTCGTATCGGTGCTTTTGCGGCGTGGCGCTTTTGGAGAAGATGCGACTCTGAGAACGGCAATCACTTTACAAAGCTATGTCCTGGGGCTCTATTTTTTCGCCTATACCTTCATTAACAGTGCTTTTTTCACGGCGCTGCAGAAAGTGAAAACACTTTTTATCATGGGCGTGTTTTCATTGTTGCTGAATGTGGGATTGAATTGGCTTTTCATTCACCTTCTCAAGGGAGTATACGGCATCGCTCTTTCCTCTTCCGTTGGAAGCGCAATTATTTGCCTGATTTTCATTATTTTGCTGCACAGGAATCTGCAGCTGAACATCACTCTTTCGGAGCTCAGAAGCCTGGGGCTTCCATTGATCCTTGCCGCCGGATTGGGACTTGGCTGCTATCCTTTCAAGGGAGTTATAGTGGACACCGGAATGGGGCATGCCGTGTCGCTGACAGCCTGGGGAACGGCCTATTTTGGATGTTACGGGCTACTGCTTTATTTTTTCCGTACGCCGGAGTGGGTTGAAGTGCTCTCCATGGGGCGCATGCCCCGCTTTCTCAAGAGGCTGCTGCGCAAAGACGTCGGGAAAAATCTCCGTTCAACCCAGGTTGGCGACTTGGGGCAAAAGCCCTAAAAACCGTTCCACCTGTTCGTCAAGAAGCGTCTCGGCTTTTGCACGGCCGCGAGCGGCCATGGCTGCCGACGCTACGGGATCGGCAAGGGCGCGTTGTATCTGGCGCGCAAGATCATCGGCATTGCCGATGCGGTAAAACAGTGCTGTTTCCCCATGCACCCCATATTCCCGGGTGGCGATGTTGTCGGCCGCGACCAGGGGACGCCCGAGCGTCATGATCTCAAGCATCGCGTTTTGTCCGGCGGCCACGTTGAAATCCTTGAGCGGCAACACGCAGCAACAAGCGCCTCCAATAAGGGCGCACAATTGGTCCTGACTTACGTAATGCCGGACAAGGCGCACATTGGCGGGCGTTCCGGTCGTAGCGGTATAGCGCTGCGAAAGTATGACCACTGGGCGGTCAAGCTTCCGGGCCGCCGCGAGCAGCGTGTCGAAATCCCGGTCGCTGTTCCCGTATGCAAAGACATACTCCCCCGGTGCGGCGGGCGGCACCTGCAGCAATTCACTGGGGGGGCAATCCGGAAAGAAACGGATGCGATCCGGGGCAAAGCCGAATTCCCGGGCGTATGCCTGCTCCTCCCGGCGTGAAGTGGTGAGTACGAAATCCATGCCTGGAGCAGCCAGGCGCAGGAGGCGGAGTTTGCGGCGGGCTGTTGTTTTCCAGGCGGGGTCGATGTGGAAGTCCCGGACAATGTGTGGCGGCAGCAGACGCCCTCCGATGCGTTTAATCAGTCCAAGCACGGCGCCGGTGGGCATGTTCCAGGAGGCCCAGACAGTCGCTCGGCCATGAAAGAGCAGGCCGGCCAGGGGCAGGTAGAACCGGGAGAGGCGCAGGGATATTTTTCTGATTTTGTCCGGAACGCCCTCTTCCAATAAAAGCGGTTGGAGCACGCGCACGTCCAGGCCTTTTTCGCGGAGTTTCCTGAGAAAGTACCAGCGGCCTTGTTCGCGCCAGCTCACCAGAAAACAGATGCGGACCGGCCTGCCTGGGGCGGCCGTGGAAGAATCGGGGGCTTTCTTCTCTTGAGCCAGCTCCGTGAAAAGCTGTTCGAATTTACGCGCCATCACGTCGATATGGCAGATCGCGGCGATGAAGTTAGAAGCCTGGTCGCCCATGCGACGGCGTTTATCGTCATTTTGCAGCAGAGAGAGCAGTGCTTCGGCCAGGGCCCTCGGATCTTCAGGCTGCACAAGTTCGCCCGTCTCACCCGGTATGACGATTTCATCCATAAACCCCACGCGGGTACTGACTACGGGGCGGTGGGCGAACATCGCCTCTATGGCGGCCACGGACAGGGTTTCCTGCCGTGGATGGGAAGAGAGGGCCATAATGTCGGAAGCGGCGAGCACTGCGCCGACATCGCGCACCACTCCCAGGAAACGGCAGTGTTGCTGCAGGCCAAGAGTCCGCATGCGCTCTTCAAGGAATGGCCGGCGAGGTCCGTCACCTGCGATGAGAAGCAAGGCGCGGGGCTCCCTGGCCGCGACAATGGCCATGGCGTCCAGCATGACCTCGTGGGCCTTGTCGGGCCGCAGGGCAGCCACCTGGGCCACCGCGCGGGCGTCTGGCGGCACGGCTAAGGCCTCGCGCGCCTGAGCTGCGGTGAGCCGGGAACAGGCGCGGTCCGGGTCCACGGCATTGTAGATGACGCGAATTTCGCGGGCCGGCAGGCGTTCCACGTTGCGAATATAGTCCGCATGTCCCTTGGCCGCGGCGACGATACAGCGCACGCCGCGATGCGCGATACGCCTGAGCGCCATGGTCAGACGATGCTGGCTGTACCGCTTGTACGTTTCATTGTGCCAGTTGACCACGGGAACGCCGGCCAGTTTGGCCGCGGGCACGCCCAGCAGCAGACTGTTGCGGTGGTTGATGCAAAGCAGCACGTCCGCTGCATCGCGGCGCAGGATTCCGGCCAGTTTCGGGATTGCCAGGGGGTTTATGCGATCAGGCATGATGCCTGTTATCGCGGGTACTCCGCCGGCGATACATTCATCGCCGATTGGGCCGGGATCTTTGAAAAAAAGCAGTTTCGTTTTGATTTTTTCCGGGTCAAGGCGAAGCAACAGGTCGCGCAGAAGTTGTTCCGCTCCACCAACGATAAGGGTGGAGACAAGAATATGGACGCGGACGGGAAAACTCATGATCCCTTTCTCCGTGTGGTTGCAAGGCTGTGAAACAGGTCGAGGAGCTTATCCAGATGACTGTCCAGGCTCAGGGAGGTCCGGGCGTAATCTCTGGCCGCGCGGCCCATGGCCTCCAGACGTTGCGGAACGGCGAGCATGTCCTGGAGCTTGACGGCAAGGTCGTGCGCATCGCCGGGTTGAAAAAGCTCACCCGTCGCACCTGGCGTCACTTGCTCGGGGATGCCGCCTATGTTCGAAGCCAACACCGGCGTGCCCAGGAGATAGCTTTCGTATATGCTCAATGGGGCGTTGTCGTACCAGCGGCTTGGGCAGATGCTCAACAGCGATTCGGCCACCAGGCGCGACAGTTCCGTTCCCTGCAGGAAACCGTGGAAGACGATGCGTTGGCGCATGTCCGGCCGGATGCGTTGCCGCAATTCTTCCACGCAGCCATCATAAGAACGCCCGGCGATGTGCAATTCCACGGGAGGGGCGAGTTCCTGATAGGCGTCAATCAAGGTGTCGATGCCTTTTTCCCGGGAGATGCGGCCGAAAAAGACGATACGGTTCCGCTTTGCGGGCGTTTCAACGGATTCGCCAGGCATGGTGGGGAAGGCCGGTTGACGTATCACGTGAATACGCTCTGCCGGGAAGCCTCCCTTTTCGAGCATTGAGCGCATGAAATCGCATGGGGCCACAAAGGCGGAAGCGCTACGGTAAAGCCGCAGCCATCGCTGGATATACATGGAGAGCACGCGCAGGGCCGAAGCCGCCCAACTGCCCTTGACGCATCGATGCCGCAAGCCGTGGTAGAACGCCCCGGTTGCGCAGAGCGTGCAGGGTCTGGCTTCCCGCAGAAACGTGTATGAGGCGCAAAGAGGATGATAATCCCCGAAACGAATGACCACAGGGATGTTTCTGCGCTGGAAGCTATGCACGATGCTGGGTGACATGTAGTTGTAAATGTTCAGGAGATATCCGATATCCGTGCCACCCGCGGCTTCAAGGCATTCCAGCAGACGAGAGAGGCTGCGCCTTGCGGCGAAGGAATAGATGCTGCGTTCGGCATACGTCAGCGCCGATGAAGGGGTGAGGCGGATGTCTTTGTAATGTGATGCGTCCGCTGGTCCCGGAGGAGGGAGAAAGAACCGGCTCCACTCGGATTCCCAGCTTCCCGCATAGGCGATGCTGAAGGGGACGGTTTCGTGCCCCCGAAGGGGAAGGGCGTCCAGAATGTTCCGCAGATAGCGCTCCGTGCCTCCATTCAAAAAGAAGTATTTGTTGCAGCAGACGATGCGCATGATGCTCCTCAGGTATTCCAGGCTGTCGCCCATAGTTGCAGAATGAGAAGAGTCCAGACCTGCATGGGGTCGCGGCCGGGGTGGTCGTAAAAACGCCGCACCGCCTGGTGGGCCTGCCGCGGATCAAGCAGGTTGGTCTCGCGGAAGCGCTCCTCGGAGCAGTGTTCCTTCACAAGAGCGTTCCAGGGACCGTGGAGCCAGTCATAAAGGGGAATTTCAAAACCTTTTTTAGGCAGGTGCGACAACTCGGGCACGTAGCGCTGAAGCAGGGCGCGCAGGATGCGTTTCTGGCCCGAGGCGTCCCGCAGATAGTGCGGCGGAAGGCTTCGGGCAAAGGCCGCGATGCGGTGATCCAGCAGCGGATCGCGGCATTCAAGCCCCACATGCATGGAAGTGCGGTCCACTTTGAAAAGGATATCCTCAGGGAGCCAATAGGCGTAGTCCAGTTGCATCATCAAACGGGTTAGAGCGTCCGAGGGCTCTTGCCGCATGGAGGCGGCCAATGAAGGTTCGGGAGCCTCCAGGCCGAGAAGCCGCGCGGCGCTGGCGCGGCTGAAGGCCTTGCGCATGTAGAGGTCGAGCACTTCGCCGCTGTCGCGGGCTGCGGCGAGTTCCAGGAGCTTCGCGAATCTGTCGGCGCGGAAAGGTTTGCGCGCGTCTCCCAGGCTTTTCGGGATGAGGGACAGAAGCCGCTCCCAAGGGAGCTGCATCGCCCCCCGGCTCAGGGTTCTGCGCAAGGGGATGCGCGAGAGCGTGCCGTAAAGCGCCGGATAGCGCTTATACCCCGTATAGCCGCAAAACTGTTCGTCCCCGCCGTCTGCGGATAGAGCCACTTTGACGTGTTCACGGGCAAACGCGCAGAGTATGGCGGTGGGTATGGCCGAAGGGTCGGCGAAAGGTTCGTCGTGGACAGTGCAAAATCCGTGAAGGGCCCGTTGTGCCTCGGCGGCGTCCACCTGGCGCACGCGGTGGGGCAGGCCGAGCTTCCGGCTGCAGAGTCTCGCGGCTTCGGTCTCGTCGTAGGCGCTTCCATGCGCTCCGGTGAAGCCGACAGTGAAGTTTTCGATTTCAACATCCAGCTCGCAGCGGAGTACGGCCGCCACAAGCGACGAATCGACTCCGCCGGAAAGAAAATGCCCCACCGGTACGTCGGAGACGAGCCGCAGACTGAAGGCGTCGCGCAACAGAGTCAGCAATTCCTCCTGCGCGTCCTGGAAGCTGCCCTGAAAACAGGCGTGCGGCAGGTCTTCCTGTGTCCAATAGCGCCGCAGGTCCATGCGGCCCTGGGCATCGACGGTGAGCACGGAGGCGGGGGGCAATTTGGCCATGCCCTGAAACATGGTCAGATTATCCGGAAAATACCCTAGTTCCAGGTAGCGGGCCAGGCCGGATGGATTGATGGTGCGGGAAAAACGGGGATGGGCCATCAGCGCGCGGGGCTCGGAAGAGAAGAGGATGCCTGTGGCGTCCCGCATGTAGTACAGTGGCTTGACGCCCACGCGGTCGCGGCACAGCGTCAGTTCATGCTTGTGGACGTTCCAGACGGCCAGGGAGAACATGCCCAGGAAACGCTCAAGCGCGGCGTCGAGCCCCCAGCATGCTATGGCGTTTACGGCGACCTCGCTATCAGAACCGCCGCGAAAGGCTACTCCCTGTTTTTCGAGTTCTCCGCGGATGTTCGCGTAGTTATAGATTTCTCCATTGAACGTGATGACATGGGAACCGTCTCCGCTCCACATGGGCTGGCGGCCAAGCGGCGAGAGGTCGATAATCGAAAGACGGCGATGCCCCAAAGCGATGGGACCCTGGACATACTCGCCGCTGTCGTCCGGGCCCCGATGGCGTATGGCCTGCGACATGCGATGCAATGCGCCTGAAGTGGCCCTGCCTCCCTTGAATATGAATTCTCCGCAAATGCCGCACATGGAAAGGAAGGATCAGTGCAGCGGTTCAAGAGTGAACAGGCCGAGACCGTTGAAGCCGACATATGCCTTTTCGGGGGCGTGGGGCAGGGCTCGCAGCACGTTCACGCCCACATTGGCGGCCTGAAATTCGGCCTTCACAAAGCTTCGAGCGTTGTCCTCGCTCACGAAGACTCCGGCGCCGGCCTTGTTGTTGAACCCCACGACCCCGGCATAGATCCTGCCCTCAGGTCCGTAGGCAACGGCGTTGACGGCCATGTTTGGAGAGGGGGTAAAGGGGAGGTTGTGGTGGCGCCATGTGGCGCCTCCGTCCTGAGACTGCAAAATACCGTCACTCACGGCGGCCAGGAGACGGTCCGGATTGTCCGGATCCATGGCCAAGCCGAAGACAAACCCCTCTGTATTCGGAAGTTTGTTCCAATGGGCTCCCCCGTCGGTGGTCTTGAAGATCCCCGTATCGTGGACGGCGGCGAAAAGGATGTTCGGATCTTCGGGATGCATGAGTATGGCGGACGGTCCCTTTATGTAGGGAGTTTGCAACGAAGACGCTATGTTTTCAGCGCGGGCCACACCGTCGCGCAGCGGTGCGCCGGTATCGAGTTTGTAAATGCCGTAGCCGTTGACGCCGATATAGACCACATCGTCATCATGAGGATGCAGGACGATACTGCCGGGCAGTCCGTCCACATAAGGGAGGGTCTGCTTGCGCGGATGTTCGCGGATGGGGAAATGGGTCCAGGTATGCCCGGCGTCCGTGCTTTTATAGAGATGGAAATACGTGTTTTCATCCCCATTCTCTTTGTTCCAGGGGTCCATGAGGAGATAAAGCTTGTTGGGATCGCGCGGAGAGAACGCCAGAGCCCGGGCGTGTCCGTCCGGTATGCCCTGCATGGAGCGGTTCCAGGACGCGCCCCCATCTTCGGATACCATGAGCCCATTATCGGCCACGGCCAGGAAAATGGACTCGGGATGGCCGGGTTGGATTGCGATGTCGTTGACCACGGTGTTTTGCAGTCCGTTGTCGATTTGTATCCAACTCAGGCCCCCGTCGCTGGTGCGCCAGACATTCCACCAGTCCAGCAGGAAGCCGGTGTTGCCGGAAGGGGCGAACGCCAGGGACTCCATGGCTTGCAGGCCAGAGGCCCAGTTTGTGGTTGTGCTGGAAAGGGCGAAACGGGTTATGACCTGCCAGTCCTTGCCTTTATCGGAAGTGCGCAACAACAGGTATGGCCAATACGTGGGGTGCGTGGCGAGAAAAATGGTGTCCGCAGCGCCGGGCTGTGCGCATATGGCTTTGAATTGCACAGGTCCTTTGGCGGGAAGTTTGTTGGTGTTGGGCCCTATGCTTTTCCACGAATCCTCGCCATCATCCCATAGGAAGGCGCCTTGCTCAAGTTCCGCAAGAACTACGGTCTCGTCGGGTAAGGTCGTTATGTCGACGACATTGTCGTGCATAAAGGAAAGGCCGTCGGAAATATTGTCCCAATAATCCCGGTCCCAGCGATAGACGCCGTCCTCAGTGGCGGCAAAGAGCTGCCCTTTTGCGTAGGCGAGGCCGTTGACGGCATAGCCGCCAAGTCCAAGCAGCGGCTCTATGGTCCATTGGCCGCTCGTTTCGGATGCTGGGGAGAGTTTGTAGACGCCGTCAATATCGGATGCCACATAAAGGGTGTTGTCCGGTGTGAAAAGGATGAGATTGGAGCCGAAAAAGCGGCCTTCATAGCGGATGCGCGAACTGAGGAGCTTGAGGTTCCGGCCGCGGTCGGTGCTGTAGTACAGGCCGTCGTCGCCGAGAACGAACAGGTGGTCGGGTTGACCCGGGGGGACTGCGATAGCGGCGACGGCAAGGGAACCCAGGTCCTTGCCAAGAGGGGTGAACGCTTTGCCCCCGTTTTCACTGGCGAAGAATCCCGCCACGTCCGAGCCGACGTAGACCCTGTTTGGGGCGTCGGGTGCTATGGCCACACAGGTGAAGCGGCCTCCTCCGCCGTATCCCGAAGGAACAAGATGATAGCCGCTCGCGGCGCAGACGGGAGCGGCTCCAGAGAATACCAGCGAAACAGTCAGAAGGAAGAGGGTGATAATACCGTGCAGAGTGTTATACATAGCCTTTTACCATGCATGTGGGCATCTGGTAGAAGATGAAGATTTCCAGCCGCGCCCGTTATGTTCATAGAAGTATGCGGCGTTGGGCGGATAGATTTCGTCCCGGCGCGCAAGGGCCGCAATATGGTCGAAATATATGTGCATTACTGTGATATTGAAAGCAAAATGTGGGCACATGCATTGTGCGGACATCACGTCATTTTGCCGGTAGGCGTTCAAGAGTCTGCACACCGTGAAAGGTTGCCTGATAATGGACGAATTCATTGGTCGTGGGATCACGGCCGTCCATGCGTACCGAGCCGTCCAGACTGTCGCCGGTGAATGTTATCTTCAGTACGCCATCGGCGATAGGGATCGCTGCGGGGCGCGCCATGCGGTCGGCTTGTTCCCGCAGCTCCTTTTCTCTGTGGGTGCGGGGTACTTTCAGCCGTTTCGGGTCCAGGTAGTAAAAGATGTTTTCGGCCTGGTGCCCGAGGCGGTTCATTGGAGCCGTTGAAATGACTTGCGAGCCATACACCTGCATGGGGCCGGAGTTGGACGACCAATAAAAAACGTTGCGGCCGCTTGTGGAAGGAAAACCCGCTATGGTGATCTGGTAAGGATTGCTGCTCAGAATATCGCCGTACGTCAATTGCAGCACCGCATGCACGTTCTGGAAATGAACATTGTTGACTGTGCCGCTGATGGTCAAGAGGAAATATAATTCCGTTTGATTGTTGAGAAGGTCGATGTCACTCTGCGCAAAGGCCGGAGTCCCGCACAAGATGCATGCCACCAATGGAAAGCTATACCAGGCGAGAGAGGAAAAAAGCTTGCTGCGAGGCATCAGCGACCTGTCCCCGACAAGACCGCCGGGATGGTTTGTGCCAAAATTTTGGCGTCCTCCAGAAGATTCCATTTGTCAATATACTGCATGTCGAGCTGCATCCATTCGTGGAAACTCAAGTCGTTGCGATTGGGTTTGCTTTGCCAGTAGCAGGTGAGACCGGGGCGGACACTGAAACGTCTTTGCAGCCAGTCCTCGGAAAAGCCGTTATAATCACGCATGGCCAGAGGACGGGGGCCTACGATGCTCATATCACCTTTAATCACGTTAACGAGTTGGGGAAGCTCGTCTATACCGTAACGGCGAAGCCATCTGCCTACGGAGGTAATGCGCGGATCGTTTTTGATCTTAAAAACCGGACCGTCCATTTCATTACTGTATTCGAGACCTTCCTGCAATGCTTCGGCGTTCAATTTCATGGTGCGCAGTTTGTATAGCATGAAAATCCGTTTATGGTAGCCCACCCGCTTTTGCTTGAAAATAACCGGCCCTCTATCATGCATTTTTATGGCTATGACGGCCACAAGCACAAGCGGCGATGTGCAGATAAGAAGCGCTACGGAAAACCCGACGTCAAAGAAACGTTTGACCAGCAGCCGCCATTCATCCGGGGGCAGAACGTCGAAGAGCAGCCCCGAATAATCGCCCATGCGCGTCGTGGAGACGTATCCCCTGCGGGTGTCGAAAATGTTGTTCATCAATTGCAACGCGATGCCCTGGTCTTCCGCTACGGTGATGATGTTCAGAATCTGGTTGGGGTACGAACGGATGGGGAGAAAAATAACGCTGCAATCCACCACGTTGTCCCGGACCACCTTTTTGAACCCCTGAAGATCGGAGATAAGGTCTATGGAATAGCCGCCGAAATTGTTGTCATCCAAAAAGCCGATGACGTTATATCCGAGAAATTTGTTGGAGTTGACGAGGTTGTAGAATCCGTATGCATGTTTGTTCGTACCGATGATGAGCAGATTGATGAAGGAATTCTTTTTGCGAATGTAACGCGAGATTAAAAATTTGGAGATCAGGTTCAAAAGAACAATCAATGAGAAGCTGATCGATAGATAATAGATGAAGAAGAGGATGGGCAGACGTGTGGAAGAAAATACCAGCTGTAGCGTGTAGATCATTAGCATGTCCAGAAAAAGCATGATCAGGACACGGGCGAAATGTTTCCTCAAGCTCGATAGGTCGTATATTCCATGGTAAGCGTAGGAAACAGCGTAATAAATCAGATGAATTGCTACAACGCCGATCATGGAGGTCGCGAGCACTGCGAAAAGACGAACATTGAGATACGTAAAGCCGCTTTCGCTTTGAATGAATGGAAACGCCTCCACAAAATGAAGGCTCAACATCAAAGATAGCGTGCAAGCAATGATGTCAATGACACGAAGAAATGCATTATAAGTGCGTATTCGGGATACGTACAATCTTTCCCTCCCCCCAATGCGTATGAACTAAAAGAGTGGTACAGCTCCCCAGGCAGCGAATGCTTCCATGCGAAAAAAAGCCCCTCCCGCAGCATGACCCCTAATTTTCATGCATTGGCTTCAACTCGGAATAACGCGGCGTTTTAAAAATACATAGCAAGAATTAGGCCGGTAGACGCATCTCGCTTTTCCCCTGGAGCGCCGTGCCGAACATCTTAAGGAAGAGACGGCTGGGCTCCACGCTTCGCGTTGAGAGGTTTAATCATGGACAGAGGGGAATGTACAGAAGAGTATTTTTAATGAAATGATGATGTGGGCCGCATACGGGTTCTTAACACGTGGAGCGGCTCAGGTGAGTTGCCGGGCGGGATAGTCAGCAATTTCTCCGGCTTTGCCGGGAGGATGGATGCCTGATACGGGGGAGGCTGTTACGTGGCGCTCATTGCCCAGCAGTTTTTCAAAGAAAGTATCCCTCGGTAGTATTTATATTTTTTGTAATGAATCCAACAAGAAAGAATTGCGCACCCCTGTGGCGATACTTGCCGAGTCCTCAGTTTTTATGCCACACACCTGAATATGGATTTCCACGTTAATCGGCTAAAATATCTTGCGTCGTTATCCGCGCCGTTGGGGCTCGGTTATGGCTGGAGCATGCGCTTGCGCCGCTGGGCGTACGGCAAGGAATACCTTGCTTCCTGGAAGCCCCCGGCGCCTTGCGTGAGCGTTGGCAACATCGCCGTGGGAGGCGGGGGCAAGACACCTCTCTGTCAATGGTTGCTGCAATGGGCGGTGACGCGGAATCTGCGGCCGTGCCTGCTCTCCCGGGGGTATGGGGCCTCGCCGCCGCGTGTGCCTTTGCTTGTGACTCCCGAAACGTTCTGGCGGCATTGCGGCGACGAACCGCTGTTGTTGTCGCGGGCCGTGCCCTCCGCTTCGGTCGTGGTCGATCCGCGCCGGGTGCGCGGCGCAAAGTGGGCCCTTGCGCGGTTGCACCCCGATCTGTTCATCCTCGATGACGGGATGCAGCATCTTGCACTGCGACGGCACGTCAATATCGTGCTGCTGCGTCCCGATGATTTCGGTCGGGCATGGGGGCGTGTCCTGCCGTGGGGGCTCTGGCGCGAGCCCGCGGCGGCCTTGAACAGTGCCGACGCCTTTTGCGTGAAATGCCCCCCATGTCGTTTTGACGAACTGCGCGATATTATCCGCAACCGGCTGGGAACGATAGGGCGGCCGGTGTTCAATGTGTGGCTGCGGCCCCAGGCGTTGTTGCGGGCGTCCACTGGTCAATCCGTTGCGCCTGCCGATCTTCGAACGTACCTGAGTATGAGCGCTGTGGCGGATAACGACCAAGTGCGCGACTCCATTGAAACATATATGGGGCGCCCCGCAGCGGCGCATTTGGGATTCAGGGATCATCGCGCCTTTACCGAGCGGGATGTGCGGTACATTGCTGCCGAAAAAAAACGGTGCGGCGCCGAATCTGTGATCTGTACCGCCAAGGACGCTGTCAAACTGGCCGCCTTCAACCTGCCGTACCTGCACGTCCTGCAGGTGGCTTTGGAATCAGGCGAAGGGCTGTTCACAACGCGGAATTTTTTTCAATGGTGGCAGGAGCGCTGGAACGGTTTGGCGGCAGCGCCAAATGATGAGAGGCGGTGAGATGACGACGACGGCGTGGAAGGATTTTCTTTCACGCTTTTTTTACGATTGAAGTGAAAAACTCGACTTTCAGAGTGGAATTTGTACAATAATGATGCTGTATTTATTGGAAAAAGTGGTGAAACAGTCGTTTTCCCGGCGTCCAGGCTTCTCCCCTGGCCGTCGTGCGGGCGCGAAAGCCCGCGACTTTATTCTTTTTTGGGTATAGTCTGCAAGTCGTACCTGAAACTCATACTAATGCCGGAGAAGACATGGCACGCCGACGCAAGACGAGGGGCGCGGACAAGAACGCGGTTCTTCACGTTTTCAAACAGAGTAAAAAACCGTTGACCATGCCTGAAGTGCAACAGGCGCTGGGCATCCCCCACGGGGAACGCGAAACGTTGGAGCACATGATCCTGACCTTGGAGCGCGAGGGCAAGCTCATGCATTTACGGCATGGAGCGTACGGCTTGCTGGAAAACCTCAAACTGCTGACAGGCAAGCTGGAGGTGCAGCGGTCAGGCGTGGGCTTTGTTATTCCGGACGATAAAAAACGCAGCGACATTTTTGTGAGTCCTGAAAATTTCGGGGATGCCTGGAACGGCGACCGCGTGGCCGTGGCGCTTTTCCCGTTTCGCGGGGGCAAACGGCAAGAGGGGCGCATCGCCAGGGTCATTGAGCGCAAAACAACACAGCTTACGGTGCGGGTCGCCAAAAGGCTCGGCAGTTACACCCTGTGCCAGGCCACGGATGACCGTCAGCCCGTCAAATTCATGGTGGACACCTCGGCGGTTGAAAAAAGGCTTGACGCGGGAGACGTGTTGGTTATCGCCCCCGGCGAACATATGGACCGCGATCTGTGGGCGGGCACGGTGAAAAGCGTTTTGGGCGGCGAGGACGACGTGCTTGTGCAGGAGGCCCTGGTCAAATTGAACAAAGGCGTGCCCGCCGCGTTTCCGGAAAAGGTGTTGGAGGCTGCGGCGCAACTGCCGGACGAGCCTGGACAGGAGGATTTTCACGGCCGCAGGGATTTGCGCCGGATGGATATGGTCACCATTGACGGGGCCAAGGCCAAGGATTTTGACGACGCAGTATGCGTTCTCCAGGAGGGAGCAGGCTACAGGTTGTTTGTGGCCATTGCCGATGTTTCTTATTACGTGCCAGAGCACGGGGTGTTGGATGCGGAGGCCAGGGCCAGGGGAAATTCCTATTATTTCCCGCAATCCGTGGAACCCATGTTTCCCGAGGCCCTTTCAAATGGCCTGTGCAGTCTCAAACCTGATACGCCCCGGTTGGCCGTGGTGGCCGAGATCCCTTTGAACGGGAGCGGGGTGCCCCAGGAAGCCGGAATAACGTTTTATGAAGCGGTTATCCGCAGCAAGGCCAGACTCACCTACGCGCAAGTGAAACGGGCGCTGTTGGATCATGACGAGGACGAGCGCGCCACGCTGGCCTCTGTTTTGCCGATGCTGGAAAAGGCCGAGGCCCTGGCCAGACAGTTGCGCGCACGGCGCATGGAACGCGGCAGTCTGGATTTCGATTTGCCGGAACCGGAAATTCAGTTCAACCTTTTGGGCGAAACCGTGGATATCCGCCCCAAAGTGCGGCATTTCGGCCACCAGATCATAGAAGAGTTCATGATCGCGGCCAACGAGGCCGTGGCGCGCCGGCTGCAAGACGCGGGCGTTCCCTGTTTGTATCGCGTGCACGAGGAACCTGATCCGGACAAGTTGCAAGCGCTGTTCGACGTGGTGGCGCGCAGCGAATTGGCGGAGAAAGTCCAGCGCCCCACCAGAGCGCCCACCCCCCGCGACTTGCAGGATCTGCTGCAAACCGCCGCAGGAACGGAAATGGAGTACATTGCCGGACGCCTGGCGTTGCGCTCCATGATGCAAGCCAAATACGCACCCGTAAATGTGGGGCATTACGGCCTTGCTTCGGATTGCTATTGCCATTTTACCTCGCCCATCAGACGTTATGCGGACCTGGTGGTGCATCGTTCCATGAAATCGCTGCTGACCCAGGAAAAGGGACTGGTTCCGGCTCCCCGCGGGGGCGCGTTGAAACAATTGGGCGCGCATTTGAGCGAAATGGAGCGCGTGGCCATGGATGCGGAGCGAGAGATACTTAAACGCATCACCGTTCTTTTCCTGCGCGACAGAGTGGGGGAGGAGTTCGGCGGCATTATCAATTCTCTTGCCGATTTCGGCTTTTGGGTGGAATTGCAGGAGGTGATGGCCGAAGGCATGGTGCGGCTTTCCACTCTTCACGACGACTATTACGCGTTTATTCCCGAACGCCAGGAATTGCTCGGCGAGCGTACCGGACGCCGGTTCCGCATGGGGCAGAGCGTTCGGGTGCTTCTGGCGGAAGTCAATCTCTCGCGCTTGGAAGTGACCCTTGAACTTGTTGAAGGAGGCAGCGTCGGGAGAAAATCAAACGCTTCGCGAAGCAAGGCCAAACGCTCGGAACGGCAGTCCACTGGCGGAAGGAACAACAGGACCACCGGGGCGCGAACCGGTTCCGGACGTTCAGGAAAAGCCAAGGGGGCCGCGGCGCGCAAAAGGCACGTTGTGCCCCGCAAACGCAAGACCAGACAGAAATAGCATGCGCAACAGGGAGGTACGGCAAGAAGCGGTGAACCGGGTCTTGCCAATCTTTTCCGCAGAGTATAGTTTCCTTCGACTTTGCAAGGGGGCGATAGCGAGGACTACATGATGCGGAACGTGGTTGCCGTCTTGCTTTTTGTGGGTATGCTTTTAATGTGTCATTGTTCCGACCTGTTGGCGCAAGACGAAACGGAACACATAGCTGCGAGTGAATTGGATCGCTTTATTGCGCAGGTACCGGCTTTTGTGCGCTGGGCGCGGGCGCAGGGGTTGGCGTTCGATGTCTACCCCCGGCCGCGCGATGTGCTGCAACCGCGGCTTGAAGCCTCATCCCGCGCCGCAATACAAGCCGCCGGCTGGATACCTGAACGTTTTTTGTTTTTGCTCTGCGTCACCGGCGCCGCCTCCCTGAGCGATACGCCCTCCTGCGCACGCCCGCTCACATGCGAGGAGAGAACGCTATTGCGGGGGCGTTTGCCGGAGCTTATGGACGCTTATGGAACAGGACCTTGATAGTTATCCGCAAAAGGGATGTTAGTTATGACCAAGCTTGCCTATGATCCTGAAAAATTCACCTTGAGCGTGTTGATGCCCGTTTATAACGAGCGAGGCACAATCATCGAGGCCATTGAGGCTGTTCTCGCCTCTCCATACCGCATTGAACTGGTCATTGTCGACGACGGCTCCTCGGACGGCACCCGCGATATTTTGCGGTCGTTGACGGACGGGCGCATTCACGTGCATTTCCACGAGAAGAATACCGGCAAGGGAGGCGCCTTGCGCACGGCCATGCAGAAGGCCACAGGCGACATCCTTATCATTCAGGACGCGGACCTGGAGTATGATCCGGACGAATATTCCGTGTTGCTGGCTCCCATCCTTTCAGGAAAGGCCGATGTGGTCTACGGTTCCCGCTTCGCGGGCCACGGCGCCCACCGCGTTCTGTATTTCTGGCATTCCGTGGGTAATAAGTTCCTGACATTGCTTTCCAATATATTCACCAACATCAATCTCTCCGACATGGAGACCTGTTACAAGGTCTTCACCAGAAAAGCGCTTGAAGGCATTGAAATCGAAGAATTCCGTTTCGGTTTCGAGCCGGAAATCACCGCCAAACTCGCCAAAAAACGTTTGCGCATTTACGAGGTGCCCATTTCATATTATGGACGCACTTATGAAGAAGGGAAAAAGATCGGCTGGCGCGACGGCTTCAAGGCTTTGTGGTGTATTATCAAGTACAACCTGTTTCGTTGAGCCTTCTTGTTTCCAGGGCGCTGTGGAAAGACGCGCGGCATAATCATGGATTGCCCCGCGTTGTTTGATACAAGCGTTGCAAGGCTGTTTTCCTGTCTGCGTCACACGTCGCTGGGAGAACGGGCGGCCCTTGTCCTTTTCGCCGTTGTCTGCATACAGGCCGTGGTGCAATGGCCTTATGTGATTGTCACTCGTGAAACCACCGTCAATATCTGGGGCGGCGTCCTTTGTTGCGCGGCGTTCCTCACGGCGTATTGGTGCGCTCCCGGATTGCGAGCGCGTCTGCGCAGCCCCGCCACCTTGGTGACGCTTGCGGCGTTCGTGCTGCTGGCGGCCAGCGGTTTACGCAGTGAGGACAGCCTCACGGCCTCGGCGCGGGGGTTTGTGCTTTGGAGTTCCGCCTGCGGCGGCTATTGGTGCTCCCGGATTCTTTTGCAAGGGGCGGAGAGGCGCTGGCTTTTTGTCTGGTTTTGCACGGTGTTGCTCTCGGTTTTCCTGCTCATGAGCATTGCGGGTTTTTTTCTGTGCGGCAGTGTGCACGCCTGTTTCGACGAGTTCCGCCATCCACAGGTGACCATGAGTTTTTTATTGGCCTGCGCTCCGTTGGCGCTGCTTATTCGCAACCGCCCCCCGTCGCGTACCTATGCCTTGCTGTTGCTCGCCGTAACCTGTTTTGTCTTTTTTCTCAGCGGATTGCGCACCGCCTTGATCATGCCGGTGGTTTTGGGAGGCGTGGGACTCATGCTGGGGCGTCTGCGTCTGCGCTGGTTTCTTCTTGTTGCGCTGTTTTTTTCCTTGTTGCTCGCCGCGTTTTTGTACCTTTTTCCTGAAAAGCGCCTGGAGCTAACCGGCGAGCCCTTATATTACCGGATGGAAAATTATCCTTTTTCCTGGAGCATCACCCGCCGGCACCCCTTGCTTGGGATAGGCCTAGGCGTTTCCCGGGAGAAATATCTGGATGGATATGAAATCCGCTATCCTTATATCGATCGTGAAGATTTCGCCTGGACGCTGCGTATTATCAAGGTTTCGGAGAACCTGGTGCTCACCTTCATGACGGGCGCGGGGCTGCCCTTTACTTTGCTGTATCTTGGCGCCGCCGGATTCCTATATGTCCGGCTCTACAAGGCAGCACGATGGCGGCGGCCGCTTGAAGGTTTACCGCCGTGGGCCGTATTTCTTCCCGTTACGGCGGGAATCGGACATTTCATGCTGTATGACGGCCTGCTGCAACCTCAAGTCTGCTGGTTTTTTCATATCCTGCTGGCGTTGGCGGTACCGGTCGGAAACGCTGCAAGAAAAAAGGAATAAAGTCGCGGGCTTTCGCACCCGCACGACGACCAGGGGAGGCCCCTGGATGCCGGATTAAAACATTTCGATTTTAGGCTGTGTTTCTAAATTCATTATGAAAAGAAAATGCGAGAGGGAAACCCTTTGTTAGCGGCAGCCGTTAGGCGCGGTCGTTTCGCGCCTTACGGA
>CAZFCK010000030.1:0-29711 GCA_964517355.1 uncultured Desulfovibrionaceae bacterium | reverse complement strand
TTGTTCCAGGTAAATGCATAAGAGCATCTAGCGCTTTTCAAGCGTGAGATGCTCTAAATCAAAACCGCGTCCTGTAGTTTTGATTTACTGCACAAATGAAAAGCGTGGTGTTCACTTGTGCAGCGAAATACTTTGTTTTTCGGAGCACCGTCCTGGCGCGCTTTCCAATTCCATTTGGAATTACGGTTTGTTTGGAATGGAATTGGAGTTTCTCCGCTTTGCGGTGTAACTGTATAAACGCTATTGCAATCGTACCGGATTGGCAAATAAATTCAAAGCTCCTTGCAATATGTCAATATATTATATTAGAGCCCCATATTTTTCCGGTCGGATACAAGCCTAGTCTCTTTGGTTTATGTACTGGTTATAAGCCTTCGTATCTTTTTACAAGGGGTTTATTGGAAAAAACTCATTGAAAGCGTTTGTCCAAGGTTGGAGCATGGTTATCAAGCCATGGGGTTGAACCTCCCGCGGGCGGCTTTAGTCATTTTATTGATTATATATGGCAACATAGCGAAAAAACGAACTTTTTTGCCGAGATGCCCTAGCGCAATAGTCGTATTCACTATTTACTTTTACCTCTCCCTCTTGGTATCGCCACAGCAACACAGTACGCGCTTTATAAGCAAGAGGAACTCCATGCCTCGTATCGAAAACGTTTTTTTTGACAGAGACGGCACGCTTATTCTTGATAAGCATTATCTTGCCGAGCCGGACGAGGTGGAATTACTGCCTGGCGCCGCCCGAGCGCTGGCAAGGCTTGCAGCTTGCGGCATACGGTTATTCCTTGTCAGCAACCAATCCGGCATAGGCAGGGGGTACTTCACGGAAGCCGCGTGTCAGGCGTGCCAGGCAAGGCTTGCCGCTCTCCTGGAGCGGCATGGCGTGCGGTTTACGGACATGGCGTATTGCCCCCATGCGCCTGGAGATGGGTGCGATTGCCGCAAGCCGGAGGTGGGATTGTGGCGGCGTATTGCCGGGGCTCGGGGGCTGGACCCCGCCGCATGCGCCATGGTCGGAGATAAGCGCGCGGACGTATCCTTCGGAATAAACGCGAGGTTTGCGGCAACAGTGCTCGTGCTTACGGGTCATGGTCGCAGCGAAGCGCACAAGCTCGGCCTTCCGGATATTCCGCCAGGTGTTGAAGCGCAGCTTCTGACATCCGGAAAACTTCACTGGCCGTATGCGGTTGCCCGCGACGTATCGGGAGCGGTGGACATCCTCCTTTCCTTTTAGGTAAATACTCACCCGTTACAAATGGCGACGGCTTGAACGAGCGCCATCCGATTAAAGTCTATCCATTATGTAATTTCCTTTTGATCATATTGTAGGAAGCATAGCCAGTTGAGGATAAGGGTCCAGATATGCACCGTATTTGTGTATGGAATACCGCATTCTTGGGAGATGCGGTCCTGACGTTGCCGCTTATAAGCTCTTTGGCAAAGGCTTGGCCTGACGCGGAGATAGATTTTTGGGTCCGTTCGGGGGTGGAGTCGTTGTTTGCGGCGCAGCCTGAATTGTGCGCCGCCATTCCAGTGTCAAAGCGCGGCAAGAACAAAGGCGTACGGGGCTTGTTCCGGGTTATGGCCGCGTTGCGCCGCGGCGCCTATGATCTGTTGTTGTGCCCCCACACGAGTTCCCGTAGCGCTTTTGCCGCCCTGGGCTCGGGCATCGCCACCCGGATCGGCTACTCAGGGGGGCTGTTGCGCAGTCTGGCCTTCAACCGGCGCGTGCCTAGAAGGTTTGGCGAACTGGACGAGGTGGAACGGCTGCTGGAATTATTAAAGCCGTTGCATATGCCCTACGACTCCGCCTGGCCCAAACTGGTGTTGCCCAACGAGGTGCGGGACAAGGCGGATAGCTATTGGCGGCGGCAGGGGCTTGAGGACGTGCCCGTGCTGGGGATGCATCCGGGGTCGGTGTGGCCGACAAAACGCTGGCCCGCGTCCCGGTTTGGCAGAGTGGCGGCAATGGCCGCCCAGGAGGGGGTGCGCATACTTGTTTTCGCCGGACCGGGCGAAGAGCCGTTGGCCCGTGATCTCATCTTGGGGGCGCGGCGAACGGGGAAAGCGGCGGAACAGGCATGCATCAATCTGGCAGGGAAATTGAGCTTACCCGAACTGGCCGCGTATATTGGCCGTTTGGATTGTTATCTTTGCAATGATTCAGGCCCCATGCACCTGGCCTGGGCTCAGAAGGTGCCCGTGGTCGCCTTGTTTGGTCCCACGGTGCGTGCTTTGGGGTTTTATCCTCGGGGTGAAAAGAGCGTGGTTTTGGAAAAAAATTTGCCGTGCCGCCCCTGCGGTAAACATGGCGGCAACTATTGCCGGGAAGGCACTCATACGTGCATGCGGGGCATAGAAACACACGAAGTTTGGCAGGCCGTGCGCACCTTGCTTTTTTCGGAGGCGCCTGCTTTCTTGGAAGAGGGGAATTGATGTTCGCGTCCCCCTCCCTATGGCTGGTTGTGAGGCTCGGCGCCATGGGCGACGTATTGCTGACGACCGGAGTTCTTGAATATTGGCGAAAAACCAGGGGCTGGCGCTTTATCGTGCTCACCAAAGAGCCCTGGAGTGAACTTTTTCATGAAAATTCGGCTGTTGAGCGTGTGATAAGTCTGTTGCCGGAAGACTTGACAGGTGCGGCTTTTGTGAAAACGACCCGGCGATTGGCACGCGACTATGCGGGGTGCGGATTGTTGGACTTGCACGGCACGCTGCGTTCACGGCTGCTGGCTGCGGTGTGGCGCGGCCCTGTGCGGCGGTATAAGAAAATGAGCCTGGAACGCAGACTTTATCAACGCCTGCGTTGCGATTCGCTGCGTCGCAAATTGGAAGCTCTCACCGTACCGCAACGTTATGCCATGGCTCTGGAACAATCCCCCCCGAATGTTCAGGATCTCAAACCACTGGTGCGCTTGCGGGAAGACGAACTTGCCTGGGCGCGCGAGCGATTGCGCACTCTTCGCGGTGAGGGACGCCCGTTGATCGCGCTGCACCCCATGGCCGCGCATCGCAATAAGGCTTGGCCGGAAAGGCATTGGCTCGCTCTCACACGGCTATTGCATAAGCAGGGGTGGGGCTGGTATCAATTGGGGCATGGCGCGTTGCCCGGCGACCTGGCTCAAGCTGGGGGCAATGAGTTTGTTAACAACACCACCCCCAGACAAAGCGCCGCTCTTTTGGCCTGTTCGGATGCCTTGGTCAGCGGCGATTCGGGTCCAATGCATCTTGGAGTGGCTGTGGATACGCCCACAGTGGCCCTTTTTGGTCCTACAGCCAAAGTCTGGGGGTTTTTTCCTCCTCCCCCCCACCGAGTGCTTGAACACCCCTTGGATTGCCGGCCATGTTCATTGCACGGCGGAACGCCATGCTCAAGAGAAGGGGAGTGCATGCGGAACATTCTCCCTGAAGATGTGTTGGGCACGTTGCGCGAAGTGATGCATGAACGTCAGCTTACTGTGTAGGGCGAACCAATAACTGCGAGGGTACCAATATGCGTCCGCTATATTTTGACTATAACGCCACCACACCTGTATTGCCCCAAATTTATGATGCAATGGTTCCCTATTTTATGGAAAAGTTCGGCAATCCCGGATGCGGCCACATGTGGGGCATGGCCGCACGCAACGCCATGGACGAGGCTCGGGCGAAAGTGGCGCGCTGTATCGGCTGCGGGCCTGAGGCCGTGGTGTTCACGTCGTGCGCCACGGAAAGCAACAATATGGCCTTGCGCGGGATTTTTCAGGATGCCTCGCAAGGGTGCCTTGTGATCAGCCAGATAGAGCATCCCGCGGTGCTGGAGCCGGCCCGCGAACTCGCCCGGCAGGGAATTCACGTTGTACAGGTTCCAGTGGACGATCGCGGCGTTATGGATTTGCATTTTTTGGAGGATGCGCTGGCCGAAGCGCCACCAAACGGCCCTAAACTCATGTCCATCATGTTGGCCAACAACGAGACCGGCGTGTTGCAGCCTGTGGCTCAGGCTGTGGAGCGGGCGCGCGCTCACGGCTTCGTCACCCACACGGACGCGGCCCAGGCTGTCGGCAAAATACCTGTCCAGGTGCAAGAGCTTGGCGTGGACATGATGACGATCGCCGGCCATAAGCTCTACGCTCCCAAAGGAATCGGCGCGTTGTTCGTCAATCCCGTGCTTCCGCTCGCTCCCTTGCTTTTCGGCGGAGGACAAGAGGGTGGGGTGCGCTCCGGTACCGAAAACATTCCTTCCATTGTCGCCCTTGGCGAGGCTTGTTTCATGGCCAGCCAGGATTTGGATAAAGAGATGCAGCGCCAGGAACGATTGGGCGAATTGTTTTATAAGGGGCTGCGTGAATTGGGCATTGAGATCTTGCTCTATGGAAAGCACGCTCCCCGGCTGCCCAATACCATGTGTGTTGGATTTAAGAATCTGCGGGCCGGAGATATCCTCTCCGGGCTGGTTGGGCAGGATGTTGCGGCGTCGGCCGGCGCGGCTTGCCACGCAGGCAGCGGAGAGGAAGTTTCCATTTCACATGTCCTGGAAGCCATGCGTATTCCCAGGGAATATGCCGCCGGCACAATTCGTTTCTCCTGGGGACGTCCCACAATGGAAGACGACATCAGTCAATTATTGCAACGGCTCCATACCGTGCTGCATCCGCTATCCGTATTGTAGGCAGTTGCCATAAAAAGTTGTGTGCTGATGGGTGGAACGTTCTTCAATTACTATCACATTGTTCCGAGGTGATTGTCGTGATAGGGTAGTGGGTTATGCGTTTTGTGCTTGGCGACGGCAGCGTTGCGTTTCGCCCCCCTTCGGATGCTTTCTGTGAAGCCGATTTCGAATAATGGAACGATATGACCATCCACATAACAAGCCCCTTTCATCGCGTACCATTGTTGGAGTGTCGTAAGCTTGAAAAGCTATAATGCCTGTATGCTTTTTTATGAAACAATAGAAAGAAGTTTCAGAGAAGAGTCTTATCTCAAGACGAGAATACGTTCAGTTGTTGTTTTATGTGGAATCGTTAGATGGTGTAAAGTCGTCAGCTATGGATGCTTTATTTGTGGTTTGACATTGTATTGATTCGTATATGTAATCAATGTGGCTTTTTTGTTTATGAATTTTTGCTATACTACGTACTGAAACGTATTGTTGCTTGTTTTGATAACGTTAGTAATTTGCTTATATCGGGCAAATTTGATTGTTATTGTTATTTTTCTATAAAATTATCATGTTTGAGGTTTTGTATTCGTGGTTAACGGGCTAAACATGTTATCCTTTTCTATTTGCCATGCTGCTCCAGACGGTTCCGTTATTGGGAGATCCTGGGATTCGATCACCCTTGTTTTGCTTTGTGTGGCCACGGTGACTATTTTGCTTCTTTGGAGGGGATTGCATAAGGCGAAGCGTAAACTCGCTGAAAAAGAAAATTATTACAATAAAATGACGGATAGTTTTCCTTTGGGCGCGCTGCTGATGGATGGCGCCGGCCAACCAATCTTTATGAACAAAACCATGCGCCAATGGTTTCCCGCCAGTGACGCGAGCAAGCCTCCTCAGGGCATGGGCAAGGAATTTTCTTTTTTGGGCAGCCAATTGTCCTTGCTTGCACATCGCGTCATGCAAGACGGTCAAGTGCACCAGGACAATGTGGAATTGACCATGGAAGGGGGCAAGCGCGTTATACACGTTGTGGCTGGCCCAGAAATGGATAGCGCGGGCGACATTGTCTCGGTCCTCGCCGCTGTTGAGGATGTTACCTCCTCTTATATAACGGGCAAGGAAAAAGAAGCGCGCTTGAATTGCTTGAAGTCTGTTGTGGATGGCATTCCACTGCCGTTGCATTATAAAGGTCTAGATCAGCGCTACATGGGGTGTAACAAGGCCTATGCGGAATTATTGGGCGTTTCGGATGAAGCCATCGTCGGCGCCACTGTAGACGACTTTTTTCCCGAGGATTGGGCGGAGCGCAGTTTGCTGATGGAGTGCGAGGTCTTTGAGGCCAAGGCAATGCGTTGCTGCGAGGCGGCGTTGCGCCTGCCTAGCGGAGAGTTGCGCGATGTGCTCATCCAGAAGACGCCTTTCAGGGATACGAGTAACCAGCCGTGCGGTATTGTTACGCTCATATCTGACGTAACCGGTAGTAAACGCGACATCGCATCCCTGGTGCGGGCGGAAAGAACATATCGCGGCCTTTTTCAAAATGCGCCGTTGGGCGTCTTTCGTTGCACAGTGGCCGGCAGGTTGGTGGAAGCCAATCCTATGCTCGCTAAATTTTTCGGCTTCCATGACGTGCCGGAAATGATGAACAACCTGTCGGGGGCCAAGTGGTTTTTTTTGGAGGAGCCACGGCAACGTGCCGGCCTCATCAAGAGAATGCTTTATTGCGAAAGCACAACCCGCGTGGAAAAAGTGTATGTCCGCGAAGACAACGTCACGTTGCACTGCTGTCTTCATGTGCGGTTGTTTTTCGGGGATGACGGCAATCCTGCCTACATCGATGGCGTAGTGGAGGATATTTCAGAGAAAAGGCGCGTTGAAGAACATCTACGTCTTGTGCAAGCCCAAACTGAAAATGCCAGCCACCTGAAATCCGATTTTATCGCGGTTGTTACGCATGAATTACGCACGCCTTTGACGTCCGTTTTGGGATTCAGCAAATTGCTGCGGAAAAAGCTGGAAACGAACGTGGTTTCAGCTGTTGATAAAAGTAACGCCAGAGCGGTACGCGCTGTGGAGCAGATGCGCAGCGGTTTTGAGATGCTCATGTCCGATGCGGAGGTCCTTGCAAAACTTGTCAACAATGTCATGGAGTTGGCAAAAATTGAATCAGGACAGTTTCACGCCTGGATGCGTTCCGAACCGATTCATCTTATTTTGAAGCAAGCGGTGTCCGAGGCCAAACCCCAGTACGCAAAAGTGGGCCTTGAGCTTGAGCTGCGCTTGCCGGATGATTTGCCCAATGTCCATTGCGATCGTGATTTGATCCTGGACTTGGTTCGGCATTTGCTGGACAACGCGCGGAAGTTCACTTCGAAAGGCACTGTGGTTGTCGCAGCGGCCAGTAATAACGGCAAGGTAGAAGTGAGCGTGAGCGATACTGGAAAGGGCATACCTCAAGACAAACATGAGCACATTTTTAAAACGTTTACCCAAGTTGGAGACGCGCTCACCGAAAAGCCCAAAGGCACTGGGCTGGGACTCGCCATTTGTCGGGGGATAGTGGAGTTTCATGGTGGGAAATTGCTGGTGCAAAGCATTCCAAACAAAGGAAGCGTCTTTACTTTTGATTTGCCCCTGGGGCAAACGGCCCAGCCCTGAACGAGCATTTTTTTACGTGGCCGGCCCGTTACGGGAATGCCTCCCGCGGCTTAGAGCATCTAGCGCTTTTCAAGCGTGAGATGCTCTAGATGGTTCGCCGTTGAAGCCCGTACTTCCTCATTCGGATGCCGGTTCTCTCCAAACGTTGTCCACCAGGGTTCTTTCGGTTTCAAGAAGAGACATGACCGATTCGGGCACAAGCCCGCGCAAGCTGCGCCCTTGCAGCCAGGCCGTGCGGATCATGGTGGCCGAGACATCCATCCGGGGCAGGGGCAGGTAATCGAGTCGTGTTGCGCCGGCGAATTCCCAAATCGCCTTGACTCCATGGTCGTGCGGGGGGGGAACGGGGTGGTGTTTCGCTTCGGGCCAATGTGCGGCCACGAATTCGCGCACCGCTTTCAAGTCCGTATCCAGACGAGGCACGACCACCAGTGATGCGAGTTTGGGCAGTTCGAGCCCTTTTTTCCAGGAAGGCAGAGTCAGCAGGTCGCTTGAGCCCATGATGAAATAAAGGCTGCAGCCGGGTTCCCGCTCGTGATAAGCGTTCAAGGTGTCTATGGTGAATGAAGGACCCTGGCGCTCCTGCTCCAGCGTGTTGAGGGTCAATCCTTTTTCAGGCCGTGCTGTTCCTTCCAAGCCCAGGGCGAGGGCGATGCAGCGCGTGCGCAACGCGAAAGGCAAGAGTCCCTGGGTATGTTTGTGCGGGGGCAGGGCGCAGGGGACCACGTCCAGCCGATCAAGGCAAAGACGCTCGTACACCTCGATGGCCAGTCGCAGATGCATGGTGTGAAAAGGGTTGAAACTGCCGCCTAAGATGCCGATGCGCATGTTTGCCACCTGAAGAAAACCGTTGTTGACGCCCTGCGTGATTGTTGGGGATTACGTTTTATTTCAGAAGGGGGGAAACCTCGTCACGCAGGTGGTAGCGCGGCTTCCCCCCCTTATATAGCTACAGTTATCTGATCCGTTAGCTGCGGACCTGTCCTTGTCCCAGGAGCACGAATTTGGTGGTGGTCAGCTCCTTCACTCCCATGACGCCATAGGAATGGAGCTTGGAAGTGCTGATGCCTATCTCCGCGCCAAGGCCGAGCTGCCCCCCGTCGTTAAAGCGGGAAGAGGCGTTGACGCTCACCAGCGAGGCGTCCACTTCCCGCAGAAAGCGCATTGCGGCGTCATGGTTGCGCGTGCAGATCACTTCAGTGTGGTTGGAGCCGTATGCGGCTATGTGGTCCTGGGCCAGATCCTGATTGTCGACCACTTTCACCGCGAGAATGAGATCATGAAATTCAGCGCCCCAATCCGTTTCCATCGCGGGTTGTGCTTTTTCGCCCAACAAAGGCAAGGAACGGGGGCAAGCGCGAAAAGAGACGCCGGCCTGGCCGAGCCTGGAAGCGACTTTGGGCAGGAAGGAGTCCGCAACGGCGGTATGGACAAGAAGACACTCCAGGGCGTTGCAGACGCCGGGGCGCTGCACTTTGCCGTTGTATATGATCTCCAGGGCCTGCTCCATGTCCACGTCATTGTCCACATAAGCGTGGCAGACGCCCATGTAGTGCTTGAGCACGGGCATGGTGGCCTCGGCCACCACTGCGCGGATGAGCCCTTCACCGCCGCGGGGGATGATCACGTCGATGTATTGGTCGAGTTTCAGCAGGGCATTGACTGCGGATCTGTCGGTAACAGGCAGGACCTGGACTCCGTTGGGGGGCAATCCGGCGGCTCGCAGCGCTTCATGCAGCAGAGAGGCCAGGGCCATATTGGAGTGAAAGGCTTCCGACCCGCCCCGCAATATCACGGCGTTGCCCGCCTTCAGGCAGAGAATGGCGGAATCCACGGTCACGTTCGGCCGGGATTCGTAGATCATGGCGATGACACCCAAGGGAATGCGCATGCGCCCCACGTGCAATTGGTTGGGGCGTTGCCACATGGTTTCAATGGCGCCCACAGGGTCGGGCATGGCCGCCACTTCGCGGCAGGCATTGGCCATTTCATCGAGCACCGCGGGAGTCAGCCGCAGGCGGTCCATGCGCGGCGCGTCGAGATTGTTGGCTGCGGCGGCTTCGAGATCCTTGGCGTTTGCAGCTTGAATGTCTTCGCGTCGTGTTTCCAGAAGATCGGCCAGCACGAGCAGAGCCTTTTCTTTGGCTGCGGGCGAGGCCTTGACCATGCCCCTGCTCGCTTCTTTGGCCAATTGCCCGATGTGCACCACTTGTTCTTCAATGCTCATGTGTTCCTCCCTTGGGTGGCGTGCTTGGTATGGGGCAAGATGCCGGCAATGAGAAAAAAGGTACAAAAATGTTACTGCAGCACGGTAGAAACCATATGCAACTATGGTGTAATACCTAACAATTTCACGTTGCCGTGGCAAAATGTCAAAATCTGTGGAAAGTCTTTTGACATTTCTGTAAGGTATGCTACTACGTCTTCTCAGTTGTAACGCCGCATTCGTTATGGTGCCCGTAATTGACGGCGGGCGCAAGTGGGCATGGGCTATCGTGCCCATTTTTTGCGGTATATGGTATAAGCAAGCGATTTAACATTTTTTGGAGGATCATGCATGACCGCGGAAAATATGCAGCAAATGGGCGGCCCCGCCGGGCTGCCGCAACCGGAATTGGGAGACGAGCTGCATCCCCTGCTGAAAATGTTGCTGAAGCACATCAAGCCCCTTGTTATTGGCTTTGGTGCTGTTGTTCTCGTTTTTGGCGGCTATGGCGTTTACGATTATGTTCAGGCGAAAAATGCGGAAAACTCCAGTGCGTTGCTTGGGGAAATCATTGTCGGCAAACAGGGGCAGGAAAAAGTGGACGCCTTGCGCTCCTTTCTTGAGCAATCCCCGGGAGTGGTGACGACGACCGCTTTGTTCGAGCTGGCCTCCAGCCTGCAAGGCCTGGATCAGTATGAACAGGCCGTGGAGGTTTGGACAACGCTCGAGGCTGCGGTGGATGCCAATACCGCCCCAGTAGTCAAGCTGGGCAAGGCCCAGGCCATGGCGCAGGCCGGTCGCAACGATGACGCCCTGCAACTGTTGCAGCAGCTTAAGACAAGCCTGCCCCAGAGCTATGGCGTCGAAATCAGCAAGTGTATCGCCGAAACCGCGGAAAAAGCCGGGAAACCCCAGGTGGCCTTGGAAGCCTACCGCTCCCTGACGGACGCCGAAGGGGTGGGAGAGCGGACAAAGGATTATTTTTATTATAAAATTGCGAAGCTGGAGCAGCAAATTAAAAATAATGGCTAAGGGGTTTCCCCGAGTCCGAAAGATCAAAATTGCGAGTTGATACTATGGCTAATCCTCTTTTGGATGCGAACCAGGGAGCACAATTGCTTTTGCTGGGCAACGAGGCCATCGTACGCGGCGCCCTCGAAGCCGGCGTGCGGTGTGTGACCTGTTATCCTGGAACGCCGTCGTCCGAGGTCCCGGATACCTTTTTCCGCCTTTCCCCCCATGCGGATTATCATTTTGAATATTCCACGAATGAGAAGGTTGCCATGGAAGTGGGCGGGGGCGCCACCATCGGCGGCGCCATGACGCTGGTGACCATGAAGCACGTGGGCGTGAACGTGGCGGCCGATCCTCTGCTGACCCTCACGTATGTCGGCGCGCCCGGCGGTTTGGTTTTGCTCTCGGCCGATGACCCCCACAGCCATTCGAGCCAGAACGAACAGGACAACCGCTATTACGCACGCTTGGCCTACATGCCCTGTTTTGAACCGGCCACGGCTCAAGAGGCCAAGGACATGACCAAAGACGCATTGCTCATGTCGCGCGCATACGAGCAGCCCGTGTTGTTGCGCACAACAACCCGTGTCAACCATGTGCGCGGCCCCGTGATTTGCGGTGACAGGCCGGCCATGACGCCGATAACGCCTTTTGTGAAGAATCCGAGAAAATTCGTCTCCCTGCCTGCCAACTCACGGGTGATGCGCGTCGCTCTGTTGCGGAAGCTCGAAGCGCTGCGCGAGGAGGCTGAAAAATCCCCGTGGAACACAGTGCACGGCGCCGGAAAGCTGGGGGTCGTGGCCTCCGGCATCAGCCGCGCCTACCTGGCGGACGCCCTGAAAGCCAATGGCTGGGAAGACAGAGTCACGGTGTTCGAACTTGGCATGAGCTACCCCTTGCCCGAGAAGGCGCTTGCCGCGTTTATGGGCTCAGTGGACGGGGTGTTGATCCTTGAAGAGCTTGAGCCTCTCGTGGAGACCGAACTGCGCGCGCTTGCCCAGCGCAAGGGGCTGAATCCGGTATTTTACGGCAAGCTGGAAGATCAACCCGAAGGCATGACCGCCGCCTTGCCGTATAACGGGGAGTACTCCGTGGCCAGCGTTGCCCGGGCCTTGGCTTTGGCCTTGGGCGCGCCTCTGGAACCGCCTGCCCTTTGCAAAGGCGAAGAGAATCTTCCCATGCGTCCGCCGAACCTTTGCCCCGGCTGTTCGCACCGCAGCCTGTACTATGCCGTGCGCCAGGTTTTTGGCGACGACGCGGTCTATTCGTCGGACATCGGCTGCTACACCTTGGGCATTCTTCCGCCGCTCAGCGCGGCCGACTTCCTGTTGTGCATGGGATCTTCCGTTTCCGCGGGCAGCGGATTCGCCAAGGCCTCGGGAAAACCCGTGGTGGGTTTTATCGGCGATTCCACTTTCTTCCATTCGGGAATCACGGGGCTGATAAACGCCGTTTTCAATCAGCATAATGTGTTGCTCGTTATCCTGGACAACAAGACCACAGCCATGACCGGTCATCAACCGCATCCCGGCGTGGAGACCACCGCACTCGGCCCCAATGAGGCGCGGGTGGATATCGAAGCCATCGTGCGCGCCTGCGGCGTTGAACACTTCCGCCGCGTAAGCCCTTACAACCTCAAAGCCACGCTTGGGGCGCTCCGGGAGTTGAAAGAACAATCCGGCGTGCGCGTGTTGCTTGCCGAAGAGGCCTGTGTGCTGTTCGCGCGGCGCACGCTGCGCAAAAAGCCCGTGCAGACCGCCTATGTGGCCGAGCAGGGAGAAGGTGTGGCCAAGTGCGTGGAAGAATTGGGCTGTCCTGCGTTTTATCGCGTGGAAGGACGGTTCGAGATTGACGAGGGCCAGTGCTCCGGCTGCATGGTCTGTCTGCAAGTGACCAAAGAGATAAAGGCCAGGAAAAGGAGCTCCTGATGCAAAGCAACGCACGAATATTCTTGACCGGAGTTGGCGGACAGGGAACGTTGACCGCCACCACGATATTGGCCCGGACCGCCATGGAGCAGGGAGTGGACGTGACTTCCGGTGAAATCCACGGCATGGCGCAACGCGGCGGTATCGTTGAATCCACCATTTTGCTTGGGGGATGGAAAAGCCCCAAGCTGGGACCGGGAGAGGCCGATATCCTGTTGGGGTTCGAACCCTTGGAAACGTTGCGCGCCTTGCCTTATCTCATTAAGGGCGGCGTGGTGGTTTCGAGCACCGAAGCCATTTCACCTGTGGCGGTGAGTATGGGCAAGGCGGTATATCCGGATTTGGGGCATATTGAGGCGCGGGTGCGCGACTGGGCCGGGAAGTCATGGTTTTTACCGTGCCGTAGCATCGGTACGCAGGCCGGCGCAGTGCAAAGCGGCAACATCGCGCTCATGGGAGCCTTGCTGGCCGTGGGCGTATTGCCTTTTGGCCCCGAAGCTCTGGAGGAATCATTGCGCAGGAATATGAAACCCGCGCTGCTGGACGTAAACCTTAAGGCCTTGAGCCTCGGCGTGGACGCCGTGACCAAGACCACATCATAAATTGGAGCACCTATGCAGAGCGGCTCTCTCGCGAAGGATATAGAGCCTTTTCTGGAAACGTTGCAAAAAGTTGTGGCTGAACTGGGGCCGAACAGGCCCTTTCAGCCCAGCCTGAAGGCGGTATTGCGTACTCTTGCGCAGAACCAGGGGTTTCTGCGGCCGCATCTGGTTATTTTTGATCCGGAAACCAAAACCCTTAAATTGAGTTTGACCTACGAGGCGCCAAAAAACGCTCAGGCTACTTACGAACCGGGGCAAGGCGTCACAGGTCAGGTTTTCAATACGGGGCAGCCCGTCATCGTGCCGCGTATGAGCGAACATCCGGCGTTTCTCAACCGTGCCTTTGGACGCACCGAAGAGGAATTGGCCAATTTCGCTTTTATATGCGTACCTGTTCTGGCGCCTGAAGCGGAAAGCGGTAGCAAGGAAGTTTTGGGCACCTTGAGTGTGGATACGCCAACCAACAACCTGGACGTTCTCGAAGCGCAATGCCGCTTTTTGGAGGTCGTCGCCGGGATGGTGGCGAATCAGGCCGCGTATTTGCAAGAGGAAATGGCCCGGCAGAAACATCTCATGGCCCAGGGGCTCATGGCCAGTTCCGAAACCGGATTCCAGCCCAGCAGTATTGTCGCCGCGTCGAAAAGCATGCGTCTGGTGCTGAACCAGGTGGCCCAGGTGGGACCGAGCCGCGCCACTGTCTTGCTGCGCGGTGAATCCGGAACCGGCAAGGAACTTTTCGCGGAGGCCATTCATGCCGCCTCCCCCCGGATGGAAATGCCTCTGATAAAGCTCAACTGCGCGGCATTGCCTTCGGAGTTGGTGGAAAGCGAGCTGTTCGGCCATCAAAAAGGCGCTTTTACCGGCGCGGTGCATAGTAAAAAGGGGCTCTTCGAACTCGCCAACCGGGGATCGTTATTTCTGGATGAAATCGGCGAACTCTCTTTGAACGCCCAGGCAAAAGTGCTGCGGGCCATACAGGAGCAGGAAATCCAGCGACTGGGGAGCGAACAGACCGTCAATGTGGATGTGCGTCTCATTTGCGCCACGCATCAACCTCTGGAAGAACTCGTGGAAAAGGGTTTATTCCGCGAGGACCTTTACTACAGAATCAACGTCTTTCCCATATTTATCCCGATGTTACGGGAGCGGCGGGAAGATATCCTGCCACTGGCGGAACATTTCCTGAAACAGTATGCGGAGGAATATGAGCGCAACATCAAGCGGGTATCCACTCCGGCCATTGATTTGCTGACCCAGTATCATTGGCCCGGCAATGTGCGCGAACTCAAGAACTGCATGGAGCGCGCTGTGCTTTTGTGCGACGAGGAAGTCATCCGCACCTACCACCTGCCTCCGTCTTTGCAAACCGCTGAAAGTTCCGCCACGGACACCAATCTTTCCTTTTGCGACGCGGTGGCGCGATTCGAACAGGAGTTGCTTGTAGACGCCTTGAAAAAGGCGAAGGGCAACATGTTGCAGGCTGCCCGCGACTTGCGGGTGAGCTACCGGATCGTGAATTACAAAGTGAAGAAATACGCTCTGGACGCCAAAAAGTATTCCTTGAGCGGCCGTGTGAAAGGAAAATAGTCGTGCGCATAGCTCTTGTGCAGATGGCTTGCGGGCAAACGTGGCGGGAAAACGCGGCCACGGCCGAGAGGCTGGTGCGTGACGCCGCGGCTCAAGGCGCGAAACTCGTGCTGTTGCCGGAGCTTTTCGCCGGCCCCTACTTTTGCAAGGATAAGGAAAAGATTCATTTCGAGCTGGCGCACGAGGAGCGGCAAAGTCCTTTGCTGCGGCATATGGCGCAATTGGCGGCTGAACTGGATATTGTCCTGCCTGTGAGCTTTTTCGAAAGAGCTTCCTCATGCGGGGCGGAGCGCTATTTCAATTCCGTGGTGGTCTACGACGGCTCCGCGCGATTGGGACTTTATCGCAAGTCCCACATTCCGAACGGCCCCGGGTATTGGGAAAAATATTATTTCGCCCCCGGCGATACGGGGTTCAAGGTCTGGAACACCAGCGCGGGGCGTATCGGCGTGGGCATCTGCTGGGATCAATGGTTTCCCGAGGCCGCCCGGGCCATGTGTCTCATGGGTGCGGAACTTCTACTGTATCCCACGGCCATTGGATCGGAACCCGAGGAGCCGAATCTGCATACGCGCCCACATTGGCAAAGAGTGATGCAAGGACATGCGGGGGCGAATCTGGCTTTTCTCGGTGCCGCCAACCGCGTGGGGTCCGAGCAAGGCGCCACGTGCGGCATTACGTTTTACGGAGGATCCTTTGTTGCCGGTCCGTTTGGCGAAGTGTTGACTCAGGCCCCGGAGCAAGGGGAACGTGTGCTGGTGGTCGATGTCGATCTCGAAGCGGTGCATGGATTGCGCCGTTCCTGGGGTTTTTTTCGCGACCGCAGGCCTGATCTTTACGACGGATTGGTTGACCCGTTGATCGAAGACGTGCCCGGTTTTTGATTGTCTCCAAAGCGGTGGGAAAAGGGGGAACCCTTGAAACGCGAAATCGTCTTTTTGAGAAACGCTTAAGGTTTCGTGAAGACCGCAGCCAGGCTTAACGCCACGTGTGGGCATGCATGCAGCCGAAACCCCGCGTTCTCAATGCGTTTCAGCTCATTCGCAAAATACTTAGGATTCACGTCGAGCCGTGGTTCGGCGATGAAGAGAAGCCCCCCAGGCCGTAGGGCCTCGAAAAGTTCGGCAAAGAGACGGCTTTGTTGCGGCACTTCGTGCGCCATCCAAAAGGCCAGTGCGAAATCTGCCGGCTGATCGCCCACAACAGGACCTATTTCCAGAGAAGTCGCCGAACAGCGCCGGGTGTGGATAACGTCCTCCAGACCTGCTTTGCGCGCACGTTTGCGCACCCGTTGCAGCATTTGCTCTTGCAGATCGACCGCCAGCACCTTTCCTCCATTGGTGGTGCCAATGAGCCTGGCCATGCCCAAGGTTAAGAATCCAAAACCGCACCCTACGTCGATGGCGCTCATGCCTGATTCCAAATGCGCGGCAAACAACCGTTCAGGCTTATGCACCAACCGGCGGAGCGGGTTGTCGAAGGTCCAGGTCAACCACCAGGGGCATACGGGATGGGTTTGATGATTTTCATGAAGCATGACCGGCTCCTGCATTGCATGGCTTGTTGAAGAGGATTTAGAGCATTTAGCGCTTTTCAAGCGTGAGATGCTCTAGATATCCTCATAGCGATCAAGTGCGGCCTCAATCTGTTGCGGATTTTGCCATTCCTGAGGGGGGGCCGCGCGCAGAAGCGCGGCCAATTCCGCGCAGTCCCGCGGAGCGTTCGGCCCAGGCAATTCATTGGCGATCGTGGCCACGCCTTGGGGAGCATGGGCGTCTGAGTTGAAGAGGGGCACAAGGCCGTAGCGCTTCCTGGCTTCATCGTAGAGTGCCGCATTATGCGCTCTGTATCTGCCCTCGCTTACATGCGGAGCCCTTTTGAGGATATTTACGGAGTTCATCTCTATCCCTTCCACCGTCTTCAGGATTTCCGCAAGCTCCGGCGTCATGAAATTGCGGAAGCGAAACGGATGCGCCACAAAAGTGAAAATCATGGAACGATGGGGCGATATGGCCCGTTTCAGGCAGGATAGCGTGGGGAATTGCGGCAGATCGAGTAGCGTGTCCCCCGTCAGGCAGATCACGTCATAACCTTCGCGCAGTGATATTTCGACGCCGGAGAAGATGGCGAGATCGGGAAAGTCAGCGCGCAGGAGCGCCAGTTCGTCATGCCCCCATTGGCGGCCATGCTCCGTTATGACCACAGCATCAAGGCCGCGCCCCACAGCCAGCGCGCACAGTTCTTTCGGATGTAAAATGGAGCAACTGGAATAACGGGTGGTGTGGGTGTGGCAATCTATACGCACAAGCGGTGTGTCCTTTTCATATTATTTCCTGAAAAATAAGATAGCGCCACCGTCTTTGCTTTCCTGTGACGGACGAGAAGCAATGTAACGTTTTTTTTGGGAGAAATCATCTTGCGGTTCGGGAAGACGCTATTGAGCGCGAGAGGAACGTAACCTCAACCCGATTTTGTTATTAGAGCATCTCACACTTGAAAAGCGCTAGATGCTCTTATGCATTTCCCTGGAACAATTGGAAATTGTTTCAGGGGAGAGCCTTGTTTCAAGGCGAAAATGCGCTAGGCCGTGAAAAGAGAGCGCGAGAGGAGAAACCATTGAAAAGGGTTTCCCCTCTCGCGCTCTCCCCATTCGTACTTAAAGAAAAAAATAATAAAGTCGCGGGCTTTCGTGCCCGCACGACGACCAGGGGAGGCCCCTGGACGCCGGAAAACGGACAATTTGATTCTTGTCTTTCAACAAATATACAATGTTACAGTATACGCCTGCTCAAAAAGTTACTATGTTAAGACAATAAACAGGTTTTGGTCGGTTTTTATGAACCTTTATCAAAAATTTCTTAACCAGCCGGAGGCATTATTTTTTTATGAAAACATGCTCTAGTCCAATTCCAACACGTCGCCGGCGCAAAACTTTTTTATGCCGAAAGTTTGCCACAACCGGGCCAGTGCGGGCAACGCCGTGCAATGCATGGGGTAGAGGCGCTCCACGTTTTGCTGCGTGAAATAGGCGATGGTCTTGTCCACCACCGGAGAGTCTTCCAGGAGGTGGAAACCGCCGATGACCATGTGCAGGTTCCTGACGTTGGTCACGCTCTTGGCATGTTCGCAAATGTTGCAGATACCGGCGTGGGAGCACCCGGTCACAACCACCAGGCCTTCAGGCCTGCACAGGGCCAACGCGGTGTCGTCCAGCAGAAAGTCGGGTTCTTTCCGGCCGTCCACCATCTGGAAGAACGTTGTCCGCTTGGATTCAAAATCGTTGGTTCTGGGAATTTGTCCGAGGAACCAAATATCGGGAGCGAGTTGCACAGGCTCTGCTGATTCCGTCAAAGGAAAAAGGGCGGCGGCCCGTTCTTTGGACATGGCCATTCCGTTGAATTCGCCGCTGGCCTTGTGGCGGTCCGCGAAGACCTGGGGATGCGCAAGCAGTTTGGGGCGCAAGCCGGATGCGGCAAGGGCTTCCAAGCCGTCGGTATGGTCCCAGTGTCCGTGACTCAGAACCACCCAATCCAGATCGTCCAGAAGAGCGCCGGCGAGGCGCGCGTTTTCCAGAAAGACGCCCGACGGCCCCACGTCGAAGAGGATTTTCTTTTGCGCTTCAATAAGGATGGAGAGCCCGTGCTGGCCGGAATATTTTTTGTCCAGAAATCCCATGCGGGCCTGATCCTCACAGAGGACCGTCATACGTAGCGCCATGCCTGTTTCCCTCCTGTCGTGATTTCCCTAAAATACTATTTTCGGAAAAAAGAAAAAATACAGTCGCGGGCTTTCGCGCCCGCACGACGACCAGGGGAGGCCCCTGGACGCCGGAAAAGCGACTATTTAATTCATATTTTCAAATAAATTAAAATGTTATGATGTACTCCCCACTGGAAATTCGAGTTGTGCCAATCACAACGTTTTGGAGATTCATGAGAACATTTTTCACAATATTCATAACCACTCGAAAGCATTCATATTTCATGATTAACATGCTTTAGCGCAAGATACGGCTGAGGAACAATTTGGTCCGTTCATGCTGCGGGTTGTCGAAGAACTCTTGAGCGTCGCGATCTTCAATGATGCGCCCCTTATCCATAAAGATCACTTTGTCCGCCACTTCCCGGGCAAAGCCCATTTCATGGGTGACAACGACCATGGTCATGCCTTCCTTGGCGAGGGCTATCATAACGTCGAGGACTTCCTGTATCATTTCAGGGTCAAGCGCGGATGTGGGCTCGTCGAAGAGCATGAGTTTGGGCTGCATGGCCAGGGCTCTGGCGATGGCCACGCGCTGTTGCTGCCCCCCGGAGAGTTCCGCGGGGTATTTCTCCGCTTGATCCGCGATGCCCACGCGCTCCAGCAGCGCCAGGGCTCTGCGTCTGGCTTCGGCAGGGGGCACGCGCAAAACGTTTTCGGGCGCCAGGGTCAGGTTGCGCAGCACTTTCATGTGCGGGTAGAGTTCGAAATGCTGGAAGACCATGCCGATATGCGCGCGCAGTTTGTGGATGTCCGTATTCCTCGCCTGTACCGAGACCCCGTCGATGAGAATATCTCCTTTGTCAAAGTGTTCGAGTCCGTTGATGCAGCGCAGGAGCGTGCTTTTTCCAGAACCGCTGGCTCCGCAGATAACCACTTTTTGCCCCCGTCCGATAGTGGTTGAGATATCGAAAAGGGCCTGGGCTTGTTTGTTGTACCAGAGGCTTACGTTACGGATCTCGATCACCGCGCTCCTCCTGCGATGTTTTTCTTTTCCATGCATTTAGCGGCAAAGGTGCCGATAGAGCAGATGACAAAATAGACAAGGACGGCGAAGAGATAGAGCTCCACTGAGCGCGCTTCGCGGGCGTCCACCAGGTTCACCCGGCGGAGGAATTCGCGCAGGCCGATGACATAGGCCAGCGAGGTGTCCTGAAAGATGACTACGGCGTGCGTGGTGAGGGACGGCAGCATGTTGCGCAAGGCTTGAGGCAGGACGATGAGCAGAAATATTTGTCTGGAGTGGAGGCCGGAAGCCTTGCCGGCCTGGATTTGTCCCTTTGGCACGGACTGGATGCCCGCGCGTACGATTTCCGCGAAGTAGGACGCTTCATAGACGATGAAGGAGAGCGTGGCGGCGAGAAATTCGTTCAGGTTGCGTCCCGTGATGACGGGCATGAGGAAGTATATCCAGAAGATGACCAGGATAAGCGGCAATCCCCGGAAAAAATGGATATAGGCGCTGGCCGGGTAATAGAGCCAGGGTCTTTTGGAAACCCGCGCCGCCCCCAGCAGGATGCCGAGCAGCAGCCCGCCGGCAATGGCCAGAATCGCGAGTTGGAAAGTAAGCCCAAGTCCTCCCAGGATAAATGGGGCGTTGCGTACGATAACTCCGAAGTCCATGTCTCAGCCCCTCCTTGCGATGAGGCCGGGGATGCGCATGCGGCGTTCAATGAGCCCCATGAGGGCGATCACGCTCCAGGCCACGGAGAGGTAAACCACGCTTGCCGCCGTGGTTGTTTCCAGACCGTGCCAAGTGAAGGAATCGACATAATAGGCCGTGTGGGTGAGCTCCATGACGCCGATGGTCATGGTCAGGGCCGAATTCTTGAAGCAGGTCAGAAATTCCGTGGTGAACGTGGGCAGTATCAGCCTGAAGGCATAGGGAACGATCACCAGGCGATACGTCTGGAACGTGTTCAACCCGGTTGAGTATGCGGCGCGGTACTGGTCGCGGGGGATGCTTATGAAGCCGGAGCGGAACTGCTCGGCCACGCGGGAGGCGGTATAGGCGCCGAGGCCGACGACTCCGGCCCAATAGGCGTAGTTGGGCACGTTGTCGTAAAGCCATTCCTGCCCCGCCTTTGATAGAAGCAGGGGGCCGGCGAAATACCAGAAAAACAACTGGGCCAGAAAGGGCGTGTTGCGGAAAACCTGGACGTAGGTGGTCCCCACCGCCCTGAGCAGCATGTTGGACTGCACGCGCATGGCGCCGACGGTCACGCCAACGACCACAGCCAGAAACCAGGCCAGAAGCGAGAGATGCAACGTGGTCAGGATGCCGTTTATGAACATCTCTCCATAGGGCGCTTTCCAAAGCACGCTCCAATCGAAATCGTACTGCAATAGTCCCATGCGGTTCGCTCCAAAGCAGGAAGGCCATATTCTTTACGTCCGCGTGTGCCGGGGGGAACCCTTTCTTGCCTGCAAGGTTTCCCCCCGGTAGGCCATTCTGAAACGCGATGTTGTTGGAAACTCGCTTTAATCAGGGTAACTTAAGGCCTTGAGCATGACTTTGTATTCATCGCTCATGGGCAGGGGCACTTCGCCGTCAGGGCCGAACCACTTGTCGTAGATCTTTTGGAATGTGCCGTCCTTGATGGAGCGAATCAGAGCGGCGTTGATGAAATCGCGCCATTCGCCCTGGTTTTCCGGCAGCAGGATGCCATAGGGCTCATAGGTCAGGAAGGTGCCGACAATTTTCCAATCTTCAGGTTTTTCCGCTTTGGCCATCATGCCGGCCAGGATGCTGGCGTCGGTGAAATAGGCGTGGATTTTGCCCTGTTGCAGGCCAAGAAAGCCTTTATTGTGCTCCTCGAAAAGCACTTTTTCACAAGGAGGATTGATCAGACCGGTCTCGATAGCCTTGTCGATGCCCTTGATGTTCGCGGTGGAGCCGCTGCCCATGCCCACGCGCTTGCCTGCCAGGTCTTTGAACTCTTTGATGTCGCTGTCTTTCGGGACGAGCAGGCGCGTGCCCGTGAGGAAGTAGGGCAGGCTGAAGTCGATGACTTCCTCTCTGGCGAGGGTGATGGTGGTGGAACCAATGCCGATGTCGATGCTGCCGTTGGTAATCAGGGGAATCCTGGTCTTGGGATTCATGGGTTTTTTGATGACTTCGATTGGTTTGCCAAATTTCTCTTCCAGGGCCTTGTGGAAGACTTCACCAAGATCAAGGCCGAATCCCACCCATTCGCCTTGCTGGTCGATGTAGCCAAAGGGTACCGAACCTTCACGAAATCCCATGGTTACTTTACCGGTCTGTTCGATTTTGTCGAGGATGCCCTCGGCCAACACCGGCTGCGCCAGGAGTGCCAGCAAGGCACAACCCAGCAGACAAACGCTCATTTTTTTCAAGCCTCTTCCGATCATACGCCCTCCTTTGGAGTTGTTTCACCTGCGGCTGAAAAACCGCGAAACAGACAGCCGTACCGTGTCCATGGCCGTCGCCGTGCCGCGGCACGCACAGGACCATGGGATAAGCCATTGACAATCAAGAAAGATACGTTTCGGATACAGGCGGGTCAAATTGATAATGGCGATGCGTTACGGGAGCGGCAATTCAAAAGGATTATCTATCGTTTTGGTCGTGAATATGGGACGGGGAGGGCTGCCGCCGTCTCCCGTCTCTCTTTGGGCTGGCTGGGGAGTGTGTCCGGTGGAAATCTTTACGCCGCCATGGCCATCCGTTCGGCGCAGGACAACCGCGACGGCTATGCGGATTATCAAGTGAAAAAAGACCGGGGGGAAGCGCCTCATGGCTGAGGTTTTCCCCCCGGAAAAGGAATGCACATTGCGTTACCATAACGGAGCAATGTCATTTTGCAATGGTATGTTGTGGGGCTCGGCCCCAGCAGGGGAATACCCCCTTGGTCCAGCGTATAGTGGAATAAAACCTTTAGCGCATTTTCGCCTTGAAACAAGGCCTGCACCTGAAACAAGACACGACTGTATCAGATAAGCGCATAAGGGATTCTAAGCCTATTCAAGGGTAATACGTTCTATTTCGATTTTCGAAATACTTTGTATTTCGGGCGCATCGTCCTGGCGCGCTTTCCAATTCCATTTGGAATTAAGGTTTGTTTGAAATGGAATTGGAATAATATGTTGAAATGTTATGCCAATTAAACAGTTTTGGAGATTCTAAAGAACCTTTTTCAAAAGGTTCTTTAGCCGCCGGAGGCATTCCAATTAAAAAGTTGAGATGCGTTAGGCGGGGCAGCCGTTGTGCCGTTTCAACTGCTCATCCCGGTACAGCTTGTAGGTGACGGAATCCACCAGTGCCTGCCAGCTGGCTTCGATGATGTTGTAGGAAACGCCCACCGTGACCCAGCGCGCGCAGTGGTCGCCGGATTCGATGAGTACACGCACGCTTAAGGCCGTGCCGCCGTCGCCGGCTACGGGCTGCGGCAGGACACGCACCTTGAAGTCCAAGAGGCGCATTTCATCCAGGGACGGGTAAAAGGGGCGCAAGGCCTTGCGCAAGGCGTTGTCCAAGGCGTTCACCGGGCCTTTGCCCATTGCCGCGGTGTGTTCTTCAACGCCTTCCACTTCCAGGATGACCGTGGCCTCGGACATGGGCTCTTTGGTGGATTCCTTGGAATCCAGGACATGGAATTTTATGAGCTTGAAAAATTCACGCACGCCGCGTTGGGCGATCTTGCGGAACAGCAGCAATTCCATGGAGGCCTCGGCCGCAGCGTAATCGTAGCCCCGGCTGGCGCGGACCTTCAGTTCGTTGAGCAGACCGCGCACCACGGGTTCGTCTTTATCCATATGCAGGTTGAAGCGTTGCGCCAGGCTCACGATGTTTGATCTGCCGGCCAGTTCGCTGACCAGAACGCGCTGTCTGTTGCCCACCAGCTCCGGGTCGATGTGCTCATAGAGCGCGGAATTGCGGGTAACGGCGCTGACATGGATGCCGCCTTTATGCGCGAACGCGGAACGCCCCACAAAGGGTTGGCGCATGAACAGGCGCACATTGGCGATTTCGGAAATAAATGATGCCACATGGGTCAGCATTTGCATGTTTTCCGGAGGCAGGCACCTGTAGGCGTCCCCGCATTTGAGCTGCAACAGGGGGATGACGGAGCAGAGGTTTGCGTTGCCGCATCGTTCGCCGTAGCCGTTGATGGTGCCTTGAACCTGGGTCGCGCCTTGGCGTACGGCCTCCACTGAATTGGCCACAGCCATGTCGCAGTCGTTGTGCGCATGGATGCCGAGGTTTGCCTCAGGCAGTTCCTGGCGCACACGCTGCATGATATCGCCGATCTCATGGGGCAATGAACCGCCATTGGTGTCGCAGAGGACCAATACGTCGGAACCGGCTTCATGGGCCTTTTTCAAAGCGGCTATGGCGTATTCCGGATTCGCCTTGAAGCCGTCGAAAAAGTGCTCGGCGTCGAAGAACAGCTCGCTGCATTTTCCTTTGAGAAAGGCCAGGGAGTTGTGAATGATTTCCAGATTGCGTTCCAGCTCAACGCGCAGCGCTTGCTTGGCGTGCAGATCCCATGTCTTGCCGAAAAGGGTGAAGACCGGCGCTCCGGACTCGAGCATGAACTTGAGGTTCTGGTCCTTTTCAGGACTTGTCCTGGGGTGATGCGTGCTGCCAAAGGCGCAGATGCGCGCATTTGCCATGGCGTAATGCTGAATTTCTTCAAAAAAGGCGCGATCGGTCGGATTGGAGCCCGGGAAACCGCCTTCTATGTAGTGCACGCCGAGTTCATCGAGTTTCCGCGCGGTTTTTATTTTGTCTTCAGTGCTGAGGGTTATGTCCTCAGCCTGGGTGCCGTCGCGAAGCGTTGTGTCGTATATACGTATCTCTTTCATGAATTCCAGCCTTGAGGTCTAATGATGCGCCCCGGCTCCCGTTCTTTAGGAAGCGTTGCCGAGGTCAAAGGCGTCGTGCAGCGTGCGCACGGCCAACTCGGTGTATTTTTCATCAATGAGGCAGGTAATCTTAATTTCCGACGTGCTGATCATGAGAATGTTCACGTTTTCATTGCGCAAAGCGGTAAAAGCCTTGGCCGCGACGCCCGAGTGGTTGCGCATGCCCACGCCGATGACCGAAACCTTGCAGACATACATGTCTTTGAGGATTTCCATGGCGCCTATTTCTTCCTGCACCTTTATCAGAATTTCCTCGGTGCGTTCCAGATCGTTGCGGCTCACGGTGAAAGTCATGTCCGTCACGCCGTCTTTGCTGGGGTTTTGCACGATCATGTCCACCAGAATACCGGCATCGGCAAGGGGCGAAAAGATGGAAGCGGCCACGCCGGGACGGTCGCGCACGTCTCTCAGGGTGAAACGGGCTTGGTCCTTGTCGTAGGCGATACCAGAAACCATAACGGATTCCATCATCTTGGGGTCCTCCTTGCTGACAATGGTTCCGGGCGCATCAGAAAAAGTGGAGCGCACGTGAACCGGCACGTTATATTTTTTAGCAAATTCCACGGAGCGGATTTGCAGCACTTTGGCGCCCATACTGGCCATTTCGAGCATCTCGTCATAGGCGATGCGCGGCAGTTTGCGGGCCTTGGAGCAAATATTGGGGTCAGTGGTGTAGACGCCGTCCACATCGGTATAGATTTCGCAATATTCCGCACCCAAGGCCGCGGCCAGGGCCACGGCGGAGGTATCGGAACCCCCTCTGCCCAAGGTGGTGATGCGCTGGTTGTCGTTGCAGCCCTGGAATCCCGCTGCCACGACCACGTTGTATTCCTGGAGCATGGTTTTCAGCGCCTCGGCGTCGATATTGAGTATGCGCGCGCGGCCGAAATTGCAGTCCGTACGGATGGGCGCCTGAAATCCCAGAATCGAACGGGCGTTGATGTTGGCGTTTTTGAGCAGCATGCTGAAAAGCGCCACCGAGACCTGTTCCCCAGTGGAGATGAGAACGTCCATTTCCGCGGGATCGGGACGCGGAGACCATTCCCTGGCCAGAGAGAGCAGGCGGTTGGTTTCTCCGGCCATGGCCGAAAGAACGACCACAAGTCGATAGTCCTGGGCCAAGGCATGTTGCACCTTGCCCAACACCTGGCGCATGCATTCCAGGTTTTTGACCGAAGTTCCGCCGAATTTTTGAACGAGTATGCGCATGACGTGCGAGTCCTCTTCGGGGTTATAGTGTTGCGACATCGCCGGCGGGAGTTGAACAACCGGCGAGACGTGGCCCCAGACGCTTGAGCAGTTCCCGGGCCGCTTCTCCCTGGGCATGGAGGGTGACGCGGCGTTCGTTTTCAAAAGGCCGCCAGACCAGATGGAGATACGAACCGGGAAGGCAATGGGGCGGTAAAAATTGCGCCCACTCCACAAGCGCCAGGCGCGAATCGTCGCGTAAGGCTTCGCAAAGCGAGGCGTCCGGTTCCTGGCCTTCAAGGCGGTAGATGTCGAAATGCGCGCATTCCGGGAGCGTGGGGTAAAGATGCAGCAGGGTGAAGCTCGGACTGGCCACGTCGGCTTCTTCGCTTCCGGGTAGGGATTCCACAAGACCGCGCACGAGTGTGGTTTTGCCGGCGCCCAGATCTCCCTCCAGCAACAGCGCGGGATAGGGCGGTCCCTCCGGGAGGGATGCGGCGAGAAGACGGCCGAAATGCTCGGTCTCTTCAACCGTGGACAAGACAACGCTGATCATGGAATCCTCATACGCTCTTCATGACGCAAAACGGTGGCGACCTTGTGGCAAGGAACCGCCCGAGGCGAAAACAATCCTATTGCCCCCCGAGTAGGGCGCGCAGGATATCCTCTTTGCCGACGACTCCCACCAACACGCCCTGATCGAGCACGGGCAGGGTATATAACTTTCTTTCGGCCATAAGCGTGGCGATTTCCTCCAGAGGCGTGTCCGGGGTCACGCTCACGGGGTTGCCGGTCATGGCCTGGCTCACGCGGGTGGCGGTTATCTTTTGCATTTCGCGCTCTATCTCAGTGGAAGAGGTGAGCGGAAAAATGCCGTCCAGAAGGGTGAATATGGAGGGTAGACGGAGTTTTTTCTGTTGGACGATAAGGTCGCTTTGACACAAAATTCCCACCACCTTGCCCGAGTCGTTCACGACGGGCAGTCCGTTGAAGCCCTTCTCCAACAACAGCTTTGCCGCTTCGGTGATCTCCGCTTCGGCGTTGATGGTGACGGGATTCCGGCTCATGACGTCTTGTGCGGTCATCATTGTATGCACTCCTTGAATGCCTGGGGCAGCATATGGGCTATTTCTGAGGCGAGGTTGCCGCGAAAGGGGTATTCACGCTCCAGGCGTACACCTGTGAAACCGTGCCAATACACCGCAAGGCAGGTGGCTTGCAAGGGGGAAAGTCCTCGTGCGAGGAGATTGCCCAACAATCCGGAAAGCACGTCGCCCGAGCCCCCCACAGCCAGGCAATGGGTGGAGAAGGGGGACAACAACGTGGGGCCTTGCGGTGCGGCGATCACCGTGCCCGCCCCTTTGAGGAGCAGCGTCACGCCGTATTTCCTGGCGAACGCGCCGGGAATTTCCAGGCGCGAGGCCTGCACGGCGGGGATGTCGGTTTGCAGCAGGCGCGCCATCTCGCCCGGATGCGGCGTGAGCACGTCGCCGGCGCCCAGGTGGCGCATCAATTCGGGGCGTTGCGCCAGCGCGAACAGCGCATCGGCGTCAAACAAGGTTTTGGGGCGGTTCATGGTCAACAGACGTTCCAGACAGTCGGCCATGGCCGGATTGCGCCCCCAGCCAGGCCCCACCACCATGGCGTCGCATTGCGCGAGAAATGACTGCACGGTATCCATCATTTCAGGGCGCCATTGCGTCCCTTCGCCCAGGGGCAGGGTCATGATGTCCGGGACGGAGTGCTTGACTTCCATACAGATTCCGGCGGGAGCTGCCACGGTGACAAGCCCGGCGCCGCCGCGCAGAGCGCCCAATGCCGTAAGACAGGCTGCGCCTCCCAATCCCGGAGAACCAGCCACAATGCACACGCGCCCCCCGTCGCCTTTATGCATGGCGCTGCAAGGGGCCGGATAACATGCGCAGACGGAATTGTTGAGAAGTCCGTATGAAGCGGGATGTCGTTCCTTGGCCTTGGCCGGAATGCTTATGGCGCGCACATGCAGCCTGCCCACGAAGGGGGCGGCCGAGGGCAGGGCGAGCCCCACCTTGGCCTCCTCGAACGTGACCGTGGCATGGGCGCGCACGGCATCGGGGCGAGGCAGTCCGCTCAAGGCGTTCAGCCCCGAGGGAACGTCGATGGAGAGAACAAAGCAATCGTTGCGCCGGGCGTTTATCGCGTCCACCCAGAGCCTGTAGTCATCGCGAAGCTCTCCGGAAAAGCCGGTTCCCAGAAGGCCATCCACGATAATGGCGGCATCCGGCCAGGTGGACGGGGGGCGTTGGGACAGACGCTCCACGGGCACGCCGACTTTTTGCGCCAGCCGGAGATGGTAGCCGCACACGCCCTTGTAGTGGTTCTTGGGCGCAGCCAGGAGCACCAGCACCTGGGCGCCCTGGTCGAGGAGATGTCTGCCCAGGGCGATGGCATCGCCCCCGTTGTTGCCTTTTCCGGCCAGAAGCAGCACGTTTTTGCCGCGTAAGGGCGAGACTTCCTTGCGCAATACGGCCAGTGCTTCACGGCTGGCGTTTTCCATGAGCATTTCAATGCGCATCCCGAAATCGTGGATGCTGGCGTGATCCCAGGCGCCCATTTCTTGAGGTGTGGGGAGTGGTGTGTACATGGCGGCCTCAGATGGAAAAAGGTTTAGGATTCCAGGATGACCACGGCGGCCGCGATGTCGCGCCCGTGTGTGAGGCTGATGTGCGTGGAGCGGACGCCAAGAGAGGCGGCGAGCGCCTGAGCCGTGTCCAGGAGCGCGAGCGTCGGTTTGCCCGAGGGCAGAGAACGCACTTCCAGGTTTCGGAAATGCACGCCTTCACGGAATCCCGTGCCCAGAGCTTTTGCCGCGGCCTCCTTTGCCGCGAATCGCGCGGCGAGGAAAGGGACGCGCAATGCGTTTGCGGCGGGGGGCATCTCACGCAACTCCAGTTCCGTGAGGATGCGCTGGGCAAAGCTGTCGCCATGGCGCTCAAGAATACGTTTGATGCGGTGCAGCTCCACCACATCCAGGCCCAAGCCGATAATCATATCCTGCTCCGGGTTTTGAGCTTCTCAGGCTTGAAAAGCTTAAGACGCTCTTATGCGTTTTTCTGAAACAATTGAAAATTGTTTCAAAGGAGAGTGTCGTCTCAAGACCGGAAAGCGTTAGTCCGCAAACGTGGAAATGATGTCCGCCATTTGCCGCACGGCCTTTTCCATGCCCACGAGTACGGCGCGGGAAATGATGCTGTGACCGATGGAATATTCCCTGATACCTGGAATATTGGCGAATCGTTGGATGTTCGTATAGTTGAGACCGTGGCCGAGATTGACCTTGAGGCCCAGCTCCTGGGCCAGGGCGATACCGGCCGCTATTTTTTCGAATTCGGCTTGGGCCTCTTGTTCCGTCGGCGCGTCGGCGTAGTGTCCCGTGTGGATTTCGATATAATGCGCGCCGATGTTTTTTGCGGCCTTTATTTGCTCGGGGCTGGCCTCTATGAACAAGCTCGAGAAGCATCCCGCCTGATGCAGAGGCTCGAGGTAGGCCGCGAGTTCCGTTTCGCGACCGGCGACGGCCAACCCGCCTTCCGTGGTCAGCTCTTCACGTTTTTCCGGCACCAGGCAGACCATGTAGGGGCGTATGTTCAGGGCGATACGCTGCATCTCCGGCGTGGCGGCCATTTCCAGGTGCAGCCGGGTGTTGCAGCACCGGGACAGGAGTTCGACGTCGCGGTCTTGAATATGGCGGCGGTCTTCGCGCAGATGCACGATGATGCCGTGAGCGCCGGCCAGCTCGGCCAGATGCGCCCCGGTGACGGGTTCTGGCTCTTTTCCTAGTCGGGCTTGACGTAGTGTGGCGACATGATCGACGTTTACGACAAGAACAGGCATTGTCATGCTCCTTAGTATGGGCGTGTGAGAAAATTATTGTGACGCGAGGTGGATCTCCCCTTCAAAAGGGGCTACCACATTTGACAGTTAATTTTTAATAATTTTGTCATGTTAAAAATAATACTTCCTTCATAATTTTTTGGAAACCATGTTACAAGCGGAAATATGATGTCGCGATAAAATGTTTCTTTTTGTGTTATTATTTTGAAATGTATTATGAATTTTTTTATAATTGAGCCCGAAAATCTCGACTTTTTGAATGCAATATGTACTATAACATTATGTATTTGTTTGAAAATTAAGGATTGAAAAGGTCGTTTTCCGGCGTCCAGGGGCCTCCCCTGGTCGTCGTGCGGGCGCGAA
>CAZFCK010000029.1:0-29989 GCA_964517355.1 uncultured Desulfovibrionaceae bacterium | reverse complement strand
AGGGAAATGCATAAGAGCATCTAGCGCTTTTCAAGCGTGAGATGCTCTAAAAAAAGAATAACGTCGCGGGCTTTCGCGCCCGCACGACGACCAGGGGAGGCCCCTGGACGCCGGAAAAAAGACCTTTTTCCATTATTTTCATTAAATACAAAGAGTTATAGCATACACTCAACCCAAAAAGTCGAGTTCATAACAATAAAGAGATACGGTATAACTACTCAATTTGAAAAGTTTAGGAAGGGTTTCCCCTCTCGCGCTCTCCTTTTATCAGAAAAAAGTCCTCCCCGGCATCAAAAACACGCCCCAAGGCCCCACCTCTATTGCGGGGCCTGCTTGGCTTCGAGTTCTTCCCAGCGCGCGTAGAGCGCCTCCACCCTGGCCCGCGCCTGCTCCTGCGCCTCAAGGCGTTGCTGCAGCGCCGCGGCGTCCGCCGCGACCAGAGGATCTTCCACCGCGGCGGTGGCGTCCGCCAGCGCCTCCTCGGCTTCAAGAATCATCCCCTCCATGGCGTCCCATTCGCGTTGTTCATGATACGACAACTTGCGGGGGCGTTTCGGGGCATTGCCTGACCCTTCCTTTTTCCCGGGCTGGACGGCCTTGACGCTTTCACGCCGCGATTTCGCCTCTTGCCGCTGCGCATCCAGGCGCGCCGCGTCCCATTGGGCGTAATCCGCGTAGAACCCGGCCCGGCCATTGCCGTCAAGCCCCAGCAAAACGGTGGAAACGCGATCCATGAGATAGCGGTCGTGGGTGATCAGCACCACGGCGCCCGGAAAATCCAGCAAACTCTCCTCCAGCACCTCGAGAGTCTGAATGTCCAGGTTGTTGCTGGGCTCGTCCAACAGCAGCACATCCGCGGGGCGCAACATGAGCTGGGCGATGAGAATGCGCGCCTGCTCTCCTCCGGAAAGACTGGAGACCGGCAACGGCAGCTGCTCTATCCTGAATAGAAAGCGTTTGGCCCAGGAAGCCACGTGAATGGCGCGGTCGCGGTAAATCACGCTGTCACCCTGGGGCGCCAGGGCCCGGCGCAGGCTCTGCGCCGTGTCGAGCTGCTGCCTGTCCTGGTCGAAGGTTACCACCTGCAGTCCAAGAGCGCGCGTCACCGCTCCCCGATCCGGCAAAATCTCACCCCCAAGCACGCGCAGCAACGTTGTCTTGCCGCTGCCGTTCAAGCCCACGACACCGATGCGCGTTCCCGGGGAGAGCACAACGTCCAGGTCTGAAAACAGCTCTTTCCCGCCCATGGCCTTGGCAAGGCCTTCCGCCACGAGCAGGCGTCTGGTCTTTCTGTCCGTTGCGGTAAAATCTATGCCCGCGCTGCCCTGGTCCAGGTTGCGGCGTCTGACTTCCGCCAGCTCGTCTTGCAAACGGCCGGCCTCGTCCTTGCGGAATTTGGCTTTGGTAGTGCGCGCCTTTGGCCCCCGGCGCAACCATTCTATCTCCCGCCGCACCTTGTTGGCCAGGCTCTGCTCATAGGTGGAAAGTGTTGCGCGGTACTCCTCGCGCTTCTCCAAAAACGTGCTGTATGAGGCGTCCGCACTGAAAAAGCCCCCGGGATAGCAGCCCCCCAGCTCAATGGTCCGGGTGGTGATGTTTTCCAGAAAATACCTGTCGTGGCTGACCACCACATAGCCGCAGTCCAGGGAGAGCAGCAATTCCTCAAGCCAGAGAATCGTTTCCAGGTCGAGATGGTTCGTGGGCTCGTCCAGCAACAGAATGTCCGGCTCCCGGACCAGCTGGCAGACGATGGCCAGACGCTTGCGCCATCCGCCGGACAACTGCGCCACTTGTTGGCCGCGATCATCAAACCCGGCCCGCCCGAGCATCACGCCCACGCGGGTGTAGAGTTCCGTCTCGGGCACGCCCTGTTCGCGCAAGGGAGAGGCCGCCACTTCCTCCACGGTCCGCCCCTCGGGTAATGCGTCCTCTTGCGGCAAGTACGCCAGCCGCAGAGATTTCTGCACACTGCGCTCGCCCGTGTCCGGCTGTTCCACGCCCGCGAGAATACGCAGCAACGTCGACTTGCCGCCGCCATTGGCGCCGATAAGGCCGATGCGTTCGCCCCGCCCGATATTCAAGGTGATGGAGGTGAAAAGCGGCATCGCGCCGAACGACTTTCCCACCTCGCGCAGACTCAAAAGTGCGTTCATGGCGCAAGGCTTTAGCAGGAGGTGCGGCGCATCGTCAAAGACTCATTGCAAGGCGGAGCGGTTTGTTCCGCATAAACGTTCTTCCGGCCCCCTGGTCAAAGCAGTGCCTGCGATTTAGTATACTATTGACATAGTCTGACAGGTAACTCTTCGGATCTAGCGAATATATTAAGCTTGATACTACGTCCGTTGAGCGGTAAATTCCCGCCGCGCCCCTCAAAAAGACACCCCCCTGCCCGATCAGGGTCATTGTCCGGGGACCAGGCCGTTACACAACACAAGGAGTACTTCATGTGGGAATATACAGAAGAATTACGTGAAATCTTTCTCAAACCAAAAAACGCCGGCCCAATGGAAAATCCCAGCGCCATCGGCGAGGTGGGCAGCGTGACCTGCGGCGACGCCTTGCGGCTGTTCCTGAAAATCAGCGACCAAGGCATCATTGAGGACGCCACGTTTCAGACCTTCGGCTGCGCCAGCGCCATTGCCTCCAGTTCCGCCCTCACTGAAATGATCAAGGGCAAAACTCTCGAACAAGCAGCCAAGATCACGAACAAGGACATTGCGGACGAGCTGGGTGGACTGCCCCCCGCGAAAATGCACTGCTCCGTCATGGGACGCGAGGCGTTGCAGGCCGCTTTGAAAAACTACTACGCGGGGCAGGGAATCGAGGTGGACTTCGAGACGGAGCAGATCTGCAACTGCTTCGAGGTCAGTGAGGAGACCATTCGCACCGCCATCCGGGAAAACGACCTCAAGACCGTCGAAGACGTGACCAACTACACCAAGGCCGGGGGCGGATGCGGCGAATGCGTCCAAAAAATCGAAAAACTGCTCGCCGAAGCCCTGACCGAGGAGAAGAACTGATGCGCACCGTATATCTGGACAACAACGCGACAACCATGGTGGCCCCGGAAGTGCTGGAGGAAATGCTCCCCTATTTCAGCCAGTTCTACGGCAACCCCTCGAGCATGTACAGCTTCGGGGGGCAGGTGGGCGCGAAAGTGCGTGAAGCACGGCAGCGCGTCGCGGACGGTCTCGGTTGCTCGCCCGACGAAATCCTTTTCACATCGTGCGGCACTGAAGGCGACAACGCCGCCATCCACGCCGCTTTGGAAGCCCAGCCGGAAAAAAGGCACATCATCACCACCCGTGTGGAGCATCCCGCGGTACTGAGCTATTGCAAATACCTGCGGAAAAAAGGCTACGACGTCACATTTCTGGATGTGAACTCACAGGGGCGCCTGGATCTCGAAGCGTTAAAGGCGGCCTTGCGCCCGGATACGGCCCTGGTCTCCATCATGTTCGCCAACAACGAGACCGGCGTGATTTTCCCCATTCCGGAAATCGCGGCACTATGCAAAGAGCGCGGCGTGCTGATGCACACCGACGCGGTGCAGGCTGTGGGCAAGATCCCCATTTCCCTGCGCGAGCTGCCCGTGGACTACCTGGCGCTCTCAGGCCATAAAATCCACGCGCCCAAAGGCGTGGGCGCGCTTTTCGTGCGCAAGGGCGCTCCGTTCCGGCCCTCGCTCATCGGCGGGCACCAGGAGCGCGGCCGCCGCGCGGGTACGGAGAACACGCCCTCGCTCATCGCCCTGGGCAAGGCCATGGAATTGGCCGTTGCGCATCTTGATGAGGAAAACACCCGCGTCAAGGCGCTGCGCGACCGGCTCCAGGCAGGGCTTCTCGAAGCCATCCCGCACGCCACGGTCAACGGCAATGTGCCAGAGCGCCTGCCCAACACCCTTTCCATCGCCTTCAAATATGTGGAAGGCGAAGCCCTGCTCCTGATGCTCGACCAGTTCGGCATCTGCGCCAGTTCCGGTTCGGCCTGCACCTCGGACAGCCTGGAACCTTCACATGTGCTGCGCGCCATGGACATTCCCTTCGCCTATACCCACGGCTCGTTGCGCTTCTCGCTCTCCCACTACAACACGGACCAGGATATCGACATCGTGCTCAAGGAACTGCCGGGCATTGTCACGCAACTGCGCGCATTGTCTCCCTTTGGGCCGGGCAATGAAGACTTCGCCAATTGATTCTCCTGAAAAAAGCAAATTCCGAGGGGTAAACCAGCGCTGGTTTCCCCCCGGAAATTTTCATAAATTAATCTAGAGCATCTCACGCTTGAAAAGCGCTAGATGCTCTTATGCATTTCCCTGGAACAATTGGAAATTGTTTCAGGGGAGAGCCTTGTTTCAAGGCGAAAATGCGCTAGAAATGGACAATGGTATTATATGTCGTTTCGCGGGGCAGCGGAGAATCTGCCATCGTGACGCTTGCCATCCGGCGCCCCCCTTGATAGCCACTCTTCATGCGCGTCACCCTCGCTTATCCTCCATTCCTGTTGGAGCGGGTTCATACGGAAAACATCGACCCGCCCCCCATGGGCGTTTTTTATATCGGCGCCATGCTCATGGAGCACGGCCATGAAGTGCATATCGCCAATCTGCACCAGGCAGGGCAATATCCCGAACTGATGGAGCGCGTTCTGCTGGAGAATTCTCCGGATGTGCTCGGTATTTCCATATTTCACGCCAACCGCTTCGGCGGCATTGAGCTGGCGGCGTGCAGCAAACGGCTTTTTCCCAATGTTCCCGTGGTGATGGGCGGCATTGGCGCCACGTTTCTGGACGAGCTGCTGCTCACGCATTTTCCGGATATCGACGCGGTGGTGCGCGGCGAAGGAGAGCTGACGTTCCTCGAACTGATCGAAGCCGTGGCCAGGGGGCTCCCGCCGTCACACTGGCGCGACATCGCGGGTCTGGGTCTGCGCGACGCGCAGGGGCGTTTTGTCCGCACCCGTGAGCGTCCCTTGATCGCCGACCTGGACGCCTTGCCCAACCCGGCCCGGTATTTCACGTTTCAACACCTGGCGCTCACCCGGGGGTGTCCGGGGAAGTGTCATTTTTGCGGTTCGCCCCGCTTTTGGGGGAGCAAAGTCCGCTCCCATTCAGCCGCGTATTTTGTGGAGCAAATGGCCTTGCTGCACGAAAAGGGCGTGAACTTTTTCTACGTGTCGGACGACACCTTCACCGTGAACAAACGGCGCGTCATCGACATATGCCGCGAGATCGTTTCCCGCGAGCTGCGCATCACCTGGGCCGCCATCTCCCGTGTGGACGCGGTGAACGCGGAAGTGCTTTCCTGGATGCGCCGCGCGGGCTGCATCCAGATAAGCTACGGCGTGGAAAGCGGTTCGCCGCGCATACGTCGCGCCCTGGGGAAGAACACCCGTCAGGAGGACATGGAGCAGGCGTTCGCCCAGACCACGGCCCAAGGCATTCTGGCCCGCGCCTATTTCATCTACGGCTGCCCCGGCGAGGACGCGCACAGCCTGAGCGAGAACATCGCCTGCATCAAGGCCCTGAAACCCCTCATCGCGCTGTTCCATATTCTGGCCGTGTTTCCGGGAACGCGGCTCTGGGAAGACATACAGGAACAATACGGCCTCACCGACGCAGTTTGGCTGCAGCGCATCGAGGATATTCTCTGGTTTCAGGTCGATGCGAACCTGAATCAGGATACGGTGCTGGAGTACGGCAAAAAGCTCAAGACCGCCTATTTCAGCAATCTGGCCGCGTTCGCCCTTCAGGTGAAGCTTGCCGACACCCCGGAGTTATTGCCGGAGCAAGCGGATTTTCTTTCCAGACTGGGCATGACGTTTCAATACGGGGACTACGCCACGAATCCGCTCGTCCAAGACAAGGAAGCCACTGCCGAAGCGCTCTACCGCAGGAGCCTGGCCCTCGCACCCGACCGGAGGGCGCTTATGGGACTGGCCTCGCTGCTGCAACGCCGCGCGGGCCATGACGAGGCCCTGGAACTGCTGGCATGGGGCAGAGCGCAATTCCCCCAGGACACCGAGCTTGTGGAATGCAGCGCCGCCAGTCTCATGGAGCTGGGGCGATTGCGCCAGGCCTTGGATTTTCTGTCGCCGCTCACCTCCTCGGCGCGCGCCATGTCCATGGCCGCCCAGTGTTGCCAGGCCCTCGGGGACGCATCGGGCGCAGAGGCGTTCCGTAAAAGGTATCGAGCCCTTCCGTAGCGAGAAGCAACCGTAACATGGAGTTTGGGGCTCCGCTCCAGCGCCCTTTCGCCTTTGGAAAAGGCTCACCGCTGAAACAATGCTCATTGTTGCAGTGAAATGCATACGAGCATCTCAATCGTCGCCTGGGGGAAACGCCCCCCATCACCCTTTCCAATACTATTATTGTAAAATTCGGCTTTCTGAGGAAATCGTGTACTATAACGGTGCGCATTTGTAGAAAAAATAAGCAATAAGCAATCGTTTTATCCGACGTCCGGGAGCCTCCCCCGGTCGTCCTACGGGCGGGAAAGCCCGCGACTTTATTCCTTTTTCCTTTCGCCCGTCACTCGTATTTCATCGTAACGCGCTTTAGCGCATTTTCGCCTTGAAACAAGGCTCTCCCCTGAAACAATTTCCAATTGTTCCAGGGAAATGCATAAGAGCATCTAGCGCTTTTCAAGCGTGAGATGCTCTAATCGCCAGCCTTCCGCTTTTTCTCCGCGACATGCAGCAGCACACGGGCCAGCTCCCCATTTTGCACAGGCTTATTGAGATAATCGTTCACCCCGGCTGCAAGAAAGCGTTCCTTTTCGCTGGACACGGCTCTCGCCGTCAAAGCCACGATGGGCACCTGGGCGAGTGCCGCCCCGACATCGCCCCTTCTGATTCTCCGGGTCACTTCCACACCGTCCATGACCGGCATCCGCACATCCATGAGTACAATATCAAAGGGGCGTTGCAGCAATGTTTCCAGCACTTGCTCACCGTTCTTCACCACCTTGACCGAATGTCCCAATTGTTCCAGCATGGCGGTCAAGCCTATCCTGCTCACATAGTCATCTTCGGCCACAAGAACTTTCAATGAAGGAGCAACTGCGGGAACGCTGGGAACGGCGGGCTGCAACTTATCCAACAACGTGACCGGACACGGCGCGAAGGGCAACGCTACCCGAAAAACCGTGCCCTTGCCTTCCCTGCTCGAGCAAGTGATGCTTCCGCCCATGAGTTGCACGATGCGTTTGCAAATGGAGAGTCCCAAGCCCGCGCCCTGGTATTTTCGGCGATAACTGTCTTCCTCCACTTGCGTGAATGGATTGAACAAGGCGGACATTTTGGAAGCCGGGATGCCTACGCCCGTATCCTCGATTGTAAACATCAGCCTGTTTTGCTCCGGGAGCGCCCCCATCGCGGAATACACGGAAACGCAGACAGATCCACGCTCCGTGTATTTCAACGCATTCCCCACCAAATTGCTCAACACCTGCTGCAGCCGCACGGCGTCTCCCTGAATGCACTGCGGAAGATTGGCCTCCAGATTGAGCTTGAACTCCAGGCCCTTTTGACGCGCGACCGGTAAAAACAACTGTTCCACGGAACGCAAAACATCGACAATGTCCACTGGTTCCGACAAAATTTCCAAGTGGTTCGCTTCGATGCGTGATAAATCGAGAATATCGGAAAGCAATCTGAAGAGGCGTTTGCTTGAAGAAACGGCATTATGTATCAGATCGCTCTGTTCCGCATCAAGCGAGGTGGTTTGCATCAATTGCAACATCCCCATTATTCCATTGAGAGGCGTACGTATTTCGTGGCTCATATTGGCCAAAAACATGGACTTGGCTTTGTTTGCGGCCTGTGCGGCCTCTTTCGCCCGCACCAGCGCCTGCTCAACCTGCTTGCGTTTGGTGACATCCTGAAAGGTGCCGCGCAACAAAAACCCTGCGGGGCCGGGAGAGGCTTCGGGCTGACAAAGAGCGCGCAGCCATTTTTGCCTGTTTGAGGGCAAAATCAGCGCCAGCTCCATATCGAAGGGGCGGCCGTTATCCATGGCCTGACGCATGGCGGCGCTCAACTTCCGATGCGCTTCGCGGTCGAGGTATTCCGCAATTCCCTCCAACGTGAGTGGTTCTCTCAGAATGTCGCGTTCAAAAATTGTGTACACTTGTTCGGACCAGGCGAAGGCCTGCGTTGCGGGATCAAACATCCAGCTGCCGATAAGCGCTATACGCTGGGCCATTTGCAAATCCCGCAGGCTGTCCGCCAACCGTTTTTCATTACGCATGCGTTCGGTTATATCACGGAGAACACCCAGCACATGTTTTTTTCCGTCCAGATATAATGGACCGATACAGACCTCTACGGGCATATGCGTGCCGTTTTTGCGTTGCAGCAAGGTTTTAAGACAAAACGATTCGCCTCCGGATATGCCCTTGGCGAACATCGGCAGATTGTTGCGTTCATGGTACTCCACATCCAACTCGTCCACGCTCATGGACAGCATTTCCTGCTCGGAGTAGCCGAGGCTGGAGCAAACCTGAGAATTGACCTTGCGGATGCGTCCCCGCAAGTCCGCGATGAAGATTCCGTCCCGCAAGTTGTTGAAAATGGTTCGAAGCTGCTCTTCGCTTTGTCTGAGAGCCTCCTCGTTGCGTTTATGTTCAGTTATATCGTAGCAAATACCCACCACCCTGCGCACATTGTTCGCGCCGGTGACGACCCGCCCTCTGCTCATGAGCCATTTTCTTTCGCCACTAAAAGAAAATACGTTGAATTCGTTATAACTTTCTTCTTTTTCACCGTCTTGCATGGCTTTCAGGGAATCACGCAACTGATCCCTGTGTTCGGGGGCGATAAGCAACAACCATGCGTCCATATCGGCGGGAATTCCGGTATCCTGATATCCTATCAAGGAGGCCAGTTCGATACTGGCGTTGAGCGTGCCGGTTTCAAGATCTATCTCCCACGGCGACAATCTGCTGGCTTCAAAGGCCAATTGCAGCAAACGCTCGCTTTCATTGCGCGCCTCTTCCGCGAGTTGACGCCGGGAGGCCTCTTGCCGCGTTAAAAGGCGATCCTGCCCCTGGCGCAACAACTGATGCACGAGCAGACTGTAAAACGAGAGCAACTTCTGCAGGTATTCCCGTGAAAAATGGCGTACTTTTTCAACCGCGCCCAGATATTCGTGAAGGTCGAATCCAAAGCGCCTGGCTTGCGCCGCGAAAAAATCCATGTCCGGAAATTCGTTTTCAAGGAAAAACTGGCCCAGATAGATGGTGGCAATATGTGCGTCGCCGAATAGAACCGGCAGGGCGACTTCCCATAATCCGTTTTTACACTTGTAAAAGACAGGGGTGGAATCGACCGGCCCCTCATTGATGCGCGCATCGCTTTCCCGACAGCGCGCCAGGGTTTCCGGATGGCGGCGATGAAATCTGGCGCAGACTTCAGAAAACCCCGCATACACCAGCATCCGGTCCTGCCTGTCCAACACGGCCAGGGGAACCCCGATGGCGGCGAATAATGAATCCGACAAGGTCTGCAGGTCGGCAATATTCACCAATTCCTCAAAACCAATTTTCACAACGCCCCCACTTTAACGCATTGTCGCCTTGAAACCAGACTTATACCTGAAGCAATATCCCATTGTTTCAGACACATGTACAAGAGCATCGAAGCCTCTTCACGGTTGATATGCTCTCATATCCGTGCCGCAGACCAACAGCGGAAACGCCTCCCCATGCATCACAATTCGTGAACACGTTAGAGCGTTATACCTTTTAAGATGGGGTATGGTGGGTCTCCGCCCCACCCTTCGCCAGGGGGGAACGCCCCCCCTGAACCCGCGGTTATCGCAGTAAAAAATTGCTGACATACTCATGGGTTACGCCAGACACATGGTTTTGGAGAATCTTGGGAACCTTTCCCACAAGGTTCGTAATCCTCCGGCGGCATTCCCGTTTCAAAGTCAGTACGCGCCAGCGGCTCGCCCGATTGTCACAGTTTACTCCAAGAGAAGTAAGTCTGCCAGAAATATCCCGCTCCGCATCATGAAGCATTGTACTATTCGCCGCGGCGTCTTTTTCAGACAATCATTTCCGAAACGCCGCATTCCAGCGTAACCGCATGATGACGCGGGGAGTGAAAGACTATTCCAGATCTCCCTTTTTTTCCGGCTTGCGGGAACCGGCATAGAGTTCGTACTCCAACAGCCGGCATTCGATCTTGGAATTGAAGAAAGGAATCTTTCTGCTGGTGCGCAACCCCACGCAACGGCCGAGTGCGGGGTTGCCTGTAAAAATATAGCCTGTGTATCCTTGGCAACACTGTTTGAAAAAGTCGCCGACGCCTTTGTAAATGGCTTCGAGGCTTTTTTCCTCACCCAGGCGCTTGCCGTATTCCGGATTCAGCAGGACCACACCGCCCCGCTCCGTGGTCGCGCCGGGAATGGTGGTTTCGCTGAAATCGCAGCGTTCGAATTCCAGGAGCTCTTCCAGGCCGGCCATGCGCGCGTTCTGCCGGGCGGCATGTATCGCGGCCGGATCACTGTCCGAAAGGATGAAGCGTCCCCCAAGTTCGCCGCGGGCAGCGTTCTCGGCTTCTGTGCGCATTTTTCGCCACTCTGCCGCATCATATCCCTTCACATGCATGAATCCGAAATTCTCGCGCAGTAGTCCCGGTGCGCGTCGCAAGGCCAGCAACGCGGCTTCTATGCCCAGCGTGCCGCTGCCGCACATGGGGTTCACGAAATGCATGCCGGGAGCGAAACGTCCAGCCAGAATTACCCCGGCGGCAAGGGTTTCCTGCATCGGCGCCTTATGGGGCATTTTACGGTAGCCTCGCCGACTCAAAGGCTCTCCGGATGTATCCAGCCAAATCTGGCAGGCATCGCCGGTCCAATGCAAAAAGACCACCGCCTTGCTCTTGTCCGGGCCGGAATCCGGCCTGCGTCCGGTTTTTTGCCGCATATGGTCCACAATGGCGTCTTTCAGCCGCAGTGAGGCAAAACGCGCGTCATTCACTGCGGTCGTTTGCAAATGCGCATGCACCGCTACGTACCCATCGGCAAAAAGCACGTGCTCCCAGCCCATGGCCACGGCTTTCTTATACAAATCATCCGGTGCCGCGGCATGAAAGCGTGCCAGAAGCAAATGGACGCGATGCGCTGTGCGCAGATGCAGGTTCAGACGCATGGCGTCGGTCAACGTTCCGTCCAACTCCACGCCGAAAACCAGTTCCGCGCGGACGGCATGGCCGAGTTCCTCAATTTCCTTGCGCAAAATGGAAGCGAGTCCTTTCGGGCAGGTAACCAGTAAGGGGCGTTTTTCCGTCAAGTCGATCATATTTCTCTCTTACGATACGGCAAAGTGAACCAGAGGCGCTCCTGTTAACAGTAGTCCGGAGAAATGCCTAGCCCCCAAAACCACCTTTCCTGATATTTGGGAGAGCGCGCTCTGTGTCGCTGAAACGGCAGGCTGGCGGCAAACATCGTGGAACAGGGCGTTAAAGCATGATATACGACTTTCGGGCTTAAAGAAAAAAAGAATAAAGTCGCTGGCTTTCGCGCCCGCACGACGACCAGGGGAGGCCCCTGGACGCCGGAAAAACGCATAAGAGCGCCCACACTTTTTCAAAGTACAGGCGCTCCACTACCGCTTCCTGTTTACAGTGTCGGCGTAGAGCGCCCCTTTCCGCTTTGCGGAAGGAAGTACGCGAGAAACGCTCCTCCAAAGGGGTGGCGTCACGGCACCGTGATCCTGACCATGGCCTGGCGCAGGGTTTCCAACAGCTCTTCCAGCTCTACCGGCTTGATGAGGCAGCCATCCAGCCCGGCGGCGAGAATGGCGTCCTTGTCTTCGGCGGTGGCGCAGGCCGTGACCGCCACGATGGGAATTTTCGGCCACCAGTGGGCATCCTGTTCGTCGCGGATGCGCTGGACAATATCCAGGCAATGCCCTGTACAGGATTGAAATCCCACGATCAGAAGATCCACGGTACGGGAGCGTAAAAGCTCGAGCGCCTGGTCCGGGCTTTCCGCGGCTATGACGTTATGACCGTGCAGCTCAATCATGCGGCTAACTGAAAACCGGCTCACAAGATCGTCTTCCAGCAGCATGATGTTCAACGCGGCTTCAGGCGGCACCTTTTGCTCGATCAGCAATCGCGTATCATAGGGGCAGGCGCTCACCCTGCCGAAGGTCGCGCAAAAATGAAACGATGTTCCCTTTCCCGGCTCGCTGACCACTGAAATCGAGCCTCCCATGAGTTCAACCAGATGCTTGACGATGGACAAACCCAGCCCGGCGCCCTGATACTTCCGGTTGTAACTGCCCTCCCCTTGGGTAAAGGCCTCGAAAAGAAGATCAACCTTGCCCGCCTCCATGCCTATGCCGGTATCGGTCACCGCGAAAAGCACCCGCACCTTGTCCTGCGCCGCACAGGGCAAGGGATACGCTTCCATCAAGATCTCGCCACGTTCCGTAAACTTGAGCGCGTTGCCAACCAAATTGTTGAGTACCTGCTGCAACCGCGCGGCATCCCCGGACATGCACTGGGGGAGATTCTCATGGACATAAAACTGCAGCCGCAATCCCTTTTGGTTGGCCGCGGGCTCGAACAACTGCTGAATGGACTTCATGACATCGAAAAAGTCGAAGGGCTCGATCCTGATTTCCAACCGCCCGGACTCTATGCGCGTGATATCGAGGATGTCGCTCAGCAACCGTGTCAGGCGTTTGCAGGATTGGATGGCGATTTCGCAATATTCCTTATGCTCTTTTTCCAAATCAAAAAGGGAGATAAGTTGCAGCATGCCCATGATGCCGTTGAGAGGCGTCCGGATTTCATGGCTCATGTTGGCCAGAAATTCCGACTTGGCCTTGCTGGCCGCTTCAGCGGCCCGTTTTGCGCGCACCAATTCCTTTTGCGCTTGTTTCATGGGCGAAAGATCCACCTGGATGCAGAAAACCTCCAGCCCCCGATCAGAAGTCACTTGCTTCGCGAAAGAATAATAGACGGGAACGAGGCTGCCGCCTTTGCACAGCACTTCCATTTCGCCTTCGGGCATTTCAGATCTGTTGTTGAGCCATAGTTCCACTTCCCGTTCCAGCCGCAGGCGCCTGTGCTCGGGGACGATAAGGTCCTGAATGCTCTCCCCCAGAACCTGGTGGCTGCTGTAGCCATAAAGTTTCTCGCTGGCGCCGTTCCAATACCTGATCCTGCCCCGTATGTCACAAGACTGCACGGCGACCATGGGTAAATTTTCCACAAGTGTTCGGAAACGGTTCTCGCTGCTGCGCAAGCGGAGTTCGCTCAGGGTCCGCTCCGAAATATCCTCCAGGGTGGCGATTACTTCGGTAGGATTTTTGTCAGGAACCACGGGATTGAAGATCGCACGCAACCAACTGCTCTTACCGCCGGTTACGGAAGTATACCGGCCTTCGAAAACAGCGGCCTTCCCTGCAAGGGCGCGGGACAATACCGCACACATCGCCGGCATGCTCTTGGACGCCATGTCGAAGCCCATGAGGAGCTCCCTTGAGGAACCCATAAGTTCGACGAATTTGTCATTGCAATCGATTATTGTGCCCTTATCGGAGAAATGAATCATGCCCAAAGGTGATTTTTCAAAAATCAACCGGTATCGCTGTTCCTTATCCTGCAATTGTTGCTCGGCCAGCTTCCGGTGCGTGATATCCTCGAAACTTGTGAAGACCTCGCTGGGCAGCGTATGCCCCGGCCGCATCAAAGGCACGGCGTCGGCATTGAGCCACCTATACTCCCCTCTCTCCGGATTGTAGACGCCCATGACGCGGCTAAGCACAACTTTGCCCGTGCGCAAGGCTACCATGGAGGGCAGCTCGTGGACGGGATATGGAGAGCCGTCCTCTTGAATGACATACCCGTCCGGAGGGATAGTGGATTCAAAGTCGACCAGTTGTTCCATGCGCAGCCCCAAAATGCGCTCAGCCGCGGGATTGGCCGAGAATATCCTCCCTTGGGCGTCCTGATAGACGACTCCCTGCTGCATTGCCTCAAAAAGGTTGCGAAACCGCTCGTTGGTCCTGCTGCGCGCCTCTTCGGCCCACTTTTTCTCCGAGATGTCCGAGGCTATGGAGAGGACGGCGTGGATGCCGGCGGGACCGAAGCGCACCGGCTGTAGTGTGGAATGAAACCAACGAGGACCCTGGGACAATTGCACGAGGATTTCATGACGCAACGGCCGGGTGCGTTTGAGTACCTGCCCAAACAATAGGATCAGTTCTTCCTCTTTACGCACGATAAGGTAATCTTGAAGCTTGTGGCCGACCACGTCTTCGGGAGCGCCTCCGCAGAGCAACTCCGCAGCGGTGTCGTTGGCCATAAGGATGGTGCCTTCATTCGTGGCTACGAATACGGATTCCTGCATGGCGGCAAGTATCCGCTGGAAGACGTCGTCGAGATGTTGCATCGGTTCCACCCGCTGTCATGTGTTGACACGGACTGTGCAGCCCTCATCGGCATCTGCAGAACAGTGAACAAGACTTTCCTACAGCACCACGCTCTCGCCTTAGTGTGCCATATAGGTGTATGGAGGTACGGACAACCTCCTTTGCACGGGTCTAAGCGTCATGTATGGAATTAACTGCACCATTTATCGATTAAAATGTCCATCATGACAATCTTGCAACATTTTCGTGAGAATCTAAACGTACATATCCATTCTACCCAATAGCAACACCGCTATTCGGGCAAAATACATACAAGCACATCATCTATATTGGAAAGCATTTGCAGGGCGGCCTCGTCGCCCTCGCCCCCGGATACATAGACCGTGCCCGAAAATTTGTGCAACAAATTCTGTCGTAGTTCTTCAGGACGTACATACCGTAATTTCCCGGAAGAAATCATAAGCATATTTCCGTGTTCTTTGGGATTCGGGACTAAAATGCATTTCCGTCCCTGAATGCGTCCGCCTCGGATAAGTCCGCGCACCGTCTGCAGAAGCAATTCCTCGTCCACGGGCTTGGCCAGGTTGGCGTCGCTTCCGTGCACCATGCGGTAGGGGTAGGCGGAGAGCACCGCAACAGGAATATCGCTGGTCACGGGGTTTTCACGAAGCCGGCGGATGGCCTCGCTGCCGTCGATACCGGGCATCATCAAGTCCATCAGCACACATTGGGGGCGCACTTCCTCGGCCACGCGCAACGCTGTCTCGCCATCCTTCGCAGTGATGATGCGGAACCCTTCACTATCGAAAAGTTGTTGCAAATATTCACGAATGCCAGGGTTGTCATCCACCGCGAGCACCAATGGAGCACTGTCGTTCGCTGTTTGGACGACCGGCTGGACCAAGGCCTCTTCGTACGTGGTCAGCCCCACATCCCGTGAAACCGGAAGCCGGAACTTGAAAACGCTGCCTTTGCCAACAGCGGACTCACACCAGATGCGGCCATTGTAGTGCTCCACGATTTCCTTGCATATGGCCAGACCCAACCCTGTGCCTTCCATGGTGCCTTTCTTGTCCCGCTGTTCCAATTGGTGGAACTTATCGAAAATCTTGAGAACCTCACCGGGAGGAATGCCCAGGCCCGTGTCCGCGACTCGCACCTCCACAAAATCGTCGTCCACATTCACCGCTTCAACGCTCACGCAGCCCTTTTCCGTGAATTTGGCCGCGTTATTCAACAGATTGATCATCACCTGCAGCAATCTGTCCATGTCCGCGAAGATCTGGGGCAACTTCTCCTGCACAGTGACGTGCAGCTCCACTTCCGGCTTGTCTTCGAACTGTGCCCGCACGGCGTGGCAGGCATGCATGACAAAATCGCTTACCGAGATCAGGCTGTCGCGCCAGTCCAGATGCCCGGCCTCAATTTTGGTGAGATCGAGAAAGTCGTTGATAAGCCGCGACATCCGCTCCCCTTCCATGACCAGTACGTTCAAATTGTTCTGGATTCGGGCCGCCTGCCGCTCAAGTTTCTCATCTCCAGCGGCCAGGGAACCAAAACGCTGGACAAAGGTGCGGCTCGTCAATTTCGCGAAACCGAGAAGCGATGTCAGAGGGGTACGCAACTCATGGGAAACAGAGGATAAAAAGGCTGATTTCATGTCGTCTAGATGACGCAGCTGCTGGTTGGAGTATTCGAGTTCCTCGTTTTTGCGTATGAGCTGCCGTGTCCGCTTGCGGACCATGAATTCCAGATGCGCATAACGGCGGATCAGCGAAGCCACCATATCGCTTTGCGTGATGACCCCCAGAAGCGTCCCCGCATCGTCCACAACGGCCAGATGGCGCACTTCAAGCTCCTCCATCCGCCCCACGGCCTCAAAAATATAGCGCTCCGGGGCCACGGTATGGACCGGAGTGTTCATGACCTCTCCCACCTGCAGCTTGTCCAGCAGCACGTTGTGGGAGATAAACCGCGCCACGTCGCGCTCGGTGAGTATGCCCAGCGGACGTTTGTCCTCCACCACGAGCACGCTGCTGACGTTTTTTTCGGACATCAGATGCCATGCCCGCCGCACGTCGTCCTGACGTTCCATGGTGACGACGTTCTTGGACATCACGTCGCCCACGGTCCGCACCTCGGACAAAAATTCCGCGCCCAGGCGCGTCATCAGATCGGAAAAGGTCATGATCCCGGCGGCCCGGCCCTCACTGTCCACGATGGCCAGATGCCGGATGCCCCTGCCGCACATCAGGGAATACGCCGCGTAAAGATCCTCGTTCTCCTTGATGGTCACGACGTTGGAACTCATGATGTCGCGCACCAAGTACCCGCCCGCGTCGTTCCCGGCGCGGTACATGAAACGGCTCAAATCCCGTTCCGTCAGAATGCCCACTGGAGTCCTGCCCCGGGTGACAAGCAAACAGGAAATCCGCTCCTTTTCCATAATGCTGATGGCTTCAAGCAAAGGTAACTGTGGCTGAACAGCGATGACATGCGTTGGCATTATTAAACCTGTAGTGTCCGAATGCATGAGTGCCTGCCGTCCCTCGTAAAAGTTGTCCGTGGCACACGCGAAAACCAAAAGACGCCCCCATAACTTGCGTGGAGATACGTCCGCCCCTGTACTATCCGAGGATGTGGATGTTCCCTGCAGACCTCTTCTTTGATTTCACGTTTACCCGCCGTAAGGATGCCGCAACCCTCTCGCGAGCCAGGCGCGCCGGCGATGTCCCCTTTTAATCCTTACCCAGTGAAAAAGATAACATGACTGCCGGGCGATACGTACTTGTTACACGAAGCCGCACCAACAGTCCATTGTTGCCGCGTAGATTCGCAACACGGACAAATCACTACGACTCTTCAATACGACCCGCGGCAAAATCACATACCAAATTCGTCGAGAATATATTTCCACACCCCCCGGCGGCAACTTCTTGCCGGGCCCGGCCCTCGCCTTGGAGTATAAAAAAACAATAACCATAACTCTTTCCCGCACACCGGCGCAATTCTATCTCCTCCCGTTCCAGGCTGAGCACCGCCCGGGCCTTCTCGCTCTTTTCATGCCGCCGCGCAAAACCTTCCATGCGCCGTTCCAGCGGAGAGTAATACTCCGTCCACCAATCCCGCTCAGGCACCACAAAATGGTCTATACACCTGAAACCGGCCTGGCGTATCGCCTGCCGGTTCTCCTCCAACGTTCGCATGGCCGGATAGTTTTCCTCCCAAAATACTGCCGCCTTTTTCGGGGGGCGCGATTCCAGCCAGCAAAGCTCGCTCACGACAAGCGCTCCTCCGGGACGCAACAAACCAGCCCACTGTCGCAGGCCATGATCGAAGCCGATATTGTAAATGGACCCTTCGCTCCAGATGAGATCGCAGACGCCGTCTGGCAGAGGCGGAAAAGCCATGTCCGCCTGCAAGGGCAACACGCGCTGCGCGCAGCCCCGCGCAACCGCCCGTTCCTTGGCCTCGTGGAGCATCTGGGGCAGCAGGTCCAGACAAAGGACTCTGGCCCCAAGGGCTTGCGCCAGAAAAACGCTGTGCGCCCCCGGTCCGCAGCCCATGTCGGCGACAATGAACTCCGCAGCGGGGCGGGGATGCAACGGCACGCACCGCAACGCGCGTTCCGAACTCTCGACGCTGCCAGGGGCCTGCCGCGGCAGCCCCCTGTGCAGCTCCATAAAATAGGAAAACATTTCGCTATCCATTATTCATGTCCTCCTTCAGGATACAGAAAAGAACAGCTGGCCTGACCAGCATCACATATGCTACAAGAACCACTGTTTTGCAGCTGCGCATTGTGCTCCAGGGTAAAATCAGATAGAGCCAGCATTGCGCAGCAAGGGCTGCTTACATTTTGATACGATTTAAGGAGAGAACAACTCATGGCTCTGAACGAACGGATCATTACCGAGGCCATAATCAGTGATTACTTTGAAAAATTCAAGTCCAGCCTGGACTTGGACGTTGCCATTGTCGGTGGCGGCCCTTCCGGACTCACCGCTGCCTACAGACTCGCCTCCAAAGGCCACAACGTGGCCCTCTTTGAGCGCAAGCTCTCCATCGGCGGCGGCATGTGGGGCGGTGGCATGACCTTCAACTCCATCGTCGTCCAGGAAGAAGGCAAGGCCTTGCTGGAAGAAATCGGCGTGCCCCTGCGGAAATACCAGGACAATTACTACCTGGCGGACGCCGTGACCGCCACCACCACCCTGGCCTCCAAAGCCTGCCTCGCCGGCGCGAAAATTTTCAACTGCGTCAGCGTGGAAGACGTTGTCCTGCGGGAAATCGACGGGACCAAACGTGTTACCGGGCTTGTCATCAATTCCTCGCCGGTCGAGATGGCGGGCCTGCATGTGGACCCCCTCGTCATCATGAGCAAATTCGTGGTGGAAGCGACCGGCCATGCCGTGGAACTGCTGCAGACGCTCACCCGCAAAAACGATGTCCGGCTGAATACCCGCTCCGGGGGCATCGAGGGAGAGCAATCCATGTGGGCCGAAGTCGCCGAAACCAATACCCTGGATAATTCCAAAGAGATCTTCCCGGGCGTGTATGTTTCCGGCATGGCCGCCAACGCCGGTTTCGGCTCCTATCGCATGGGGCCCATCTTCGGCGGCATGCTCCTTTCCGGGGAAAAGATCGCCGCGGAAATCGACGGCCATCTCAGCAACGTCAATTAACTGTTGTGTTGGACCTTTCGCTCTATCTTGTCACAAACCGCCCCCTGTGCAAGGGGCGTGACCTGGAAGAGGTGGTCGCCGCCGCTGTCCGGGGCGGCGCCACCATGGTCCAGCTGCGGGAAAAAAGCGCCCCCACCCGCGAATTCGTCGCCCTGGCCCGCGGATTGCGCGCTCTGCTTTCCCCCCTGGGCGTGCCGCTGATCATCAACGACCGCGTGGATGTCGCTCTGGCCGCAGGCGCGGATGGCGTGCACATTGGGCAAAAGGACATGGAATACGCGGACGTGCGCAGAATCATGGGAGCCGGTGCGGTCATAGGCCTTACGATAGACGACTACGACGAACTCGCGGCAGCCGAAGCGCTGGATGTGGATTACCTGGGCATAGGGCCCGTCTTTCCCACTGCGACAAAGGCCGACCACGCGCCTCCGTGGGGGATCGACGGCATCGCCAAGGCCCGCCCCTTGACGCGCCACAAATTTGTGGCCATAGGTTCCGTCACCGCCGCAAGCGCCCCCGCATTGATACGCGCCGGGGCCGACGGCGTGGCCGTGGTGTCGGCCTTGTGCAGCGCGGACGATCCTGAGCGGGCGGCGCGGGAGCTGCGCCTTGCCGTGGAAAACGGCCGCTCTGCGTCATAAATCCCGTTTCGCCCAACACAAGCGCCCCTTCCTCAAAAAAGACGAACCGCGCTTTTTTCCAAAAATGGGCTTGACAGCGTCTCAAAATCAGGGCAATTATCTCTTTCTTTGCACCGGAGGTCATATTATGTTCGCTATTATCGAGACGGGCGGAAAACAATTCCGCGTCGAAGAAGGTAAAGAGATCGTTGTGGACAGGCTCCAGGTCGAGCCCGGCAGCGAACTCCAGATGGAAAAGATCCTGATGGTCGGCGGCGATGAAATCGCGGTAGGCAAGCCCTACGTTGAAAACGCCAAGGTTACCTGCCAGGTGCTCGAACATGGACGCGGCAAGAAAATTGTCGTCTTCCACAAATGGCGCCGCAACGATTCCCATAAAAAGCAGGGACATCGTCAGGACTATACCAAGCTCAAGATCACGGCCATCCAGGCCTAAGCCCCCTTATGGGGCGGCCTCACGGCCTGTAAGCACAGGAGCAACGTCATGGCTCATAAAAAAGCTGGCGGTAGTTCAAGAAACGGCCGCGATAGTATAGGACAAAGAAGAGGCGTTAAACGCTTCGGCGGGCAGCAAGTCCGCGCCGGCAACATTTTGGTGCGCCAGTTGGGCACCAAATGGCATCCTGGGAAAAATGTCGGATTGGGCAAGGATTACACCATTTTCGCCCTTATTGACGGCATTGTCTCCTTTGAGAAGTATCGGCGCAACAACAAAGTCAAAACCCGCGTCAACGTTCTCCCTTTCGAGTCCTAAGCGCATCCGGCGGCGGGTAGGCCGTCGAAACACTTTTCCGACAGCACGCCCGCGGCCTCAACTTGCCGTGGGCGTTTTGTTTATGTGGAACATTTCCACCCAATTTGCCGTATCGTGTAGAGCAGTATGCCGCCTGCTGTGTATACCGCTCTTGTGTATGGCCCTTTGTCCGGGCGTGGCGCAGGCGGACAGCCTGCCCAACGTCAACTACACCTATGCGTCGCAATGCATCGGCATTCCGGGCCTGCGCCACAGCAACGGCAAGGATGTCTATTACGTCACCAATCTATTCGGGAAACGCGCTTATATCTTTTTTAAAAAGACAGCTCCGGAAAAACTGGAGCCGTTTCTGGAAAAAGCTTATCAACGCCAGGAACCCGTCATGCTGTCGGGTCTTTTCGCAGTCACGCGCAACAACCAGCTATGGTTGTTGGCGGATAAAACCACCGGTTTTGACAAGGCGCCCGCATGGTTCGTCGCCCGGCAAAAAGCACTTGAACAGGCCCGCGCCCAAAACCGGCAACAAACAGAGCAGCGTCCTTCCCATGAGCAATTGCCTCAGGCATTGAGAAAAGATATGAGTCCGGAGGATCTTAAGGCATTCGACGCTTTTTTCACCAAGCCCGGTAAAATGCCCAAAACGCAATAATCCAGCATCAGGAATGTTCCTTTTTTTCCTGTTCCTTATATTTATAATTCCGCTCTTGTTTTTCCAAAACTTTGGAACTGGGATTGGAAAGCAATTCCTGTTTTTCGGGGTCGGATTGGTTTATGTAAAACCAATTTTCATTTCTGGCGGACGCCTTGCGGCGATGCCGCATCAATGAGTATCCCTTGTTCATAACCTACCCCACTCGATATTGTATAACATTGCACACTGCGGTTTCCAAATTTATGATATACTCCCGCCCCTTCACTCCGTCAATCTTTGATCCCAGCGCCATCTTCCCACAGGGGCAATGCGCCCTTTGCCTTTTTTCCTGTTGACGTGTATCAATCTTTGGCCCTTCCGGGGACACCTTAACCTACGAGTTTCACTTTATGCGTTTTGTTGATCAAGCCCAAATCACCGTTGCATCCGGCAAAGGAGGACATGGTTGCGTCTCCTTCCGCAGAGAAAAATTCATTCCCAAAGGCGGACCTGACGGGGGCGACGGAGGTAAAGGCGGGGATATCGTCATCAAGGCCCAACCCCGCCTGTTGACCCTTTACGATCTGCGTGTGAAACGCAATTACCAGGCTGAAAACGGACAACCGGGCCAAGGCTGCCAAAAATACGGGCGCGCTGGTAAAAATCTCGTCATTGAGGTGCCCGTGGGCACTCTGATTTATGAAATCATGGACGCCGAAGACCAGGAACCCTCCGCCGACGCCGGCGCTGAGCAGCACTACCTCGCGCGGCAGGGCAAGGGCTTTATCGTCTATACCAGCGATACGCCCGACGAGGACTACGGGCAGGGCGCCTCGCCGAGAGAGCTCGAGCCCCTTTCCGCCGGCAAGGACGACTCCGTGGAGGAATCGGATGCGGCTTCGCCCCAGCCGGACGACTCCATGCGCCTGCTCGCTGACCTGGACACCGAGGACGCTCAGGTTGTCATAGCCAGAGGGGGGCGCGGGGGCAAAGGCAACACGCATTTCAAATCCTCAACCATGCGCACCCCCCGCTTCGCCCAGCCCGGTGAGGCCGGACAACGCAAAACCCTGCGTCTCGAGCTCAAGATCCTCGCCCACGGCGGACTTGTCGGCATGCCCAATGCCGGCAAATCAACCCTCATCGCGGCCGTATCCGCCGCACGGCCCAAAATAGCGCCCTACCCGTTCACCACCCTGCACCCGAACCTCGGCGTGCTGCAGAACGATCTCGGCGAACGCCTGATCCTTGCCGACATACCCGGCCTCATCGAAGGGGCCCACCTCGGCCAGGGGCTCGGGCACCGCTTTCTCAAGCATGTGGAACGCACCCGATTTCTCGTGCATCTACTCAGCGTGGAAGAAATTGATCTCGAAGCGCCATGGCTGGGATTCGAGGTTGTGGAACAGGAACTCGCGGCGTTCAACCCGCAGCTCATGCTGAAGCCTCAAATCCGTGTGCTCAACAAAATCGATCTGCTCACCGCGGAACAGATCGAAACGCTCCGCACACGCGCGCGTCGGGAGAAGGTGGACGTTTTTCTGATTTCCGCCCTTGAAAAGCTAGGGCTGGAGGCCTTGGTCAAGGAACTGTGGCGCCGTAAAAACGACGCCAAAGACGAGTAACACCATGACATTTCTAGATTTCCATTCCCAAAGCGAACAGCAGGAACGCCAGGAAGTCCTTTCCCGCGTCAAACGGGTGCTCATCAAGGTGGGCAGCGCCGTGCTGACCAGAGGAAACGGCGTGGACCTGGCCGTGATAGAAGATCTCGCGCGGCAAATATCGCAATTGCACGGCAAAGGCCTCGAGGTCGTGCTTGTCTCTTCCGGCGCGGTCGCCACCGGCAGGGGGGTCATCCGCTCCCTGGGCAAAGATCATGCGCACGAACTGCGCGGCATACCCGACCGTCAGGCCGCGTCGGCCATCGGCCAGAGCCGGCTCATGCATGTCTACGACAAGGCCTTCGGCGAACACGGCATCCTGACCGCCCAAATCCTGCTCACCAAGGACGATTTCCGCAGCAACCGCCGTTTTCTCAACGCCTGCAACACGTTCGACGCCCTCTTCGCCTGGCGCGCCCTGCCCATCGTCAATGAAAACGACACGATCGTGGTCAAGGAAATCCAGTTCGGCGACAACGACAACCTCGCGGGGCTGCTGCTGAACCTTGTGGGCGCCGAGCTGTTCATCAACCTGACCTCCGCGGACGGGGTCTATGACGCCAACCCCCTTGAGAATCCCGCGGCCAGGCCCATCTGCTGCATTCAGGACATCGGAAAGCTGGATCTCGGCTCCATGTGCGGCGGAAAAACAACCGTGGGCTCCGGCGGCATGTTCTCCAAGCTGCTGGCGGCCCGGCGAGCCGCGCAACGGGGCGTGCCCACGCTGATCCTGGGGGGGCGGGTCCCCAACGCCCTGGAACGCGCCTTTGCCGGCGAACCCTTGGGAACCTGGGTGCGCGCAACGGGTAAACATGTTTCCCGGCGCAAATTCCGGCTCGCCTACAATAGAGAATCAACCGGCTCCCTTTACGTGGACGACGGCGCCGTACGCGCCCTCTTTGAGGGGCACAAAAGCCTTTTGCCCATCGGCGTCACCAGGGTCGAAGGCAATTTCGACCGCGGCGCCCTGGTGCGCATCATCGACGCCAGCGACAGGACCCTCGGCGTGGGGCTCTGCAACTACAAAGCTGGCGACCTGCGGCGCATCGTGGGCAAAAAAAGTCATGAAATAGATTCGATACTCCATTACTCCTTTAACGAAGCCGTACACCGTGACAACATGCTGCTCGACGCCGCCCTTTAACGACATATTCAACACGTGAAACAGCATGCCCTTAAAAAAGTTTACAAAAAAACTGCTGTCCTTTTTCATCCGTTTCGGTTTGGTGGGTTTTTGCATGCTCTATGTCATCTGGGGCATGGATTGGGGACAGTTCACCGTGGCCCTGCGCACCTTCGGCTTATGGGCGCTGCTCATCACGCTTGCCTACAGCTTTGTTCCCTACCTGCCGCTCGCGGTGCGTTTCAACTTCCTCACCAATAATGAAGCCGGATTCATGACATCGCTCAAGGCCAGCGTGTTTTGCCTGGGCATCAACAACATGTTTCCCGCCAAAATCGGCGAGGTCGCCAAGGCCTTTTATCTGCGGCGCAAAACCTGCATCCCTCTGGGGCGCGGTCTCGGTCTCATCTTCTGGGAGCGTTTCGCGGACCTCAACTGCCTTCTGGCCATGGGACTGTTTACCGCGGCCTCCATGGGCAGCAGCGTGGCCCTGGTGCCCCTGGCCATTGTGGTGGGAGGACTCTGGGGCTGTGTCTTTCTCATCCGCTACGTGCCCCGTTCCAGAGATTTCTTTCTCAAGCTCGTGCCGGGGCAGAAACTCAAGGTGCTCTGCGCCGACGTGTTCGCGCAACTGCAAGTGAAACGCACCCCGGGATTTTATTTCGGGTTGAGCGGCTATTCCGCGCTCTTCTGGCTGGGCAACGTCAGCGTCAATTTTCTCGTGGTCTTCTGGGTGGCGCAGCTCGACATCACCTACGCCCAGGCCCTGACCGTTTTCGTGGTGGCAACCCTGGGCTTCGCCACGCCCTCGTCTCCCGGCGCCCTGGGCGTGGTGGAGGCGGCTTTCGTACTCTCGCTGGGGTGGTTCGGCGTCGACAAACCCCACGCCCTGGCCGTGGCCCTGCTTTTCCGGGTGGCCACCTTCATCCCCCCGACCCTGGCCGCGCTCTATGTTCTGGCTGAATCGGGCATGAGCATGAAAGGCATTAAAAAGCAAAGCGAAGAGGAACTTTAGGTGACGAAGCGCGCCAACATACTGACCATGGCCGGTTCCGATTCCGGCGGCGGCGCCGGCATCCAGGCCGATTTGAAAACCATCGCCGCCCTCGGCGGGTACGGCATGAGCGTCATCACGGCCCTCACCGCGCAAAACGGCTTGGGCGTCACCGGAATCCACGCGCCTCCCGCCGCTTTCGCGGAACAACAATATCTGGCCATAGCCGAAGGCTTTCCCATCCACGCCGCGAAGACGGGAATGCTCTTTTCCGCCCCCATCATCAGCGCCCTGGCCGGACAATTGCGCGCCAAAAATTTCACGCTGGTGGTCGATCCGGTTTCCGTCAGCCAAAGCGGCCACCGACTTCTGGAAACAACGGCTGTAACCGCCCTTGAGCGCGAGATACTGCCCCTTGCCGACCTGCTCACGCCGAACATCCCTGAAGCCGAGCTGCTTGCGGGCATGAGCATCCGGGGGCCTGAAGACATTCCCGCTGCGGCGGCCATTCTCCTTGCGAAGGGCCCGAAAGCCGTGCTTGTCAAAGGAGGCCATCTCCAGGGGCGAGAACAGGCCACGGACTGGCTGTGTCTTCCCGGCGCCGATCCGGAGCCCTTTTCCCTGCCCCTGATCGACACGCCGCACACCCACGGCACAGGCTGCACGCTTTCCGCCGCCATAGCCACCGGCCTTGGGCAGGGGTTGCCCCTGCGCGACGCGGTATTACGCGCCCGCGACTATCTGCATGCCTGTCTGGCCGCCGGTTTCGCCCCCGGAAAAGGATTCGGCCCGCCGGACCACATGGCGGTCTGCCGTTGCCGGTAAGCCCGCGGCATCCGCCTCGTTGCGCCTCCCTTCCAGCGTGTTTCCGGATTACGGTCGAAACTCTCAGGACTTGCGTTACGCCTTGGTTTGGGACATTCTAGGACTTGCCGCCACAATACGTTCCGCGCATGCGGAAATCCCAATGCCAGCGGCAACGCGGGGAGGGGGCCATATGCGCCTTGCGGACGGCGGCTCCAGTGCTTATTTACCCGCATGGAACAAGATGAGAAAAGTTGAAACCCCCCGGACCGTATGAAACAGGCTGTAAGAAAACCGGACGCGACAATAGGCGATACGCCAGCTTCGGCCTCGGCCAAGCCTTTGTTTTGCGATGCGCCTGCGATCATGCCCCAACCGGCTGCAACGCCCAAACCGCCTCCTTCCGACGCGAAATGCGAACAGCTGTGGGACCGTTTCGCCATGCCGCCGCACATCCGCGCCCACAGTATGCTCGTGGCGATCATCTCAACGGCCATGGCTCTGCGCGCCAGAGAGATCGGTCTCTGCGACTGCGTGCAATCGGTGCGCGCCTCGGCCCTGCTCCATGATATTGCAAAACACTACACCATTATGTACGGAGGCAACCACGCCCAACTTGGAGGCGTCTGGACCCTTGAAGCCACGGGCAACGCCCTCATTGCCCAAGGGGTTGTGCATCACGTGTATTGGCCCTGGGAACTCGACGTGGAACGTTTTTTTCTGCCCCTGTGCGTCATCTATGCCGACAAGCGCGTGCAGCACGATATACTCGTTGGTGTTGACCAACGTTTCACCGATCTGATGCAACGGTACGCGACCAACGATTTCATCAGGGGGCGCATCGAACTTTCCAAACAACAGGCAGAGGCCCTGGAACGCATCTTTAACGAACGGCTGGGAATTGATCTTAATGCGTGTTCTTTTGATAGCGGGCGGTTGGTCGAGTGAACGGGACGTGGCCCTTTCCGGCGCAAAAAGCGTTGAAGCGGCGCTTTTGCGTTTGGGGCACACCGTAGAGCGTCTTGATCCGCAAACGGACTTCCTGAATATAACGGCAGTCGCGCAGCAGTGCGATTTCGCTTTCATTTTAATGCACGGCAGTCCCGGAGAAGACGGCCTCGTACAGGCGATGCTGGATGCCGCGAATGTGCCCTATCAAGGCGCCGGCCCGGGAGGATCGTTTCTCGCCCTGCATAAGGCCGCGGCCAAGCAAATCTTCAGACGCCACGGCCTGCTGACCGCGGACTGGGAATACCTCCCCAGGCGGCCCGGGCCCGATTGGCGCCCCACCCTTTCTTTTCCCATCTTCATCAAGGACAACGCCGGGGGCTCAAGCCTGGACATGGCCATGGTCGCCACTCTCGACGAGCTGCGAACCGCCATGGAAAACCTTTTCTCCAAAGGCCGCGAAGTGCTTCTGGAACAGGCCCTGCCCGGGGTCGAACTCACCTGCGCCGTAGTGGGCGGCGAGGCGCTGCCTCCTATTCTCATCCGCCCACGCAACGCCGCGCCCTATTTCGATTACGAGAGCAAATACGCCCAGGACGGCGCCGAGGAAATATGCCCCGCGCCCGTGGCTCCCGAACTATGCCGGGAGCTTATGGAGATGTCCCTTGCGGCTCACGCCGCGCTTGGTCTCCGGGGCTACAGCCGCGCCGACTTCATGCTGCATGACGACGCGCTCTACCTGCTCGAGGTCAACACCATTCCCGGCATGACCCCCACCAGCCTGTTACCCAAGGCGGCCGCCGCAGTGGGCATGGACTTCGACCAACTCATAGCCCGGCTCATGGAATTGGGCCTCGCAACCGCAACGCCCCCACAAAAGGGCTCAAACCCCACATAACAACGCATGACCAGTCCTCTTTCCCCGCTCCAACAAACAGTAATGAGCCTGTATGACGCCGCTTACTATCTCGCCATGCCGTTCATGCGCTTTTCCAAACGCTTGCGCCCCGGCTTCAAGATGCGGAAAGTGCCCCCTTATTGGGGCACTGAAGTCTCACACCACGACATCTGGCTGCATGCGGCGTCGGGAGGCGAAGCCTATCTGGCCTGGGAGATCGTCAAGGAATGCAGCCGCAAAGGCGGCATCAAAACGATCCTGGCCACCACCTGCACCGACCAGGGGCTGGAAGTGTTGCGGCGCATAGAGGAATGGTGCCTGCGCAACGCGCCCAAGCTGTCTTTCGCACCCACGTATTTTCCCTTCGACGCGCCCTCGCTCATGCACAAGGCCCTGCTGCAGGCGCGCCCCCGCCTGGTGGTGCTGCTGGAAACAGAACTGTGGCCCGGCCTTCTGGCCACCTGCGCCCATGATGGCGTACCGCTCGCCGTAATCAACGGACGCCTCAGCACACGCAGCATGGCGCGCTATCTTCCGTTCAGGCGCTTGTTCCGCAGCGCCGCGCCGTCCGCCATCCTCGCCGTCTCAGAGGAGCATCAACGCCGGTACGACGCACTGTTCGGCAACAACAACGTGCGCGGGGGCATCCGCATCATGCCCAACATCAAATTCGACAGGTTCACGCCCGGCGCCGCGCCCCCGTTCGTGGACAGCCCCCTGGCCACGGTCTTCAAGCCCGGCACATCCCTTTGCGTTTTCGGCTCGATCCGTCGGGACGAACAAAAAGAGGTGACCAAGGCCATTACTGTCCTGCGCGAGCAGCGCCCGAAAACCTGCATCGCGTTGTTTCCGCGCCATCTGCATCATGTCAAAGACTGGGCGCGCCATCTGGACGCGGCCGACATTCCCTGGATACTGCGCTCCACCATTCATGAACCGGTATCTCCCGGCGCTCTGGTGCTTTGGGACAAATTCGGCGAACTTCAGGCGGCCTACGGCATGGCGCGCGCCGCGTTCGTCGGCGGCAGCCTCGCGCCACTCGGGGGACAGAATTTCCTTGAACCCCTGGCTGAAGGCGTCGTGCCCTGCATCGGCCCCCATTGGAAGAATTTTTCCTGGGTGGGCAAGGAGATCGTGGAGCAAGACCTTGTACGCATCGTGAAAAACGGCGAGGAACTTGGACGGGAGCTCGTAGCCTACCTCCAGCGCCCCCAACAGCAACTGCGCGTCAAGGAACGCTTCCAGAGCTACCTGGAGCAGCGCAAAGGCGGCACCCGCATCGCCTGCGAGGCCATCCAAAAGCTCCTGGCCGCATCGCCGCGGTAAGCGGCTGCCGGGCGCGGTGTCATGAGAAGACATTTGCAAAACGGGGCGAATCGAATCCCGGGGAAAATCCGCTCCAGACCATGCGTCACTTCTGGCACTGGGTGCAATAAACGCTGGTGCGCCCCGCAACCGTGCTTTTGCTCAACGGAGTGCCGCAGCAGGGGCACGGCGTCCCGGCCTTGCCGTAGACCTGGAATCTGTTCTGAAAAGCGCCCGCGTCGCCCTGCGCGTTTCGGTAATCGCGCAATGTGCTGCCGCATGCGGCTATGGCCTCGCTGAGCACGGTCCGCAATTCCTCGTACAGGCGTGAAAGATCGGCGGGCCGCAAGGTATGCGCCGGTGTATCCGGGCGGATGCGGGCGCGAAACAGCGTCTCGTCCGCATAGATGTTGCCGATGCCCGCTATGACGCGCTGATCCAACAGCAAAGCCTTGATACGCCCCTTCCGGGAGCGGAACAACGCCAGAAACGCCGCTTCGGGCACGTCGAGCGGCTCGGGCCCCAGGGAGGCGTAAAAATCCCAGGCTGCGAGTTCCGCCGGAGTGAAGGCCATAAGCCGGCCGAACTTCCTCACATCGTGAAACAGTAAAGGAAAGGGTCGTTCCTGAAAAAAGATGCGTACATGGGTGTGCGGCGAATCCGCCAGGCTTGCGGCGGCATCAAGCGCGGCGGGCATGAACATTCGGCCGGTCATGCGCAGATGCACGGCCAGGGTCAGCGCGCCGGCAACCGCCGGAGCCTGCATATCCAACAAAAGAAGCTTGCCGCGACGGCGCACGCCTGAGCAACATGCGCCGAGCAGACGGGAGCGGAAGAGCGCAGCATCCTGCCCCACGGCATGGGGACCCGGTATCTCCACCCTTTCGACGCAAGCGCCTTCAAGGGGCGCACGCAGCCCCCTGGCAATGGTCTCCACCTCGGGCAGTTCAGGCATGGCTAGAGAATTTTAATGTTAAAATTGGGAAGTTGGATGCCAGCCACGTCCCCCGCCAGGAGGTGACCCGAGCCCCATGAATATCATGCTTAACAATGCAAACATGCCCACAGGTTATACAATACGACTTTCGGACTATAAGAAAAAAAGAATAAAGTCGCGGGCTTTCGCGCCCGCACGACGACCAGGGGAGG
>CAZFCK010000028.1:0-30369 GCA_964517355.1 uncultured Desulfovibrionaceae bacterium | reverse complement strand
GCTAGATGCTCTTATGCATTTCCCTGGAACAATTGGAAATTGTTTCAGGGGAGAGCCTTGTTTCAAGGCGAAAATGCGCTAGTATAGTATGTAGTTACTGATCTAATACGCGGCATTATGAAAAACTGTTCCAGATGATATCCTGTTTCGCAAACCCTCTTTTGAAGACCATTATCTCGTAACATGATTGGACGTTCAAAAAGCCCTGACATCCCATGACGGCACGCCCACAATCCAGTCTCGCACGAACGCGCGATGTGTTTCTCTTCGTCCTGCTCTGCATTGGGGCACTATGGTTTATACTGCACAGTGCGGAAACCATGGGTTATCATTGGCAGTGGTACCGGGTGCCAAAATACCTGCTTTATTCGAAATCCGGCTCCTGGACGCAAGGCCCCTTGCTGCAAGGACTGTGGATGACGTTCAAGATTACTGGGGTCAGCTTTGGGCTGGCCTTCATTTTCGGGCTCACCGCCGCCTTGCTGCGCCTTTCCGATTCCATCGTGGGACGGGCGCTATCCCGCGCCTATGTGGAAATCGTGCGCAACACCCCCTTGTTGGTGCAAATATTTTTCATTTACTTCGTTCTGTCGCCTGTCATGGACATGGGGCGGTTCAGCGCGGCCGTCCTGGCGCTCAGTCTTTTCGAAGGAGCCTACGCCTCGGAAATCATCCGCTCCGGCATCGTCGCAACCGCCAAAGGACAATTCGAAGCCGCATACAGCCTCGGGCTCTCAGGATGGCAATCCTACCGGTACGTGATCCTGCCCCAAGCCTTGCGCAAAGTGCTCCCTCCCCTCACCGGCATCGCCGTCAACCTGGTCAAGGATTCGGCTCTGGTCAGCACCATTTCCATCGCCGAACTGACCATGGAAGGACAAATCATTATCTCCGAAACCTTCCTCACCTTTGAAATCTGGTTTACCGTAGCCGCCATATATCTCTGCGTCACGCTACTGCTCTCCGCCGCCTCCCTGCAACTTGAGCGCCATTTACGGGCGGGACGATAAGGAAATCGACGCTATGACCGAACCCCGCACCAACGACAACCACATCATAATTTCCGCCGCACACGTCAGCAAAATATTCTCCGGCGGCGTTCAGGCCCTTGACGATTTTTCGCTCACAGTCCGCCGCAGTGAAGTTGTGGTGATCATCGGCCCCTCGGGTTCCGGCAAATCAACGTTTCTGCGATGCCTCAACGGACTGGAGGAAATAGATTCCGGCGCCATTGTCATAGATGGTATCCCGCTGGACCACAGAAAGAGAAACCGGCTGGCCATCCGCACCGAAGTCGGTATGGTTTTCCAGCAATTCAATCTGTTTCCTCACCTTACCGTGAGGGAAAACATCAATCTAGCGCAAAAACTGGTCAGGAAAAAATCAACGCAGGAAGCGGACAGCGCAACGCTCGCCCTGCTGGAAAAAGTGGGCATGGCCGATAAAATCAATACGTTTCCCAACCACCTTTCCGGAGGGCAGCAGCAACGTGTGGCCATAGCCAGAGCCCTGGCCCTGCGCCCCAAGGTGATGCTGTTCGACGAAGCGACCAGCGCGCTTGATCCGGAGATGATCGGCGAAGTCCTGGATGTTATGAAAAGCCTTGCCGCCGAAGGCATGACCATGGTGGTCGTGACCCATGAGATGGGCTTCGCACGCGAGGCCGGCGACCGCATCGTCTTCATGGAGCACGGCAAACTGGTCGAATTAAACACGGTGCAACGCTTCTTCGAGCAGCCCGAAGAGGAACGAACACGGCTTTTCCTTGGCCAAATCCTGTGACTGCCGCAGGACAATCATCATTCTCTCAGAAAAAACATTTGATGGTATTCGACGATATAGTGTAACAACTCAATGGAAGGCTTTCCCCCATAAACACAAAATTCCACATTTTCAGGAGGATGCCAATGCACATCTGTAAGGCCGCCGTGGCCGTTCTTCTCGTGCTCGTCTTGGGCTGCCTGCTCGCAGGCACGGTCTGGGCGGAAGACAACATGCGTCTACAGCTCGCGCAAGAAAGCACCATCGAGCAGGTGGTCAAACGCGGCGTATTGCGCGTGGGGTTCTCAACGTTCGTGCCTTGGGCCATGAAAGACAAAAACGGCGAGTTCATCGGCTTTGAAATCGACGTGGCCAAGCGTTTGGCAAAGGACATGGGCGTAGAAGTGGAGTTCGTGCCCACCAAATGGAGCGGCATCATCCCTGCCCTGCTCACCGGCAAATTCGACGTCATCATCGGCGGGATGACCATTACCCCGGAACGCAACATCAAGGTGAATTTTACGCACCCTTATTACTATTCAGGCATGAGCATCGTGGCCAGCAAAAAATTCGCTGACGGCTTTTCCAGTCTACAGGACTTCAACAAACCCGACGTGATCATTGTGGCGCGCATCGGCACCACAGCCGCCCAGGCCGCCAAAAAGCACATGCCGCTCGCCGAACTCAGGTTGTTCGACGAGGAAGCCCAAGCCCTTCAGGAGCTGCATAACGGCCGGGCTCACGCGTTTGTCAGCATGGCCCCGCTTCCGGCGACACAGGCCCTGGAGAACCCGGACACGCTCTTCTTGCCGCTCAATGAAAACTTCACCAAGGAGCCCAACGGGTTTGCCGTCCTCAAGGGCGATGTGGACACCCTGAACTTTTTCGACAACTGGATTCAGTCCGTACAGCTCGAAGGCTGGATACAGGAGCGCTATAAATACTGGTTCGAAAGCCTGGAATGGAAAGAGCGGCTCCAATAAAACGCAACGAGTCCCGGGCCGAATCACGGCCCGGGCTCCGACTTCCCGCATGATAAAAGGAAAACAACGCCCGACTCTCCTGGACGCGGCGCTCATCACGCTCGTTGCCACGGCCGTAGCCCTGCTCGGCTGGCGTATAGCCTCGGGGCTTCAGTATGACTGGAGTTGGAGCGTGATCGGAAGCTACATGCTGCGTTTTGACGCGGCAACGCATAGCTGGCGTCCGAACCTGCTCCTGCTCGGACTGGCTGCCACCATCAAACTCTCCATCTGGGCCACGGTCCTGGCCCTGTGTTTCGGTGTGGTCATGGGACTGTGCCGTACATCCAAGACCTTGCTCCCCCGACTGGTCGGGGGCGCGTATGTCAACAGCGTGCGCAACCTCCCTTCTTTGGTGCTGATCTTTATTTTCTACTTTTTTCTCAGCGACCAGGTCATGTCTGTGTTGCATCTTGAAACAGCTGTGCGCAATCTCCCAGACAGCGGACAGGAGTTCCTGGCCTGGATCGCGGCCCCCCCCAGGCGCTTTCCGTCGTTCATCGCCGCCGTCACGACCATGGCGGTATACGAAGGCGCTTATATTACTGAAATTGTCCGCGCCGGAGTGCAGTCCGTGGAGAAAGGGCAATGGGAAGCGGCCCACGCTCTTGGCCTCTCGCCCTATCAGACCATGCGTTATGTCATCCTACCGCTCACCGCGCAGCGCATCATGCCTCCGCTGGCCGGTCAATTCATCTCCACGATCAAGGATTCATCGATTGTCGCTGTGATTTCGGTGCAAGAGCTGACTTTTCAGGGGCTTGAAATCATGGCCTCCACATACCGCACCTTTGAAATCTGGACCACCATCGGCTGTCTGTACCTGACGCTGACCCTGACCTGCTCCCTTCTTACCCGTAGATTGGAGCTTTATTTGCGGCGTAGCGAGGCCTGAACGGCCAGAGGAGATTGTGCTTGAATAAAGCAGGGATGCGCTCAACGCCGATGCTGCGCAATGCGAAAAGCCCCTCGCTCCTTGAGAGTCAGGGCACATCACCCCCCATGGGGCACCAACACCCGCAGCGTGGCGGGAATCTGGCCACTTTCAGAAAACGTGACCAGCCTGGCCAAGGCGGCGTCCTGGATCTCCTGCCCTCGTGCCATCAGCAGCATCCCGGTTTTGGTGTATAGATCCTGATCGATAAGCATGCCGGTCACCAACCTGTTCACAGACAATTCCGCAGCCGTAAAATTTTCCTCCAGGGCGGCGGATTTAAGCAACGCCGCAAGTACGGCCTTGTCATATGCCTGTGTATCCAACATGGATTTCACGGATTCACGCCTGTCTTTGAGTAAAAAATTTCTCCGGTCATACTCCATGACGGCGTTGAGTATCTGCGACTCCAGTGAAAGCTGGGGATTTGTTCTCAATGTGTCGTTCTGGTTCAAAATTATCTCAATGACCGGCTCCAGCCTGGGAATATTGCTCAACAACGCCGCGGCGATGCTCGGGTGGGCCTGCAGGAGTTGTTTTTCCTCCGGAGTCAAAACCTGCCCCGCGTAATAGTTATGCAACAATTCTTCAGGCAGGGAAATGCACCCCAAAAGAGAAAGCATGGCGGCCATTTCCAAATGCAGGAGGCTCTTCGCATTCAAACTGTTCCCCACGCGCATAGCCAGGCGCTTGATCCGCTCACTGCGGCCAAATGCTTCCGGAGAGGCAAGCGCCAACACATCAACCAGAACCTGAACGCTGCCGCGCAGGGTTCCCTTCAGCAACGTTTTTTCAGCGGTGATCAGATTGTATTGCCGAATACAGACCTCAAGGGTTTGCTTCAGCTCATCGAGAGGGGTGGGCTTGGTGAGAAACCGAAAGACCTGCCCCTTGTTCACTGCCTGAATGGAGGTTTCAAGATCGGCGAATCCGGTGAGCATCACGCGCACCGTGTCAGGGGCAAGGGTTTGGACCTTGGCGAGAAATTCTATCCCGTCCATTCCCGGCATTTTGAGATCCGAAACAACCACCGCCCAGGGTCCTTCGGATTTCACTTTTTGCAACCCAATCTCTGGACCAAGAGCCGTGTCCACCGCATAGAGCTTACGCAAGGAAGTGCGAAAGGTGTCTAAAATGTTGGCCTCGTCGTCAACAAACAGGACTCTAGCTTTCGTGCTCACGTTCCAACAACTCCTCGCAGCGTTCGCGCCATGACGGCAGTTTGTCCACCAGACCACGTTCTTCCAGTTGCTCAACGTTCACAAGAGGTTGTTTGTAGTTCTGATTCAAAATGACAAGCTCATGCTCCAAGTAGTCCGCCACGTGCACGCACAGCGGGCAATCAAAATCGTAGGAATCACAGGTCGCCACATGATGATGGTTATACACGCTGAAAATAACCTGCTCCGAAAGATTCCAGACGCCCAGCAGATAGGCTCCCACCTCCGCGTGGCTCACGCCGAACAATTCATTTTCGGCTTCGAAGATCAGCCGCCCTTCTTCCTGCACGGCCCGCAACACTTCAAGATAACGCGACTTGAATTCCCTCACGAGCACCAACTTGCCGACATCATGCAATAGTCCGGCAACATGGCAGCTATCAATAAAATCCTTATCCTTGCTTTCCATGGCGGCTATGGCCCTGGCGAAGGTGGCCGTGCGAAAACTGTGCGCCCAAAGTCGTTCAAAAGAAACATTCTTGAAAGACACGCCTCGAAATTCCGCCAAAAGATGCACACCCAGCAACAATCCCTTCAATGTTTCCGTGCCCAGAAGCATAACGGCCCTGGAAGGCGTGTCTATGTGCTCGTACAGACCGAAGAAAGCGGAATTGACAAGTTTGAGAAGCGTGGCGCACACTCCGGGGTCGCGCTCGACCAAGCTTGCTATGTACGTCAGCGAAGGTTCATTGTTTTGCAGTTCCCGCAACAGCTCCGTATAGGTGCTGGGCAACGCCGGCAAGGCGTCTATGCGGTTAATGACCTTGCGGAGTTTTTTTTCTGTAAGGATGCCTTGCAACCGCAACGCGCGTTCCAATGTATTGATGAGAACATCCATGGAACAGGGTTTGGCCAGATATTGGTGGGCAGGTTTAGCGGTACGCAACACGGCCTCGGTATCAGAGTAGCCCGAAAGCACAATGCGTATGGCGCCGGGTTGTATCTGCTGCACTTGTTCAAGCAGAGTTGCGCCATCCATACCCGGCATGCGCATGTCCGTAACCACTACGTCGAACGTTTGTTCCTTGAGTTGTTCCAAGGCGTCCTTTCCGCTGGTCACGAACCGTGTGTCCCACACCGAACGTTTGCTGCGCAGGTTGACGCGAAAGCCTTCCAAGAGATGGATGTCATCGTCCACAAAAAGTATTTTCTTTTTCATTTTAAATACCTTAGACGATCTATAAAGGCGAAGCGGTTTTTTCCGCCGTCAAATTGAGAGGAATATAGATACTAAAGCTCGTTCCAACGCCCATCTCCGATTCCACATCTATGGCGCCCCCATGCTTATCCACAACGATATCGTGCACAATGGCCAATCCTTGTCCCGTGCCCCTGCCCACTTCCTTGGTGGTGAAAAAGGGATCGAAGATACGGTCTTTATCTTCGGGGCGGATACCGACGCCGGTATCCGAGATGCGGATCACCGCCGCTGCGCCCTCCACCCCCGTTTTTATGGCAATCAAGCCCTTGTCCCCGCTGTTCCCCACCTTTTCGGCAATGGCATGGGCCGCGTTGATGACCACATTGAGCAACACCTGGTTCAAATCTCCCGGCAACACGGAAACCAGAGGCAAATCATGATCCAGCTCGAGTTTCACGTCCGCCACATATTTCCACTCGTTTTTCGACACGGTGACCGTTGTCTCCACCGCGCTGTTGATATCCACGGCCTTTTTTTCCAATCCACCGGGATGAGAAAATTTCTTCATAGCCAAGACGATCGTCGCCACACGTCCCACCCCTTCCAGAGCCCGCGTGCAGGATTTAGGCACTTCTTCCTCCAAGAATTCCAGATCCGCATCCAGGTTGATGTCCTCAATCTGGTCCAGCGCTTCCCGGAACTGCCCCGCTTCGCGGCAAAGACCTTCCAAGTGCTTATATCCTGCCAACACGGCGGCCATGTCTTTCCAGCTATCGAGAATGAAGCGCAGGCTGTCCCCCACATATTGAATGGGCGTGTTGATCTCATGGGAGATGCCTGAAGCGAGCAAGCCGATGGATTCGAGTTTTTGCGCGATGGAAAGTTTGCGCTCCAATGTGCGCCGTTCCGTGATGTCGAAAAGAATGACGGCGTGATGCGGTTTTCCCTCAAGTTCCATGGGCAAATAATGACGCGCCACCGGAATCTGCCGCCCGGAAGGGATGCGCAGAACGGTTTCCTCGTACGAGGGATGAAGCGCCACGCCCCCGCGAAACACTTGGGGATATTCCTCAATGAAATTTTTCAGTTGCATAGGATGCGCGTGCAGCATGTCCTGCCTGTTCACATCAAACATGCGCTGGGCAATGGAATTGATTTCCACCAGTTCGCCGGTGGCATCATCAACTACGAAAAAAGCCCCGCCAATGCCCTCCAAAATGTCCAGAAGCAGCTGATGTTTGTTGCGCACTTCTTTTTCTATCAATTTTCGCTCGTGGATTTCCTGGCAAAGCTGCTCTGTTTTGTGCTTGAGGTCCTTGGTGCGCTGGGTCACACGTTCTTCAAGCTCTTCGTTGAGTTGCCTGATGGCGCGCGCATCGTCCTTGCGTGCCGTGATGTCCCGGATAATGACCGTGATCAGGCGGATTTCACCAGCGCGCACCGCCCCCGCCGAGAGCTCAGCCGGAAACTGGTCGCCAGTGCTGCGCAGAGCGAAAACCTCGCTGCTCCGTTTAATGGGCTGTTCGCTCATGGCATTGAACAGCATGGCCATTTCGTCCGGGTAATCGGGGTTCAAAGCGGAAGGTATAAGCAGCGCGAGGCTTTTTCCCTGCAATGCATCGGGACTGTAGCCGAAAATGTGCTTTGTGGCTTGATTTGCGTTTTGGATAACGCCGTTGAAATCAACTGTGACAATCGCATCCGCGGCATTGTCGAAAATGGCGCGCAGCAGGGCCTCGCGTTCCGCAAGGGCCAGCTTGGTGGCCGCCTGGTCGGTCACATCCTGCTGAATGACGATAAAATTGCTGATCTCCCCGAATTCCCCAAGCACAGGAGTGATGATCTGATAGGTGTGATACAGGGTGCCGTCCTTGCGGCGGTTAACCAGTTCGCCCTGCCAGGACTTGCCCGAGAGCACAAGGGACCACAAATCGCGGTAAAAGGCCGTACCTTTTTTTTTCGGATGCAGCATATGCAGTCCGCGTCCCGCCACTTCCTCAAAAGAGTATCCCGTCATTTTTGTGAAGGCGTTATTGCACCAGCTGATTGTCGCATCACGGTCCAAAAAGACAATGGCGTTTACGGCAGCTCCCAGGGCCGCGGCCTGAACACGAGAGAGTTCCTCTTCCCGCACCCAGGACATGTCATGCGCTATCAGCATCGCGCCGCCGGCGTTACAGTTTATTGCCAGCGGCATTGTTTCAATGAGCAATTCCATTGCGCCCCTGCTCATTGAATATACGTCGCTGTCGCCTTTCTGTTCCCCAAGGCAACGCATAAGGGGATGTTCGCTGCTGGAAAGCAGCGTTCCTTTTCGCCACAAAGGGAAGGCCTCATGCACCGGCCGCTGCACTACCAGGGCATGCGGCTTTCCGAGCATTCTCAAGCACGGCTGGTTGCACCACTGCACCATGCCTTGCGTGTCGGTCCACAAAACAGCCTCGGCTACGGCGTCCAAAGCGCACCTCATTTTGCAATAGGTGATCTTATCCGCGTCCAACCCACAGAAATTGCTGCACAAGTTACCTCCTCCGGGAATTGCCCTCACCGGCGTCCTTCATGGCGAAATGCAGCGCCGCCACGGCACTGGGCGACGCCCTTGCGACCTTTCCCATAGGCAACTTATCACAGGAGCAACACAAATGCGATATGCAAGATGAGTAAAAAAGGGAAAGGCCGAGATCCGTGCATAGACAAAACACGTACCCTCGGCCAATATCTATAAAAAAATAAAGAATAATTACGCAGAAAAGGATGTTTTCACAGGAAAACTGTCCGTAAAAAACAAACCGGAATCCTACCGCGCGATCATGGCCCGCAGCAAATCGGCACACCCCTCGGTATTGTGGCTCATTCCTCCGAGTTCCTCGGCAAAGCGCGTCAACTGATAGATATCCTTGAACTCTAGATCGGAATTGTAAATCGCGGCCACGACTTTGGCTTCAAGCATCCATACTTTTTGATGCTGCCGCCGCACCGCGCGGCACGCCTCTTTCGTCGCCTGCCGTTCGTAATGCTTGCCCAGCAAGAGATCAATGGTCGAATCCAAAGCGGGGCGCAACAGTTTCACTGTTTCGTGCACCTCGGAGAGCAGTTCCTGAAGCATTGCCCTCTGGTTTTCAGGAATGATCACTGGCCGCATGGTCAACCAATTCAAAGCGACCTGGCCGTCATCCAGAATATTGTCCTGACTGCGCGTATATTGAAAAAACAAGGTCTTATCAACCACGACAAACAAACCGCTGGGCAGATGATTGCGGATGTTGCGCTTGATCTTATCCGCCTGGCTTTCCACCTCATGCACTTTTTCGGTGAGTTCTTGAAATCCGGAACATCCGGCACCCCGGAGAATATAACATTCCAAGGCGTCCTCTATCAGCTGCATGCCCTCGTTTATCTTGTCATAATGGGCTTGCAGCTTTTCCCAAGGCGTGCGGGGCGAGATGAGTCCGAAAAAAGGAATGCGCAGCATGGTATGTTCCTCCGTTACGGGCGCCAAACCCGTTTGCAATCATAGACAAAACCACTTCAACAGCTGAAAGATGACAATACTTGTAAAGGCCGCCACGGGCACGGTTATCACCCAGTAGACAACGATCTTGCCCAAAACGCGCAAATCCACGGCTTGAAAACCTCGGGCCAACCCCACGCCCACAACCGATCCCACAGCCGCGTGCGTCGTCGATACCGGCAACCCAAGATTGGAAGCGAGCAGCACCGTGGTCGCGGCGCCGAAATCCACGGCAAATCCGCGAGTGTTGTTCAAGGTGGTGATGCGTTCGCCCACGGTAACCATAACCTTATACCCTAAAAGAGCAATACCAACGGCGATGCCGCAGCCTCCCAAAGCGAGCAGCCAGAGCGGGACGTCGGCCTTGGCCACGAACCCGGCGCCCTTGGCGATCATGTAGACCGCGGCCACCGGGCCGATGGCGTTGGCAACGTCATTGGCCCCTTGCGAGAGGGCGACATAACAGGACGTGCCCACTTGCAATCTGCGAAAAATCGATTCCACGCTCTCTGCGGAATTGCCCAACGGCGCCATGTACTTGTTGACCATCCAACGTCCCGCCACATAAGATGCGATGCACAGCAAAACAGCGATAAGCACCTGTACCGCCGGGTGCAAATGCATATTGCTCCCCAGGGGCGTTTTGTAAAAGAAAGAAAAAAATACCAATACCACTGTAACCATTACCCATATCGGCGCCCAACGCAGGGTTTGCTTGTACAAATTCTCGCCAAAGAGAATACGTTTGCGGATTTGAGTAAAAACAATAAATGCAATAATGCCTCCAATAAAGGGTGAAACAATCCACGACGCGACAATGCCTAAAAGTTTCCACCAATGCACCACTCCCGGACCGCCGGCAACAAAACCGAATCCCAAAATGCTGCCCACAATGGAATGCGTGGAGGACACAGGCAATGACGTAAGCGTGGCGATCAACACCCAGACACCCGCGGACAACAGCGCGGAGAACATACCGATCATCATAATCGTTGGATCACCGATAAGATCGGGATTGATGATGCCTTTACTGATTGTGGAGGTTACATGGGCGCCGAGAAACGTGGCGCCCACGAAATTCAACACCGCGGCGATGATCACGGCCTGGCGCACGGTGATGGCCCGCGCGCCCACGGCGGACGCCATGGAGTTGGCCACATCATTGGCGCCAAGGTTGAACGCCATGAGTAAACCGGCTAAAATTGAAAGCAACAGGAACACATCGTAAAGGTTCATTGGATTCGGCCTTGCTTAAGGATACATCGCCGCTAACGCGGCAGGGGCCAGTTCGTTTTTAATGAGGTAAACGCAATAAGTCGCCAGCGACCTGTATAACGACTCAAACGGCTTGTCAAAACAGAAGACGTTCTTTCAACTTCAAACCACTATGGGAACTTGCACGTTTTTTCAATATTCCCTCTGGATACATTATGAAACCACTTTCTTTTCGTACACGAATGTCCATCGGATTTTGTTCCCTTCTCGTGCTGGCCTTGCTCTCCGCGTTCTTCGCCATACGGCCCGCGCTGCAGGAAGGACTGCAAAACGAAACCCGGCAATCCGCCGTGCAACAACTTAAGATGGTCGCCTGGCTCATCACCGAACATCCGCCCTTCAGCAATGAAGCGGAGTTCGACACCTGGATCACAGACCTGGGCAAGCATTTGGGCTACCGCATCACGTTCATTGTCGACGGGCAGGTGCTTGCCGACTCCACAGTCACGTTCAAGACCTTGCCGCAGCTCGAGGACCACTCCACCCGGCCGGAAGTGATCCAGGCCCAAGAGAAGATGATCGGCATGAACATCCGCCGCTCCGCCACGCTCAAACGCGAGCTCATGTATGTGGCGGAGCCGGTGGCGGCCGTTTCAGGTCTGCCGGCCGGCATTCTGCGGCTGGCGGTGCCCGTCTCGGAACTTCAACAGCAATACCAACGCATCGCTTCACCGCTCTGGTGGATTCTTCTGTTCACGCTGCTCGGCGCAGCGCTCTTGTCCATCCTGCTTTCCCGGGGGCTCATGCGTTCGGTGCGCGATCTTTCGGAAACCGCCATCGCCATTGGCAAGGGAGATTACACACAGCGCATCCGTTTCTATCCCGGTGAGGAATTCAAGCCCCTGGTCGACTCGCTGAACACAATGGCCGAAAACATCAATCAGACGGTTCAGGAACTCGACGCCGGCAAGCATCGTCTCGAAACCCTTTTCAACGCCATGTCGGACGGCGTACTCGCACTCGACGGTCAAGCCCGTATAGAATCCTGGAACAACGCCATGGCGCAACTCTATCCGGAAATCACCGCGGCAACGGGCCGCCGCCCCTTGGAAGTGCTGCCTGAACCGGAACTCCATGCCGCCATCAACAGACTCATGGAATCACACGGTCCGGAAACAAGCCTGCGGGTACATTGCCGCATTCATGGCGAAAAACACTTCGACGTGCGTATAGAGCGCATCCCGGGGCAGGAAACGCCTCCACGCCTGTTACTGGTGTTTCGCGACATCACGGAACAAAAACGGTTGGAGAACATGCGCCGGGACTTTGTCACCAATGTTTCCCACGAGTTGAAGACACCCATAACCAGTATCCTGGGCTACGTGGAAACGCTGCTGCACATGCCCCTCACCCAAGACGACGAGGCAAACGACCGCAACCGGTCTTTCCTGGAAATCATTCAACGCAACGCGCAGCACATGCATGGCATGGTCTTGCGGCTCATCGCCCTTTCCAAGGCGGAATACGCCGCCCCCCCGGCGCAACTACAGGCAGTCCGCCCCCGTGTCCCGTTGCAACGCGCCTTGAGCACTCTGGATACGATGCTCCGTAAAAAGGATATCCGGATCGTCGAAAAGCGTGAATTGGAAGACGTGCGGGTGCTCGCTGAAGAAGAGGGACTGGAAGACGTTTTCCGCAATCTTGTGGAAAACGCGGTGAAATTCGGCCCGGCGCAACAAACCATCACCATCGGCGCAACCCGTGAAGGCGATACCGTTTCCATCTACGTCCAGGACCAAGGTCCCGGCATCCCCTCACCGCAGCAGGGGCGCATATTCGAGCGATTCTACCGGGGGCAGAGCGGTCCATCCAGCAAAGACGGCAGCGCGGGACTCGGCCTTTCCATATGCCGCAACATGCTTGAACGCTACCACGGCGTCATCACCGTGCAGTCCCCGCCGCAAGACGGGACCACCTCGGGAGCGCGCTTCACCTTCACGCTCAACGCCGCGTAACACTAGCAATTGTACATGATGCGAGGGGATAAGGCTTTATTCAAGGCCGTTCCCCTCGCACTGCCCCTTCCACCCCATCCTCCCCCCCCTGCTTCGCGGCCCCATCTTTACCTACTGAATATGTCGTGAATTCTCCGCGAAGAGAAGAATGCCTCTTTACTCCCTGAGGTGCTTATGAAATGATCTCCTCAATTGTTACAATTGCGTGGCAGGAAGGTGTCAATCGTGTTTCGTGCTGATTCCAAATACCCTCTCCCAACCGCTCCAACAAATAAATTTGGACGGTTTTTTCTGTTCGACAAGCAGGACTATGAACTGCTGCGCATAGTCAACGACGTGCTCGACCGCGGCACCCACGTGGGATGGAAAAGAATTCTCGCCCCTTACCTGCACCCCAACGGTATCAAGGAAATGGCAACGACGTTCGGTCTGCGTATCGCCTATGCCGTTATCAATCTTCTGGGGTCTTTGGAAAAGGGGCACGCTGCGGATCGCCTCGAGGCGCTGCGCTCTCTACGCGACGAAATACTCACAGCTCCCCAAAGCATCATGCAGTACAACACCTCGCGCGTGCTGCTGCAAATCATGAAAGAACTCGTGCGCTCCAAAGGCGACGACTTGATGCAGCTCAAGCTGGCGCACGATTTCCGACGCTGTGTGTCGGGCAAGCCCCGCATCATCCGCGCCCAGCTGGAAAAGTATCATCTGCTGGAGATGGATGAACACCACAACGAACTGGCCTTCGACGATCACGTGCACGACGCCTACAGCAAGGGGCGCAAGACGCCCTCGCATCTGATTATGGACGCCTGGATCAAGGGACTGCGCAAAGTAACGCTGATCTATTATTGTCACATTCCGCCGCACGTGGCCTGGGAAGTGCTCCATGCTGCATCCATCATGGGCATTTCCGTTCGCATCTGCATTGAATTGCGCGCGCGGCATATGGGGCGCTACGTCAAGTTGCTCTGGACACCACGCGACCTCACCGATCCTGAAGAATTTGTGGATTTCCTGCAAAAGCCGGCGGTGGACGCCTTCATGAACAAGGGGCGTGAAGCCCTCGCCTTCTTGCAGCAATACGTTTGGCTTCTCCTGGAAAAATACAACACCACGCTGCGCTTTGAAATCGCCCGCAAAGAAGGCATCGAGGCCCCTGAAGTCCTCCGAAAAAACTTTGTCGCCTTTCTCGGCTCGGGCCAAGCCTCGGTTGACCAGTTAGCCAAGTACCTTTCCCAACTTTTCCAGACCGAATGCGATGAAAAGCTGGACTCCGAGCACCTGATCTCCACATGGCTTTCGCCTGAGGCCAATCCCGATCTCCCCGATACCCTTTCTCCTTCCGAAGGAGACATGGCCCCGGAACTGCTGCGGCATACACCGGCAGCGCTTGTGCGGCTGCTGGGCGAGATCCACTACCACAATTGGATCACCCTTGATCCTGAAGGCCTCGACGCCGCCGATATCGCCCTTGTGTTGTATCAATGCAAAAGCGCGCTGACCCATCTGGAAATATACAACATGCGTGCCTATTCAAGAGGCAACGGCGCTGTTTACCAACAGGCCATGGAAATCCAGCAAACGCTCAACACCAGCAACGCCATACTCTGCAAACGCCTTCTCAACAAAATCATCAACGATCTGCAGGCGCAGGATACGCTCCACAAAAATGAAAAGCTGGCGCAACTGTCCGAGGTGCTCGATAATCTACACGATTTTTACGGGCTTTACCGTAAAAAGCCCCTGCGCTCGCGGGTGGGAACGGATTCGACCGGCAAATCCACATACCGCCACGGCATGGGGATCGTCGTCGAGCAAACCCTGCCTCCACGCGCCCGGCGCACCATCAGAAAAAGCAAGAACGGCCATTACGAAGCTCTGCCTTTGTCCCTGAGCGTGTTGCAACAAATAACCTACCGCCCCTTGCTGCCGTGCGCATGGCTGAACAGCCTGCTGCAACGCCTGCCCTTTGGTTGCCAGCTCGCTTTTGATTCCACTCTGGTCTGGGTCAAAGGCGATTTTTCAACACCGCGCTCAGGCAGTGGCAATCTCCATGCCCTTGGGGGCAAAGTCAATCAACCCCCCAAAGAGAAGAAAGAAACATGGAGCGATGAGGGCCGGGCGCCTGTGCGCTGGATCTACCTGAACAGCAAGCTCAAGAACGGGCTGAAAATATTGTTCGGGCTGCTCCCTGCCGCCATATCGTTTTATCTGACCAAGGAATGGTGGGTGCTGGCCTGGTTCGGCGCTTTGATCTGGTTCACCATCACCGGCTTCAGAAATATCATCCAGTCCGTACTCGGGTGCGGCGGGTTGGGCCGATCACGCCTCTTGAGGTGGAAGGATCTTGTGAGCTGGGACAGGTTCTCGGATTCCCTGCTTTTCACGGGTTTTTCGGTTCCCCTCCTGGACTGGCTGGTCAAATCGGTGCTCCTCGACAAGGGGCTGCAGATCAACACCGGCAACAACCCCATACTCCTTTATTCCATAATGGCGCTGGTCAACGGCGCATATATTTCCGGACACAACATCCTGCGCGGTCTGCCCCGATCCGCTGTTGTGGGCAACCTTTTCCGCAGCGTGCTCTCCATCCCCCTGGCCATATTCTTCAACGGAGTGGCGGGGCATATTCTGCTCGCCCACGGTGTGGCCGGGGTGGATGCCATATTGCAAAAATGGGCGGCGATCATCTCCAAATTCGCCTCAGATTGCGTCGCCGGCGTGATTGAAGGCTTTGCCGACCGCAACAAATACATCGCGCTCAGAAAACGCGATCTGAAGCTCAAATTAAAGCAATTGTTCGATACGCATGCGCAGCTGGAAATGATGTACCCGCAAGACGATGTCGTGGAGCTGCTCGCGATGCCTAAAGCCTTTATCGAAACCATCTCCACAGAACACAAGGGGTTGGAACAGATCGTCATAGTGAACGCCCTTGATTACATGTACATGTGGCTCTACCAACCCAGAGCGAAATACGTGATGATTTCCATGTTGCGCAGTATGACGCCCGAAGAGCGTAAAACGTTTTTACTCTCCCAATATGTGCTGCAAAGAGAGAAGGAAGTCAGCCTGATGCTGGTCAACGGCCTGGTCGGCAAGCAGTTCGGTGGTGCGCTGGCCTTTTATCTCAACAACGTGCAGGATTACCTGGACCAGATACAACGCGTAGCGGCCCGAATCTGACAGGCGTTCTTTCTTCCTTAAAGCGTCATGACTTTGAAAAAGTATAGATGCTCTTCGGCATTCCCCTGAAACAATAAACATTGTTTCAGGGGCGAGCCTTATCCAAAGGCGACAATGCGTTAACATAATTCTGCGGAGTTTCACCCCTTCCCGACGAGCCGAGCTTCTCGAGCGCAACCTCCGGCATGTCATCTCCCATCATCACGAATTTCTTTTAGTTCGTGACATACTTGCTTTATTTCCAATCATGGCAGAATAGGAGACAAATTTGTTCTGTTTTTTTCTGCCTTTTATGGTGGATCGACACCTTCAGGAATTATGGTGAAACAGACTTATTACACAGCCGATTGGTATAGTATCCACGGCTGCATGCGGTTTTGAAACACAACAGTGCGGTGCAGCCGGCTGCAACACGGGGACGCAACCAGTCAGGTCGCCTGCCATACCCCGTACCTTGCCGCAGCGGGACAAAGCCTCACGCATACCCTGCATAAACCTTCAGGAGGCGGTTAATGGCTCAATTTCTCATGGTGCACGGTGCGTTTCAAGGAGAGTGGATATGGAGGGAAGTAGCCTCCCTTCTCACGCAAAAAGGGCACGAGGTGTACACTCCCACCCTCAGCGGCTGCGGACACCTTTTCCACGCCCATAACGGCTCCATAGACCTTACGACATATATTCAGGACATTTTGGAATATATCCGCATGGAAAACCTTGAGGGCGTTACCTTGGTGGGGCATAGCTACTCGGGCCTCATCTGCGGCGCGGTAATGCACAAAGAGCCGCATAAGATCGCCAAAGCCGTACTCGTGGATTGCCTGCTCCCGGAAAAGGGAAAATCGTTTGCGCAAATAGCGGGCGACAAATTTGCCGGATTGCTTGAAAACCATCGGAGTGGCGAAAGCATGGTCCGTCCGTGGCCACGCCCCACGTTCGGAATTCCGGAGGAAAAGGACGCCTGGTTCTTTTCCAGGCTGACCGAATTCCCTTATGCCGCGTTTACCACGCCTTTTCCCGAGGAATTCACAGGCAAGGAGTGTCCCGTGACTTTTATCCACTGCACGGAAACCGCCAGCCCGTTCATCCAGCGCATGGCCCAAACGGCGAACGCATTCGGCTGGGAGCAACGCGAACTGAACACCGGCCACTTCCCCATGGTCACCATGCCGCAAGAACTGGCGGCGCTCATTCACGAGGCCGTGTAAGGGGATCGCCATGTGCCTGTATGTGCGTTTGAACAAGGCCCTCGATCATTTTGAACTCGATCTGGAACTGGAATGCCGCCAGGGGGAGACCCTCTGCATCGTCGGGCCTTCCGGCTCGGGCAAGACAACCCTCTTGCGCTTGCTTGCCGGCCTGGAACGTCCCAATTCCGGAGTAATCCGTATGAACAGCGATGTCTGGCTGCATGTGGCGCAGAAAATCTGTCTGCCGCCGCAACGCCGCTCCGTGGGGCTCGTATTTCAGGATTACGGTTTGTTCCCGCACATGTCCTTATGGAAAAATGTCGCTTATGCGGCTTGCGGCCAGGATATCGTCAATAAACTGCTACGCACGTTCGGCATTGAACATTTGCGCTCAAAATCTCCGCGACACATTTCCGGCGGCGAACGCCAACGCGGCGCTTTGTGTCAGGCCCTGGCCAGAAAACCCGGTGTGCTGCTGCTGGATGAACCTTTCTCGGCTCTGGATCTGGAAACCAGACTCAACCTGCGCCGCGTGCTGCGGCAGGTACAAAAAGAAACACCGCTGTGCATGGTCCATGTAACCCATGACCTGAACGAGGCTCTGTTCCTTGGCGACCGCATCGTGGCCCTTGTGCACGGCAAACCGGCTCCGCATTGGCTCGACAGACAGCTTGATCTGATGCACCAGGAGCACAACGACCTGCCCCTTGAGAAGAGCAGGGAGATGGCTGCAGTCATAAACCTTTAATATCAGGATGCTACAAATGAAAAGAATAATCCTTTTCCTTGTGCTCGTCTCGCTGTGCCTCGCTCCCGGTCTTGCGGCAGCGGAATCCGTCACTGTCGCCGCAGGAGCGGGCTATAAGAAAATGGTCAGCGAACTCGCCAAAACCTTTACGGACGAAAGCGGCATCGCCGTGGAACAAATTTTCGGAAACATGGGGCAAACCATAGCCCAAGCGAAAAACAGCGGATTGGTGGACTGCCTTATCGGCGACAAGCGTTTTCTGGACAAATCCGGTATAACGTTCTCCGCTATGCCGGAAATAGGACGCGGTAAACTGGTGGCCGTCACCCCTAAAGGCATCGCTCTCGATTCTCCAATGGACATTGTGAACGACTCCATCAAGCGCGTTGCCTTGCCCGACCCCCAAAAAGCCATCTACGGGCGTGCCGCGGACGAATTTCTACACAATTCTGGTCTCTACGACAAAGTGCAAAGCAAGCTTCTCGTTGTGGCGACTCTTCCTCAAGTGTCCTCGTATCTGTTGAGCAATGAGGTGGACGTAGGCTTTATCAATATGACCGACGCCATAGGCATTCAGGACAAGGTGGGCGCCACGCTGCCTGTGGACCAGCAGTATTACTCTCCGATAATCATCGTAGCGGGATCGTTGGCATCCGCCCCCAACAGTGAAGCCTTGGCAAAATTCCAAGCATTCCTGGCTACGGAAAAGGCAGCTGCAATCGCCCGCAAACACGGCCTGTAAGAGAGCTTGCTGCCAACATGGCTTTTTTCCCTATGGATGCGGCCATAGCCGATCCCATCGTCCTCTCGGGCAAAGTGGTCGCATCCACGCTTCCCCTTTTCATTATTTTCGGCGTAGGCCTGGGCTATATCCTCGGCCGCTGGCGTAATCCCTTGACCGTGGTTCTGGACTTCGTTGTCTCCCTGCCCCTGGTTTTCCCGCCCATCGCAACTGGATTTCTCCTGCTCTTGCTCTTGGGGCGGGAGGGTCTCCTGGGCAAGCCTCTCAAATACTTGTTCGGGGTGGAAATCATCTTTAGTTTTTGGGGGGTGATGCTGGCAGCGTTCATCGCGGGATTGCCCCTGGTGGTCAAAACAGTGCAAGCCTCCATCCGCACCGACACGTTGCGCATGATGGAGATTTCCGCTGTTCTCGGAAAATCCAACACCACGACATTTATGCGAGTAACCATTCCGTCCATTAAAAGAAGCATTATCGCCGGGCTTTTCATGGCCCTGGCGCGGACATTGGGCGAGGTGGGCATCACGCTCATGCTTGGGGGCAATATCGTCGGCCGCACAAACACCATCTCCCTGGAAATCTACAACTCCGTTTTCACAGGGGAATTTCGAAACGCTATGATTCTGGCCACAATCCTCGGCGTGGCCTCGTTCATTATCCTCGGATTAATGCATTGGGCCTCGCGGGAATAGACCATCGCGCATTGATATTGGGATTGCTTCAGGCGGCTTAAGATCCTTTTGAAAAAGGTTCTTAAGAATCTCCAAAACTTTTTAATTTTAACAAGCTAGGCTGTGTTTCTAAATTCATTATGAAAAGAAAATGCGAGAGGGGAAACCCTTTGAAAAGGGTTTTCCCTCTCGCGCTCTCCCTTTCCCAAACTTCTTAATTTTAAGAAGCTAAAATCTATCCGTTGATTTTCTTTTAGTTTTTTTACGGAATGGTCTTCCCGATTCGTTATATTTTAGAAACAGGCCCTAATAACAAGGTTGGGATTTCAAGCTCAACTTTTTGAGTAAAGCGTGTACTTATAACATGCTGCATTGTTGAAAAAAAAATCAAACAGTCCTTTTTCCGGCGTCCAGGGGCCTCCCCTGCTCGTCGTGCGGGCGCGAAAGCCCGCGACTTTATTCTTTTCGCCAAAACCGGAACCTCAATTCAATACAAGCCGTTTACCGGTCCGAGATCCTGAACGGCAGGTGTGCGCGGCTCAAGAAGCCGCCGATAGCCGGTAAACGCCACGCCCAGTTCTTGCTTTGTCAATTCCCCGGACGCTTCGGATAAAAACGTTAGCCGCCCCTTGTCCATGGCGTAGACACGCGCGCCAACGCAGCTCAAGGAACCGTCGTTGTCGTCATAATAGGCGGTGCAATAGCTGTGCAGCGTCAATCTATCAGCGCCAATTTCCACGTCGCCGATCATCTCCAGGATGCTCCCCACCAGGGAGCAGGTGTCCATATCGACAAACGCCAGGGTGGGGCCAACCTCCGCCCTCCATCTGAAAAAGCAGTATTTCCGGCCACGGGGTGGTATACACGGCCGTGACGAGGCTCAGCGTACCGGGGCACACATTTCTTTGCAGTGAGTTCTGATTCTCGACGCACAAGAGAGAATCATACATCTCTATCGTGCCTTTTTGCCCCTCGTATTGCATTGGTTCCATGAAATACAACGTGTAGTCGCCGATCCTGAAGAAATCCACCTTTGATTGATGCCAGGGTTCTGAAAGAGAGAACTTTTGCAACCCCGTCACGTCCCCGTGGGCATTGCCGCATAATACAGGCAACAGGAGAGCGACCAGGGGCAAAACCACTACCGAAAGCACATTGAACATTCCCATTCCCCCTTTCATTGCGAAGCACAGGGGACGCAAGTCACGGTCAAGCGGTCAGCTGTTGCGCACGCGTTCAATGGCCGCGACAATGCTCCCCCAAGTCATGGGCTTCGCGATATAGTCGTCCATTCCCGCTTCGAGAAACCGCTCTTTGTCTCCTGGATACGTGGAAGCCGTTATGGCGATAATCGGGACGGACCTGTTCTCCTTCATTTCCGGAGAAGAACGTATGCGTTGCGTTGTCTCCACTCCATCCTGCCGGGGCATGCGCACATCCATGAGCACAACGTCAAACCGCTGTTGTTCCAGTTTTTCAAGAACCTCAACGCCGTTATTCACCGTAACGACCATATGCCCCTCACGTTCCAGCAGCATTTTGGCAAACGTCTGATTCACTTCGTTGTCTTCAGCCACAAGAATACGCAGGGATTCCATTGTCGTTCCCCATTAAAGCATCTTAATCATGAAAAGGTTTCAATGCTCTCATGCAGTTATTTGAACCAATGGGATATTGTTTCAGATACGAGCCTATGTTTCAAGGCGAAAATGCGCTCACCGGTTAGAGCAAAAGAACGAAAAAAATGGGGACACCCGAGGGGTTATGAATCATCAGGCATGCGCGATACCAGCGCGAATCTGTCAGGCGTCTGCGACGCACCGCAAACGCGATTGCGTCCGAAAGCTTTGGCGCGGTAGAGGGCCCTGTCCGCGGCATCCACAACGTTTTCTATATAAGCACCACGCCAAGATGGGTTAATCTCGGCCACCCCGATACTTATCGTGATGTGGATGTTCCGCTTGATAATTTCGCCATCGGTATCGCGGATGACGAAATTATAGCGTTCCACACGATCACGCAGATCCTCGGCAATGGCCTCCGCCTGCTCCTCCTCGACAAGCGGCAGTACGACTGTAAATTCCTCACCACCATAGCGCGCGCTGAAACACTCCAACCCTTCGCCGTTCAGCAGCGTGCATTGGTGAGAGATCAACTTAGCTATGGTGACCAAAGCCTGATCGCCGATACGATGGCCAAAACGGTCATTAAAATTCTTGAAGTTATCGATATCCACCATAAGCATGGAAAATGTTTTGTCTTCATTTTTCCAACGCTCAACGCATAATTCCAGGAAATCGTCCAATGCCCGCCGATTCATGAGCCCTGTAAGCGCATCCGTACGGCTCAACAGATCCAAGCTATCGGCATCGCGGCGTAATATTTCTACTATTTGATGAAAGGAATCCTTAAGCGATGCGATAAGCTCTTCGGGATCGCCCCCTTCTTCCAAAGTCTGAACGGTAGTTACTCCCAAACATTCCACATCCCCCCCGCGGCGGCGCAGCAATTTCCTAAATTCTTCTATCATTTCTGCTGTTTCTGAAATAGCCGCCTGGAGTTTCAGTTTACACGGACTATGTATAATCTCTTCATGCCGTCGCATGATACGCTGAAAATTCTCTTCAGAAAAATCCTTCTGTTGCAAAGTTTCAATTACTAAGGACTGAATCTGAGATTTTTGGACTTCAGATAGGAAATCATACGTTTCGATACCACGCATGTATAAAATCAATGTTCGCCATTTACCGTCAGCGGGAACTCCCGCCTTATCCAATGTGCGGCATAATGGTGAAGAATTGGTGAACACACAAGAACTAAAATGATTCATCTCACCCGAATTATTCATTAATACCTACCTAGCGACAAAAAAACGCGCCCTCGTATAACCAGTTATGAAATCCCACATGTTGGGGCTCCGCCCCACCCTCCGCCTCGTCCCATCAAAACGAAGGCACTTAAAACTACAAAAAAAAATCGTGGCAAAAAACGGCTTCGTAGCAATGCCCGATCATTGTATTATGGTGCGTTGTCTCTTTTGGCGCCTAGCTTTTATGTAAAAGACTAACGAAAAAAAGGCAACGTGCAACTTTTCGGCAACCCCAAAGATCCCATCTCCAGATCATATGGATAGCCAGGGAGAAACTTCGCCATGCGTAAGGGGCGCAACGCCCCGCCTATCGGCGTGCGGTTTCATCATTCCTTTCCTGAAACGGTATAACACGGATTGCGAATAGGCATTATTAAAATGTGTTGCATGAATATCGGGAGAGCACGAGAGGGGAACCCTTTGATAAGGGGTTCCACTCTCGCACGTTCTTTTACATAATTGGAAACCCAACCTAGCGCATTTTCGCCTTGAAACAAGGCCACATGCCGCAGTGACGCGCAGGCGCATAGCCTGAATTAAAAGCCGCGGCAGCAGAAGAAAAAGGAACACGATTCCTGGGTGATATCCGGTTCCAACCATCGCAACCGCCATAAAAGAACCGTAGACTGTTCTTGTTTCCCCGAACCTCACCATAACGCTCCATGTGTCGCAATACATGGGGCCAAAAACCCTTGCCATGGGCGAGGGCTTGTTGTTGCGCAACAAGCAACCGCTCCCGCATCCAGCCATCCTGACGGGGAAATGGAAGGCAAAACGCCAGGCCGAGACGCACCAGTTCCACATTGACCTCCCCCCCCTCTGGCAGCAGTAATGTACCGAGAAGTCTTCCATACGCATCTTTGAGGCGCGGCGCAGCGACAAAACGCAGTTCCTGGTCCGCCACGAGACGAATGAGTTCTCGGCGCGATTCACGCGCATAATACTGATCAGGCTTGCCGTCGCGCCCCATTTCCGGCGCGTCTATGCCCCACAACCGCAACGACTGTCCCGTGGTCAATATGACAGTGTCGCCGTCCGGTACATAGCGGACCTGCACCCTCTGCGCCGCCTGGAGGAGCGAACCGGCGCACAGAACAGAGATGACCACCAGTCCCAGATAAACAAAAAGGCGGCACAACGCCGCCTTTTCGTAGGAAAAAAAATCCCGCCACATGGGGTTTCTCAACTTTCGTAGTAGGAACGCAATAACTGGCTGCGCACGGGATGCCGCAGTTTACGCAGCGCTTTGGCCTCAATCTGGCGTATGCGTTCTCGGGTGACGTTGAAGAGCTTTCCGACCTCTTCGAGTGTGTGATCCGACTTTTCGCCAATGCCGAAGCGTTTACGTAAGACCTGCTCCTCACGCGGAGTCAGATCGGCCAACACGCTGGCGATTTGTTCGCCGAGCTTGGTATTGACCACTTCTTCAGCCGGAGCGACGGCCTTCTTGTCTTCAATGAAATCACCCAAACTGGAATCTTCCTCGTCTCCAATAGGTGTTTCCAGGGAAATGGGCTCTTTGGCGATTTTCAACACCTTTTTGACCTTTTCCAGGGGGTAGTCCATACGCTCGGCAATTTCCTCCGGAGTGGGGTCGCGTCCCAATTCCTGCACCAGATAGCGCGATGTGCGGATAAGCTTGTTGATTGTCTCAATCATGTGCACCGGAATACGGATAGTGCGCGCCTGGTCGGCAATGGCGCGGGTGATCGCCTGACGAATCCACCATGTGGCATAGGTGGAAAACTTGTAGCCGCGTTGGTACTCGAATTTATCCACGGCCTTCATCAGGCCGATATTGCCCTCTTGGATGAGATCCAAAAATTGAAGCCCACGGTTGGTGTATTTTTTGGCGATACTGACAACCAGGCGCAAATTGGCGCGGATAAGCTCCTGTTTGGCGCGCTGGGCCGCGATACTCCCGCGGCGGATGCGCCAGAGCACTTCCTCGAGTTCCCCGACCTGGTGACAACACTTTTCTTGCAGGCGATTGAGGATCTCCATTTTCCCGGAAATCATCTCCTTAAAGGAAAAAAGCTCTTCAACAGTGAGTTTCAGTTGATCCGCGGCTGATACAGGGCTTATCTCACGCTGCTCCAACTCGAGGAAAAGCACCTTTATTTCCGCCTGCGTCATTCCCGTGGAAAGAATATACGCCGAAAGATCGCGCTGACAGTTGTGCATCTGTCGCACATAGTCGTTCACGGTTTCTATGATGCGGTCAATAAGCGTTTTTTCCAGCTTGATGTCGCGCAGCCGCGTGACCACTTCATCTTTATAGGTCATTATATCTTTTTGCACACCGTAAACCCGGCGATCCAGGCGGGCGCATTCGTCAAGCTTTGCGAAAATCTTCCTTTTTTTCCGAAAAATTGCACGGATATCGTCCAGCAGATGGATAACGCGCTGCCGTTGGTTCATCTCATCTTCACTGGGATCGTCTTCCTCAATGGTTTTAACTACATCTTTAAGCTTTATGCGATTCTGCTTCAGATCTTCGCCCACATTGATCAGTTCTTCGATGGCTACAGGCACCTCCACCAAAGCATACAGGACATCGAGCTCCCCGGCTTCGATCTTCTTGGCGATATACACTTCGCCTTCGCGGTCCAGGAGCGGTACGGCGCCCATTTCGCGCAAATACATGCGCACCGGGTCTGTACTGCGGGAGGAGTAGTCCGCTGAATCTTCATCTTCGGTAAGGTCAAGCTGCGCACCAGTATCGTCGTCGCTCTCCTGGGGGGCGATTCCCAGCTTCTTTACATCTTTTTCCGAATCCACGATTGCGATGTCAAGCTGATCGAAGATGCCAATGATCTCTTCGATCTGCTCAGGTGTGTTGACCTCGGAAGGCAAAGCCTTGTTGACTTCGTCGAAAGTGAGGAAGCCGTTGACCTTGCCCTTCGCAATGAGGGTTTTGATCTGTTGGATCTCTTTAACGTTGCCCATCATTCCTCCCTAATGTCGCTTGCAGGGCGCGAAGCATGTCCATATCGTCCTGCCCCGCCTGCGGCGGCTTGCGGCTGATAGCCGCGCGTTCCGCTTTTTTACGTTCTTGCCCCAAAAACGTGCAAATCTGTTTCAGTTCGGCATCCTCGTCCGCATCGCGCGCTTCGCTTTGCAAACGGCATTGGATGTAGAACTGTTTTTCGTTGTCTTCCAGAAAAGTCAAAACATCGCCCCCTTGGGCCTGCCACAACGCGGCCCAAAGGTTCTTGGCCCAGCCGCTGCTCAAGAGCCGCGGCGCTCCTTCTATTTCCAGCCGTTCCAAGTGTTGCGGACAACGGATGGCAAAATCAATAATCTGCCGTTCCCGCTTTTCGCGCACACTGTTGCGCACCTGGGGAATTCCCTCGATCCGCTCGCTACGGCGGCCGGGGTATCTGCCCCTTGTAGGGGCCGGGCGCGATGTGTCGCGTGAAGCGGGTTCCAGAGTCCGACGCAGGACATCTTCCCTCATATGCAAACCATGGGACAATCTGGGAAGATAGACGGCCAGCAACGCCGGATCGCTCAATTCACCGCAAAAGGTCTTGGCCCATTCCAACATCTCTTGAGGAGAGAATGTTTCCAGAACCATGCGCGTGCAGTAGTCGAGTCCATCTTCCGCGGAGTGCAACACGCCGTCGAAGGCCTCTTTACCGGCGCCGCGCAACAAGCTGTCCACGTCCTCGCCATCGGGCATGAGGACCACGCGGCAAGCAATTCCCCGGGTCAAAAGCATTTGCGCGCTACGCAACGCGGCTTTGCGGCCAGCCCGATCCCCGTCAAAAAGCAGATCCACACGCGAGCAAAAACCGGACAAACGCTTGATTTGCTGCGTGGTCAAAGCGGTTCCGAGCACTCCGCAGGCGTTTTCATAACCGAACTGATGCAATGTGAGCACGTCCACATAGCCCTCGGTAAGCAAGGCGCATTTGCTGTGGGTGATGGCCCTGCGCGCCTGAAAAAGGCCGTACAAATGCTCACCCTTTTTGTAGACGACCGTATCGCTGCTGTTGATATATTTAGGCTCTTGCTCGGAAGTAATCACTCTGCCGCCGAACGCAATAACCTGGCCGGAAAGATTATGTATGGGGAACATCAACCGCCCGCGAAAGCGGTCGTACACCTTTCCCCGTTCGTTTTTGGACAATAGCCCCGCCTTGACGGCATCCTCCTGGCCATAGCCCTTGTCGCGCAGGAAACGCAGCAAATCGTCAAAGCCCGGCAGGCTGTAGCCCAGGCCGAACGCCTTGGCCAACGGCGAGTTTATGCCACGTCCTTGAAGGTATTCCCGGCACGCCCCGCCTGGGGCGCCGTGCAGATTATGGTGAAAATGCGTTTGGGAGCGGCTATACATCTCCAGGCAATGGCGTGAAAATTCCCGTTCTTCACGGGAGCGCCCCCCTTTGGGTGTGCCGCCGGACGAAGTGCGCAATGTTACTCCGGCTTCCTGCGCCAGCTGTTCCACACCGTCCCTAAAACTTAACCCATTAATTTGACAATAAAAATCAATTACATCACCATGAGCCTGACATCCGAAGCAATAAAAAAATCCTTCCTGTTCGTTCACGGAAAACGAAGGTTTGGTCTCCTGGTGAAAAGGGCATGGTCCAATCCAGCGCCCCCCGGCGTTACGCAGGTTCACATACCGCCGCACCACGTCGACGATGGAGATGCGAGCCTTGAGCTCACGCAGGCTCGCGGCCTCTATACCGCTCATTTCAACTCCACCAGTGTCACGCCGTCTCCGCCTTGTTCCTCATTGCCCAAGGCATAGCTTTCCACGGCGGGAAAATGGGCAAGGAAATTATGCACCTCGCGCCGCAACGCGCCGGTTCCTTTGCCATGCACAATCTCGACAACGCCCACATTACCCAACAGGGCCCGGTCCAAAAAACCGCCCAGCTCGCTCACAGCCTCGTCGGCGCGCATGCCCCGCAGATCGAGCCGCATTCCCGCAGGCCGCGAAGCCTTGACCAAGGCGCCACCGAACGACTCTTGGTCGCGAACGGGAGGCGGTGCGTCGATGGCGGCGAGATCCTTGAGCGCCACCCACATGGATACGCCGGAAAGGTCCATTTTCACCATGGCCTTTTTGGCGTCCGTTTCCTCTACCCGCCCCTTCTTGTTCCAGGGCAGATACAGCAAATGGAGCCCGGTTTGCACCGCGTTCAACGTGAGAGGGGCGTGTTGGGGAGCCTGTTCCCGAACCTCCTCCGCAAGACGTTGACGCGCCTTGGCCAGTTCCTTCATGGCCTGCTTGTGCCCCACCTTTTGCGCCTGCCAGTCGCGCATGATCTTCTGCGAGGCGGCTTTGAGCGAATCCAAAAGCTCCTTACGCTCGCGGGCGTAGCGCGCATCAAGCTTGGCGCGCTTGTCCGCCAGCTTTTGACGCTCATCGGCCAATCCCTTCAATTCCTTATCCCTTGCGGCGGCGAGGTCGTTGAGTTTGGCGATAAGATCACTGGTGTCCGAACCGTCCAGGAGCATGTAGTTTTCGGCCCGCTGCAACACTTCCTCGGGCAGGCCGTGCTCCCGCGCCACGTCCAACGCCAGGCTGAGCCCAACCTGATCAAAGGCCAAGCGGAACAAGGGGCGTTTGGTCTCGGGATCGAACAGCACCGACGCGGCCCGGATATCATCACGCGCCAAAGCATAGGCCTTGAGCGCCGGAAAATGAGTCGCGGCGGCCACATGAGCGCCCTTTTCCAACAATCCATCCATAACGGCCTGGGCCAGTGCCGCGCCTTGCGAGGGGTCGGTGCCCGCGCCGAACTCATCCAAAATGCAAAGCGCGCCTGGAGCGACCCGCTCCCACATGGCGGCCAGCTTGCGAATCTGCGCGGTAAAGGTGCTCACGGAATCTTCAATGCTCTGCTCGTCGCCCAAAAAGACGAACACCGAATGCCAGCCGGGCAAGGAACTGCCCTCAGCCGCTGGCACGGGCAGGCCGCTGGCGGCCATGGCCGCTATCAGGCCCAGGGTCTTGAGGGTCACGGTCTTGCCCCCCGCGTTGCCGCCGCTGATGACCAATCCCCGTTGCCCTTGGCCGAGAGACATGTCGAACGGCACCGCGTTGTGGCGGGAAGCCTTGCGCGCGGCAAGAACAAGCAAGGGATGCCTCGCGTCCTCCAGGTGCAAAGGGGCGTCGGGAGCATAGCCTATGGGCCTGGCGTCCAGAGCTTCGGCGAACGCAAGTTTGGCCAGCAACACATCGTGCAGCACCAAGGCTTCATAGGTCGCCAGAACGCCATCATATTCCTGGCGCACCATCTGGGTGATATCGATAAGCACCTGGCGCTCGGCTTCGCGTTCCTCCTGCTTGAGTTCCTGCAAGGTGTTGTTCAAATCGACCAAAAACAACGGTTCGAAATAACAAGTCTCTCCGGTTTGGGAATAATCGTGGATAATGCCTTGCAGCCGCCCTTTAAAATTGGTGCGCAGGGGCAAAACATAACGATCCGAAGAAATCGTCATGTAGTCGTCTTGCAAATAGGGACTCAAATTATTCTGGAGGATGAAATCCTTGGCTTTTTTCGTGCATTGCTGATGAATACGCCGAATTTCCTGGCGGGCGGAAAGCAATACCGGGGAACTGGTCTCCTTGATGGTCCCTTCCTCGCTGATGCAGCGCTTCAAAATGGACCAGACCTTGGCCGGCCAGGAAACACACACGCGCTCCACAAGCAATGGCCAACGCTCACGGGGCGCGTCGCCCTCCAAGGTGTCGCTCGTGGCGCGCGCCATTGCAAGAACCTGTTTCAACGCCACAATGTCGTCGAGGTCCAAAAACGCGCTTTCGCGCTCAAGAAAGGAAAAAAGGCCGTCCAATGGCGGGAAATCGCCCAGGGGCGTTTTGCTAGTCGCTTTCCAATCCCTGGCCTGCCAAAAAAGGGCAATCTCGTCCGCTATGCGCGCGTGATCATGCAACGGCGCAACGGCAAGACAGGCCAACCTGCCCGGCTCCGAGGCGGCAAATCCGCCGAGGGCCTGCAGTACCTTGGGAAACTCCAGCAACGTAAGGGTTCTGGAATCCATATGCTCGCTTCAGGAAGCTAAACGGGAACGAACCAGGCCGCTGACAGTTTTGCCATCCACCTGACCCTTGTATTTTTGCATAATTGCCTGCATCACACCGCTCATATCCTTCATGGAACCGGCGCCTGTGTCGTGGATGGCTTCATCCACGGCCCGCTCCAGTTCTTCCCGGGAAAGCGGCTGCGGCAGATAATCCTTGAGAATGGCCAACTGCGCCGCTTCGTTGTCCACAAGATCCTGGCGCTTCGCCTTGGAGAACTCCTCGATGGAATCCGAACGCTGCTTGGCTTCCTTGAGCAGGACCTGCATGGCGTCATCATCGGTGACCGGCCTGCGCAGTTGCTTTTCCATCATGGTCAAAGCCGTCTTGAGCATACGCAGTGTATCAAGCCGTTGCTGATCTTTGGCTTTATAAGCGACGATATAGTCTGAAGAAATTTTCGCTAGGAGGCCCATAGTCATACACTCCGCCTCTGGACTGTGGCCCAGAACTCTCCAAGAGGGAAAGCGCCGGCAAGAGGACGCAATCCTCCAGCCGGCGCCGGGATATGCCATAATTGACGCAATCGTTGCATACGCTTTATTGGCAGCTGGTTATAAGGTGAGGCTGCCGCATGACGGGTGTATCCCCTACATGAGATTCATTTTGCGCATCTTTTTCATCAGGCGTTTGCGGGCAGCAGCCTTTTTCTTCTTGCGCATGACGCTGGGCTTTTCATAGTGCTGACGTTTCTTCAGCTCAGAAAGAATGCCCGCTTTTTCAACCTGCTTTTTAAAACGACGTAAAGCGACATCAAAATGGTCGCTTTCATCCAGATAAACTCCTGGCAAAAAAATCACCCCCTTCACCGGCCTAATGTCAAAACGCACCGGCAACACAATCTTGACTTATTATCCTCGCTTTGAAAAAAAGGCAAGCAAAAAAAATCATATCCTGGAGAACGCTCGCGAATGCCTGCGTCCTCTTGCAGTCCTCGGCGCATTTTCGCCTGGAATCAAGGCGCGCGTCTGAAAAAATGTTCATTGTTTCAGGGAAATGCAGAAGAGCATCTCTACTTTTTCAAAGTGAAGATGCTCTAGAGCATATAACTCTTGAAATAGTCTAGACAATTGGTTATGCTTTG
>CAZFCK010000027.1:0-31014 GCA_964517355.1 uncultured Desulfovibrionaceae bacterium | reverse complement strand
TAGCGCATTTTCGCCTTGAAACAAGGCTCTCCCCTGAAGCAATTTCCAATTGTTCCAGTGAAATGCATAAGAGCATCTAGCGCTTTTCAAGCGCGAGATGCTCAAAAGTTTTGGAGATTCTTAAGAACCTTTTTCAAAAGGTTCTTATGCCGCCAGAGGCATTCTTTTTTCAGCGATGAAATTCCCTATTCCAATTGTTCCAGCCTGGTTTCAACAACCATGGGATTCGGATAGGTTTCCCGAATGGAAGCGAAGAGTTCCCTGGCCTGTTTCCGTTTGCCCTGGCTTTCCAGCAAATCGGCGAGCAGGAATGTCGCCAGGGCCTTGCGTTCCGCATCCACGTCCTGAAGCGCGCGAATGGTCTCCAAGACGTTTTTAAGGCGTTGCTGCAAGGCGCTCAAGTCCAGTTTTTGCTCACCGGCCCCAAGTTGCTGGGCCTGAGCCCGGCGCAGGAGAAAATCCAATCCCTGCGCGGATTCGTACAAACACAAGGCCTTGGTGTTCGGCTGTTCCGATTCCTCCACGCAGACATGCAGAATTTCATCGCACTGTGAAAATTCCTGTTGAAAACGCAAGGTCTTGGCGATACGCAGATAGACCATGCCGCGCTGTTCCTCACCGAGATAGGGCAGGGACAAGGCCCGCTTCCAAACCCGCACCGCATCGCCATAGCGATGCATGGCCTCGTACATCTCGGCCAGCCGTGAGAGCAATTCCCAGGCCCGTTTTGGGTCATCTCCGAATTCCAGGTAAACGGAATCCAGCATGTTGGCGGCTTTTTCGTAGTCGTTCAACACGTTGACGGAGATATCCACCAATCTGTTCCAGGCTTCCCAGCGGTTTTGCCCTTCAGGATAGGCCTCGATGTAATGCTGGTAGATGCGCTCCGCTTCGGAAAAATGCCCGATCGCATAGGCCTGGCGGGCGCTCTCCAATGCATCCTGCTGTTTCTTATCGGAAGTGCAGCCCATCAGCACACAGGCGGCGAGCAGCACAGCCACGAACACGCGCACGGGATTTTATTCCTTTTCTTCCTTGTTGGCATCGCGCACCAGGTCGAAGGCCACCACCTGTCCGCCTTCATCCAGGCGCACAAGCCGCACGCCCTGGGTGGCGCGTCCGACCACGCTGATGTCGTCCACCCCGAAGCGGATAATCTTATTCCCCGAAGTCAGCAAGACCACTTCGTCGGTGGTGTTGACCATGCCCGCGCCGATGACGTGCCCTGTCTTGGGCGTAACGCGCATGTTGATGACGCCCTTGCCCCCGCGTGACTGCACCCTGTAGAGATCCAGCTGACTGCGCTTGCCGTAGCCCAGGCTGGATATGGTCAGCAGTTCGGGCCGGGCGTCGCCGTTGACCACCACCGCGGACGCCACCTTGTCGTCCTTGCGCAGGCTGACGCCGCGCACGCCCGCGGCCATGCGTCCCATAACGCGAACATCGTCCAGGGAGAAGCGAATGGACATGCCTTTTTCCGTGACCATGATCACCTGGCAGTTTTGCACCACGTTGCGCACGGTGAGCAACTCGTCGCCTTCTTTCAACCCAACGGCCATAAGCCCCATTCTCCGGGAGCGGCTGTATTGTTCCGCACTGGAGCGTTTGACCATGCCTTTACGGGTGATGAACAGAAAATAGCGGTCTTCGGAGAAATCCCGGATAGCCAGGGCCGTCGTCACCCATTCCTCCTTTTCCAGGGGCAGGAGGTTGGCAATATGCATGCCCCGCGCGGTGCGGCTGCCTTCCGGGACCTGATGCACCTTAAGCTGAAACATGCGCCCTTTGTTGGTGAACAACAGGAGGAATTGGTGGTTGGACGTAGTGATGAAACTCTGCACCACGTCGTCGTCTCCGGTATGCACGCCGGCGATGCCGCGCCCTCCGCGGCGTTGCTGCTGGTAGCTGTCCAGGGACGTGCGTTTCACGTAACCGCGGCGCGACAAGGTTATGACCACTTCGTCGTCCGGGATCAGGTCCTCTATGTCTATGCCTTCGAGGTCTTCCGTGAGAATGGCGGTGCGGCGCGGCGTGGCGAAGGATTCCTTGAGGTTTTGCAGCTCCTCGCGGATGACGCTCTTGAGCACCTCCACGTTTTCAAGAATGCTTTTGAAATATTCGATCTTTTTCAGCAGCTCTTTGTATTCCTCGAGCAGTTTCTCACGCTCGAGGTTGGTCAGGCGCTGCAGGCGCATGTCCAGAATGGCCTGGCTTTGCACGGCGGAGAGCGCAAAGCGCTCCATCAGCCGTTCCTTGGCTTCCTGAGGCGTGGCCGAAGAGCGGATGAGTTCGATAACCTCATCGATATTGTCCAGCGCGATGCGCAGACCTTCGAGAATGTGCGCCCGCTGTTCGCTTTTGGCGAGATCGTAGCGTGTGCGCCGGACAATGACCTCCCGGCGGTGCTCCAGGAAGAGTTCGAGAATCTCCTTGAGATTCAGCAGGCGCGGGCGGTTGTCCACCACGGCCATCATATTGAAGCCGAAACTGGTTTCCAACGGCGTGTATTTATAGAGCGCGTTGGTCACCAAATCAGGTATGGTGCCCTTTTTCAAATCAAGCACCACCCTGATGCCCTTGCGGTCCGATTCGTCGCGCAAATCGCTCACGCCGTCTATTTTACGCTCATTGACCAGGGCGGCGATTTTCTCCACCAGGCTGGACTTGTTCAGGGCATAGGGAATTTCCCTGATGACGATGCGCTGCATGCCCTTTTTGCGGTCCTCCACCTCCAACACGCCGCGAATCTTCACGCTGCCGCGCCCTGTCTCGTAGGCGTCGCGCAGGGACTGCCCGGCGTAGACCGCCGCGCCTGTGGGAAAATCGGGTCCCTTGACATGCTGCATCAGGTCCTTGACCCTGCATTCGGGCGTATCCAAAAGAAGCAGCAAACCGTCCGTCAGTTCGCCGAGGTTGTGCGGCGGAATGTTGGTGGCCATGCCCACGGCGATGCCCGAGGAGCCGTTGAGCAGCAGATTGGGCACCTTGGTCGGCAGCACCACTGGTTCTTCAAGGGAATTATCGTAGTTGGGGCGGAAATCGACAGTGGCCTTTTCAATATCCGCGAGAAACTCGCTGGTGAGCTTGGACATGCGCGCTTCGGTGTAACGCATGGCCGCGGGGGAATCGCCGTCGATGGAACCGAAGTTGCCCTGGCCGTCAACCAGCGGATCGCGCATGGAAAACGGCTGCGCCATGCGCGCCAAGGCGTCGTATACGGCCGCGTCGCCGTGGGGGTGGTATTTACCGATGACATCACCGACCACGCGGGCGGATTTCTTATAGGGCCGGTTGTAGGCGTTCCCCAGATCGTGCATGGCGAAAAGAATGCGCCGGTGCACGGGTTTGAGCCCGTCGCGCACGTCAGGTATGGCGCGGCCGATGATCACGCTCAAAGAATATTCGAGGTACGACTTTTTTATCTCTTTCTCAATGCTGATATTTTCAATCACGTTTACACCCGACACCATAAAAGGAAGTTATATTTTGCGGGACGCTTCCACAAACGGAAGGACGCCGAACGATTACAGCCACACAAAGCCGCCGTAAGCAGGCCGTGAGCGCGCACCGCCCAACGCAGCCTGTCTCGCCGCACTGCCTGGAGCAACCGTATGCCGCAGGATCGACTCAATGCGCGTTCCGCTCCGCACATCGCAAGGGGCGTAACAGCCCAAGGCGATCTGCACAAGCGACACGCCTAAATATCCAAATCTTGTACCTGAAGGGCGTTGCGCTCGATAAACAAACGCCGCGGCTCGACCTTGTCTCCCATGAGCTGGGAAAAGATATCGTCAGCCTCAATGGCGTCTTCCACGGAAACCTGCATCAGGGTACGTTTCTCCGGGTTCATGGTTGTTTCCCACAGCTGATCCGGGTTCATTTCGCCCAGGCCTTTGTAGCGCTGTATGGAAACACCCTTGCGGCCTTCTTCGATAACGACGTGGTACAGCGAAAAAATGTCGTCCACGGTTATCTTGTCCTCGTCCTTCACCTGAGCATCGGGCTTGCCTCTGTGCAGAACGAAATGCAACCCGCCGCAAATGCGGGATATATCCGCAAGGGAGTCGTAAGCCTGCCTATACATTTTGGAATTGAAGAATTCTGAACCGATGCGCGCGCGGTGTCCGTTGGGATCTTCGAACACCACGAAGGACCTGGACTCCACGCCATCCTCTTCGGTGTAGACCTCAACCTCCAGGCGGTAGGTGGCCATGTATTCCCTGAAACGCCCCCATTCTGCTGCGTCGTGCACGCTCTCGGGCCTGAGCTTGCGGTGATAGCGCAGCAAGGCCATGAACATGTTGCGGCTGAGGCCGATGTTTTCGACATCGTGAATCTTGTTCTGCACAAAGCGGATGGCTTTGAGCAGGTCCACGACCTGCACGCCCGTGAAGGTGATGTTGTTTTCCGCCGTTATGGTGACCTCGGAGCTGACGCGGTCGAGCAGAAAGTTTTCCATGCTCTCTTCATCTTTGATGTATTTTTCAAAGCTGCCCTTATGGACGCGGTAGAGCGGGGGCTGGGCGATATATAAGTACCCGTTTTCGATCAACTGGTTATATTGGCGGAAGAAAAAGGTGAGCAACAGAGTTCTGATATGGGCTCCGTCGACATCCGCGTCGGTCATGATCACGATCTTGTGGTAGCGGAGCTTTTCGAGTTCCATGTCGTCGTCGATGCCCGCTCCCATGGCCGTGATCAGCGCCTTGATCTCCTTGTTGTTGAGCATTTTGTCAAAGCGCGTTTTCTCCACGTTCAATATCTTGCCGCGCAAGGGAAGAATGGCCTGATGGCTGGGGTCGCGCCCTTGCTTGGCCGAACCGCCGGCCGAATCGCCCTCCACGATGAACAATTCGCTGTCCACCGGACTTTTGGACTGGCAATCGGCCAATTTTCCGGGCAGGGAATTGTCGGAAAGCGCCCCCTTTCTGCGTACAAGCTCCTTTGCCTTACGCGCGGCTTCACGGGCGCGTGCGGCGTCGACCACTTTTTCAACCACAAGTTTGGCGTCTTTGGGATGCTCTTCAAAGAACGTGGTGAGGTTTTCGTAGACCATGGCGGAAACAATGCCCGCGACTTCGCTGTTTCCAAGTTTGGTCTTGGTCTGCCCTTCGAATTGCGGCGCCCCAAGTTTCACGCTGACGACCGCGGTCAATCCCTCGCGCACGTCGTCGCCGGAGAGTTTCTGCTTCAGTTTTTTCGGCAGGTCGGCATTCTGGATGTACGTGTTCAGCGCGCGCGTGAGGGCGGTTTTAAAGCCCACAAGGTGCGTGCCGCCTTCCTTTGTGCGGATATTGTTGGCAAAGGTATGCACATTTTCCTTGTAGCCCGCGTTGTATTGCATGGCCACTTCCACGGTCACACTGTCGCTGACGCCGCTACAGTGGATGATGTCGTGGATCCCTGATTCCCCTTCATTGAGATCCTTAATGAACTGCTTGAGACCGCCATCGAACTTATACAAGGCCTTTTGACTGGTAATTTCGTCATTGAACTCGATTTCCAGTCCGCTGTTGAGATACGCCAATTCCTCGAAGCGCTTGCGCAGGATGTCGAAAAAGAACTGGTTGGTCTCGAATATGGTTTCATCGGGGCGGAAGCGAATGGTGGTGCCGGTATTCTCCGCATCGCCCAACACGGTCAGTTCGGTCACGGGCGTGCCGCGTTCATAGCGCTGATGGTAGCGCTTGCCGTCGCGCCTGACCTGCACTTCCAGATATTCGGAGAGGGCGTTGACCACGGAAACGCCCACGCCGTGCAGTCCGCCCGACACTTTATACGTCTCATTGTCGAACTTGCCCCCCGCATGCAGCACGGTCATGACCACTTCCACGGCCGGACGTTTTTCCTTGGGGTGCATGTCCACGGGAATGCCGCGGCCGTTATCCGAAACGGTAACGGAGTTATCCAGATGCAAATTCACCACGATGCGGGTGCAATACCCGGCCATGGCTTCGTCAACGGAATTGTCCACCACTTCGTAAACAAGGTGATGCAACCCGCGCACGTCGGTGCTGCCGATGTACATGGCGGGGCGTTTGCGCACCGCGGACAAGCCTTCGAGAATGGTTATGCTGTCCGCGGTATAGTCTTGCCGTCTGCTGGGTTCAGTCATTTATGCGTCTTCCTCGCTGTAGTAAGTCTCGTCCACTATTTTCATGGGCATGACGATGACCAGGTAGCCCGGATCGTTTTCGCCCGTCACACCGCAGGGCCCTTCCTGGCCGGTAATGGTCATCGTCAGTTTTTCCGACTCGAAATGTCCTAGGATTTCGATAAGATTGCGCGTGGGGAAAGCGATTTTCGGAATTGCATCCTTGCCTTCAATCTCAAGGGTCTCGGTGCCGGAACCGACATCCTGCCCCTGCGACGACAGGGTCAGGGTCTTATCGAGAAAATCGAAATAGGTACAACGGTTGTTGTCGGTATTGAACAGCAGCATGCGTTCAAGCGCCCCGGCCACATCCTGACGATCCACTTCCACTTTGACCGCGTCGCCGTCTTCGAGCCTGATCAAAAAATTATTATAATCCGGATACTGGTAATAGGAAAGTGGCAGAGAAAAGGTCTCCCGGCCTTCGGCGGTGCGGCAGAAGAAGCGCTTGTTGTCTATGGCGCATTCAACGCTCTCGCTTGGCAGCCATTTTCTAAGCTCCATGAGATACTTGCGTTGAATCAGAATACCTTCGCCGTTGAGCAGGGCATACAGGTCGGGGTCATTGGTGTCGACCATGGCGAATTGATGCCCGTTTAAGCCGCAGATTTCAATTTTATCCGCGTCGGCAACGGGCTGCAGGCTGATGCAGGCCACGGCCTCCATGGTATCGTCCTCACTGATGCAAAAGGCCACGCGGTCTATGAACTCCTGAAGGAACTCGCCGGAGATGCTCACGGCGCCGCTTTCCGGAAACGTGGAAAAATTCTGGAACCATTCCGGATCATTGACGGGCAAGTTGTATTTTTTGCTGTTCTGCTTCACGCGCAGGTTTTTTTTCTTTTCCTCGAGTTCCAGGGTGGCCTCTCCCGCGGGCAAACGTTTCACCAGATCGTAAAAATTACGCCCTTGGACGCCCGCCAGGCCGGGGGTTTTCACATTGGCCTCGTAACTGCCGCAGAATTCGAGGTTCGAGTCCGTGGCCATGATTTGCAGGCCTGTTTCCTCGGCCTTGACCCATATGGTGCGCAAAAACGCCGCGCCTGTCTTGGCCGGAATGATGTTGGCCGCCTTTTGCAGGCCTGAGATGATATCGTCCTTAAAGAACGTAACTAACATAAGGATTCTCCTTTGTCGTAGTACGTAGGGGCCGGTTATATGTTCCTTTAGGGATTAATAGCCCGAAATACGGGAATATATTTTGAACATGGGAGGTGCGCATTACCGCACGCCCATGTGCGTAATCATGACGTTGCCTATTGATTTTGCAAAGTGAGACACTTTTTCTTCAGGCTTGTGAGCATCTTGTTCGTTTCTTGCTCATCTATACGAAGTCTTTCAATTTTATTGACGGCGTACATGGCCGTGCTGTGATCCTTGCCCCCGAAAAGTTTTCCGAGGGCGGGATAGGAACACCCCACCAGATTGCGGCAGAGATACATGGCCACTTGTCTGGCGAACACTATTTCCCGGTCGCGTTTGTTGCCGGTGAGGGTTTTTACGGGCAGCTGAAAATGTTCGGCCACCAGGGCCATGATGTTGACCGGCTCCAGTCCCGCGGTGGTCTCGCCCACGGCGTTGCTGAGAATCTGATTGAATTCCTTGTCGTTGAGCGTTTTGCTGACGAATTTCCTGAACGTGAAAAATTTTGTAATGATGCCTTGCAGGTAGCGTAAATCCGTGAAACGCTGCGCAAGCGTCAGCACTTGCTCTTTGCTGAGTTTCACGCGCTTTTCCTTGCACATGGTGGCGATGCATTTCAGCCTCACATCCAGATCCGGCTCCTTCAGGGTGTTGATGAGTCCCCATTCCAGGCGGGACTTCAATTCCGGAATCAGGAAGTCGTAATCAGCGACACGCCCGGTGCAGCAAAAGATCATGTGCCGTTTGGTATCGTGGAAGTGATTGAATACTTCCACAAGTTCCTCCTGCAGGACGGGATGATCGCCGATCTGTTGCAAATCGTCGATAAGCAGGCACTTGAACTGGAGAAATCCGCGCCGTCCGCGCGTGTAGTCGTTGTTGTAGGTGTTTGTATAAATCGCGGCTATGTCTTTGATGGAGCCCAGATAGATCTCGGTGAAGTCGAAAATTTTGGCAAGCTCGTTGCCGATGGCCCGGAGAAGGTGTGTTTTTCCCGACGCGGGCGGCCCGCAGATGATAAAGGGGTTGTAAAGCGCTTTTTCATGGGAGGCCAATTCTTTCGCCGCAAGCAGGGGCAGGTTGTTCTTCACGGACCCGTAAAAAGTGGAAAAGGTGAACTGGGCGCCAAAATAATGTTCCTGCACCTTGAGAGGCAATTTGCCCGAAAGCGGCAGCGCGTCTCCTTGTTCCGAGTCGGCGTATTCTATGCCGTATCCCATGCCGAGAAGCATATTTACTTGATCTTCAAAAATTGTTTGCACATTGTCATGAAACCATTGGGCGAAAAAAGGGTGTGGAAAAACAACCCGAATGGTTTTATTGACTTCGTTCGAGAATATCTGCAACGGTTCGAACCATTGCAGCAGCTCCTGCGATGAAAACGTTTGCTGCAGGTGTCGGCGCAAAGTGTTTTTCAATTGCGGTCACGTGAGTGGAAATTGTTGGAATAAAAAATAAATCACCTAACAGAAACGTATGGTGCCCGGCCGCTCCAGGCATGAATCTCAATTGATTCTGATAGCAGAAAAGCACACTTTCAACAAGCGTATTGTACCCGCGGCAAATGCTTTTTCCACAGGCCGTGTTATGAGATCGGGGGCGAATCACCGGATGACGTTCCAAGGGCGAAACCTCTTGTAAAAGCGTGTGTTCCCCGAAACGCTCTTACAGTGAAACCTTAGCGACGGACGCCATGGAAAATTCAAGCGACAAACCCACACCAAGCGGCAAAGACAAACCTTCCCTGGCCGTGGTGCTGGGATCTTCCGGAGTCAGAGCGTTCGCAGCCCTGCCTTTTCTTCAGGAGTTGGACGCCATGGGCATCAAGGCCGACCTGGTCGTCGGGTGCGGCGGGGGTGGTCTCATGGCCGCGCTGTGGTGCGCTGGCTACGACATGGGGCAAATCGTCACCTTCTTTACCAGGTATTTCACCAAAAAAGCATACAGCCAGGCCTGCAGCGTCGACTGCGGGATCATGAACGGCACAGCGGACGATGACGCCGCGCCCTTCAAGGGCGTATATAACCCTCGCGCGCTTCGCGAGGCCTATCAGACCATTTTCAAAGACATGCGCCTTGAAGAACTCTCCACAAAAACACTGCTCTACGCCATGGACATCCAGAACGGCCAGGGCCTGTGTCTTGAAAAGGGGGCAATCGCCCAGGCCGTGGAAGCGTGCGGAGCGTATTATCCCTTCATGCCCCCCGTTTCCTGGGAGGGGAGGTTGCTGGCCGACGCCGGCGCTGTTTCTCCGCTGCCGGTCATGGAGGCGGTGAAACGCGACGTGGATTTGATTCTCGCCATCTGCCTTGAAGACAGCGGGGTCTTCATTCCAAAAAATTTTCTTGAATCCGCCATGCATATAAAAAACATCTATACGCGATCCTTGCGAAGGGCCCAGCTTTTCAGCTCCATAGACATGCATACCTATGAAATGTGCATTGCGGAGGTGAAGCTGGCGCATCCGGTCATGTCGTGGGACGTACACCACATTCCCTCCATTCTGCATGCGGCCAAAATGAAGGCAAAGGAAATTCTTCCTGAATTTTTACATTTCCGTGAAAGCTTTTCACGCGGCAAGACGGCATCGTTCAAATTTCATAAAAAGGGCGATGCAGAGCAACCTGCGGCCGAGGCCGGGGAGCCCGACGCCCCGAAAAAGCCGGAGTGAGCCGTGCCCTTCAACATGTCCGGCATTCTCGAACAGTGCAGCGACGCTTTGAACAGAGGCGCCGAGAGACTGCTCACGGTCATATCCATGACCATGGCCCTGGTCATCCTGCTGCAGGTCTTTTGCAGGTACGCGCTGAACCATTCGCTGTTCTGGTCTGAGGAGCTGGGCCGCATGCTGCTGGTCTGGCTCACGTTCATCGGCGCTTCCGTGGCGTACAAACGAGGCGCGCACGTCGGCGTTTCCGTGTTCGTGGACAGGCTTTCATCAAGGAAGGCGTACCTTGCCGCATGCTGCGTGCATATTGCCGGAGCCGTGCTGTTCAGCGTCATGGTCTGGCATGGCTTCGGATTTTTCCGGATGCTCGCCCCGCAAATGACGGTGAGCCTGGGGTGCAGCAGGCAATGGCCCTTTTTGGCCGTACCGTTGAGCGGCGCGGTCATGCTGGTGCATGCGGCGGCCTTTTTTCTGCGCGACGCAAAAAAATTGACGTATAAGGGCAGGCCATGAACGCGGCCTTGCTCTTCGGACTGATGCTGGCGCTGTTCGTTGTCCACGCGCCCATAGCCGTCGCCATAGGCACGGCATGCGTCATCGCGTTCCTCGTGTCAGGCGACGCCAGCCTGATGCTCATGGTGCAACGCATGTATGCGGGGGCGGATTCCTTTCCCCTCATGGCTGTGCCCCTTTTCATGCTCGCGGGATTGCTCATGGAAGCCGGAGGCCTTTCGCGGCGCATCGTGGACGTGGCCCAGGGCCTGGTGGGCTGGCTTCCGGGGGGGCTGGCCGCTGTGAGCGTGATTTCGGCCATGTTTTTCGCCGGCATTTCAGGATCGGCGGCGGCGGATACCGCGGCCGTGGGGGGATTGCTGATCCCGGCCATGCTCCACAAGGGGTACTCCCGGCCTCTGGCAGCGGCGGTCCAGGCCGCGGGCGGCTCCATCGGCGTCATTATCCCGCCGAGCATTCCACTCATTATTTTCGGCGTGCTGACAGGCGCTTCCATCGGCAAATTGTTTCTGGCCGGACTACTGCCCGGCATAGTGATGGGGCTTTCACTGATCTGCCTGATCGTGTGGCTGTGCCGCGACCAGGAGCGCCGGAGAAACGGCTTTTCATGGCGCGAACTGGGCCGGGCGTTGCGCAAGGCCTGGCTGGCCCTCGGCGCTCCCGTGCTCATTCTTGGTGGAATCCTCGGAGGTTTGTTCACGGCCACTGAATCAGCGGCCATTGCCGTGGGCTACGCCGTTGTGGTGGGGAGATGGGGGCACGGGGAACTATCCTTGCGCCAGGTGCCGGGTCTGTGCCTGGAAGCGGGCGTGATCGCGAGCGTTGTCATGTTCATCATCGCTCAGGCCACTGCCTTCAGCTGGTTCATGACCGTGCAGGAAGTTCCCGCCATGCTGGCCGGAGCATTGTTGTCGTTGAGCGAGGAGCCCGTGGTGCTGCTGCTGTTGATAAACCTGTTGCTCCTGATTGCCGGGGCGCTGGTGGAGACCACGGCCGCATTGTTGCTGTTTGTGCCCGTTCTCGTGCCGCTGCTGTCGCGGCTGGGCATCGACGCGGTGCAGCTCGGGGCCATTGTCGTGGTGAATCTGGCCATAGGCATGATAACGCCGCCATTGGGGATCTGCCTGATGGTGGCCGGCGGTATAGCTGAAACTCCTTTGGATAAGATCACCAAGGCCATCTTGCCCTTTCTTGCGGTTTTGATTGCGGACTTGTTGTTGATTACCTATTGGCCCCCAATGACGATGTGGCTTCCCGGTTTACTTGATTGACGGCATACGGGCCTGCGGTTTCTGAACGTTCTTTGAGGCTGCGCGCCGCGTTGTGCAGTCTGGCCCGCATGGAAAAGCGTTCAAACCCCTGAAGTCTGATATCCAGGGGGTAGAGCAATCTGCAAAGGGCGGTATCCACCGCCGTGGAATAATCCAGCCCCAGGCCTACGTAACGCCGGGTGAGAGCTTCCAGGATTTCATGCGTGATGTCCATGGGTTCACCTCCCGAGATGCTGAAGCGCTCCGCATGTGGGAGCGAATCCCCTCGACAAGGTGTAAGCAATTAACGTGCCGGTATGAAAATATGTCGTGGAGGGGCCGCGCCTCACCGATGGCGTTGAGCATAACGTCTCCGGCTGGGGTGTCCCCGCCCCACTGAGGAAAGGTTTTCTTGCAATGAAAGAAAATCTTGCCGGGGGTGTCCTCTTTAGAGCGTCTCACGCTTGAAAAGCGCTAGATGTTCTTATGCATTTCCCTGGAACAATTCGAAATTGTTTCAGGGGAGAGCCTTGTTTCAAGGCGAAAATGCGCTAGCGGGACGTGTCGGGATACTGACGTTTTCAGTAGACGGGCCGGCTAGAAAAAGCGGTATGTCCTGAGCGGAAAATTCAGTTTTCCCCGCGTTCGCGTGTTTGCTCTTTGGCCAAGTGGGCAAGCCATTTTCGCAGCTGTTCAAGATCCTGCTGATGGATGGTTTCAGCCGCGTCTTGCATAGATCGCAATGTTTTTAATTCTTTGTGTATTGATTCTATATTGTTTTCAATATGCTGGAATTGAGCGCCAATATTTTGTTCATTACGGTCCGGTTGCTGTGTTGATTGCGTGAGCAGGGTGAGGGCCGCGGCTATGCTCTCCAGGGCCTGGGTTTGCCGTTGAAAAAGGATTTCGAACCGCTTTGAGCCGTCGGCAAAGGTGATCGCCTCACGGGTGACGGCGTCATCGAGGGATGCGGGAGCGGCATTGAGGCGCGCATGCTTTTTTTCGAGAATGCCTTCCACAAGTTCGGCGTTTTTATTTTCCGCCATGGCCTGAAGAATGGTTTCAAAAACCGGGAGCGCCTCGGGTAAATAGCGCCTGCGTTTGCCCTGCCCCACATTTGGCAGGAAATCGCGGAATCGCTTGCAATAGAAGCGGGCGGTTGACTCGGGGATGGAAAAACGCTTGGCAAGAGCAGCAATGGTGAACACGAGGCACCTCGCTGTTTTGCACCCGATCGCAAGAGGCGGTCGGGCAGTGGCGGTGGGACACGGATCTGCCATATGATATCTATGTGCAGTTTCCATATACGCAATTTAACCGCAATGCAATATTTCTTTAGATTTTTTCTAGGTTTTATTGTTGAAAAAGATAAGCCTTGTTTGGAGGAATAGTCCTGTTCCACACGGGTATCCTCATTATCAGTATGATTTTATAATACTATTCATAATAAACCGGGGATTGACCCCGGATCGAGGCAGGGATAGAGCTTTGTGCGTTCTCTTTAACCTAACGGAGTCGCATCAAATAACAATCAAGGAAAGATACATGACCAGGATGAAGGCGCATCAAGAGGGCGGCATGGGCACGGTGTCCTCTCTTGAGGCCCAGCCGTCAGGATATCGCTGGGTGATTTTTGTTGTATTGGCTTTGGCGTATTTGCTGGTTTTTTTTCACCGCCTCAGCCCAGCCGTGGTGGCATTGGACATGATGCGCGATCTTGGAGCCAGCGCGACGCTCATGGGCATTCTGGCTTCCGCCTATTTCTATCCTTATGCGGCGATGCAACTGCCGGCCGGATTGCTGGCCGATTCCTGGGGGCCGCGAAAGACCATCACCTCTTCTTTTGTCGTGGCCGGCGTGGCTAGCATACTCTTCGGATTGACGGAAAGCGCCACGGTGGCCATCATTGCCCGTGTGTTCGTGGGATTGGGCGTGGCCTTTTGTTTTGTCTCCGTTATGAAAGTTTTGACGCAGTGGTTCAAGGTCAGCGAATTTTCCCTTATGGCCGGGCTGCTTCTGAGTATGGGCGGACTTGGAGCCTTGTGCGCCGCCACTCCCCTGGCGCTTTTGAGCGAGGTGCTCGGCTGGCGCGGCAGTTTTATTGTCATCGGCGTGGTCACGACGCTTCTCTCCGCGGTCATCTGGCTGGTGGTCCGCAATCGCCCCCAGGATATGGGCCTGCCGGCGCCCGAGCCTTTCAGGAGCGGCGACGCCGCGGCCAAGGCGCCCCAACAGCGGGTGAGCCTGCGCGACGGCGTGAAGATCGTGCTCCACAGGTGGCATTTTTGGCCCCTGGGATTCTGGCTGTTTTGCAATGCCGGCATTTTTTTCAGTTTCAGCGGATTATGGGGGGGTCCCTACCTGATGCACGTGTACGGCCTGAGCAAAACCCAGGCAGGCAACATTCTGGGCATGATGGCCCTGGCGATGGTGGTCGGCTGCCCTCTGACCAGCCATCTTTCCGAGGTGTTGCGTTCGCGGAAGCTCGTACTCCTTGGGGGGGCGCTCCTGCAGTTGGCGTTGTGTTCCGTCATAGCTTTCGGCCCCACGCTGATGCCGGTGCCCGTATTGTACGTGTGGAGCTTTTTGTTCGGTGTCGGCGGTTCCGGGGTAGTGGCCGTGGCCTACACGGTATGCAAGGAGATGTTTTCCGTGGAGATAGCGGGCACGGCGGTGGGCCTGACGAATTTGTTTCCATTTTTGGGCGGCGCTCTCATGCAGCCGTTGGTCGGGCTGGTGCTGCAGGCCAAAGAGGGCAATGCGGCGGCCTATGCCCCAGAGACATACGGCGCGGGATTTCTCGTATACGTGGTCCTGGCCGTGGCCGGCATCGCCGCCGCGCTATTGACCCGTGAAACCTATGGACGGCGTGAGAACGGGGTTTGAGAAGATGCGGGAACACGAGCATGGCGAGTTGCCGATTCCGGACGACAATGATTGGGGTTTTTATCCGGAGGATCTGGATTGGGTGTACGCCCATAAGGTTTTTTTCGGGAAGAACATGGAACAGACCTTCCCCTTGTTTCATGAAAATCCCATCGAACGGACCGATGAATTGCGTTTTATGCCCCCTGTTCCCTTCAGGTATTACATGCGCGCCTTTGCCCGCTATGTGACGAGCGAACAGGCCATGCGGAGCGATGACGCTTCTGACGCGGCCAGCTGCTTCATACGGCTGTTTCTTGAAAAGCTGGAGGACGGCAAGGACTCTGTTACGCCGGAACTCTATGCCGTCTTATTGCCGGCAGCCCGGCATGTGGCGGCCTTTCAGGATAAGTACGGCGCCGATAAAGATATTTATGGTGATTTTTCGGAAATTTACGCACGCATAACGTCCCTTATAAAAATCGGACAAAAAGAAAAAAAATAAAGTCGCGGGCTTTCGCGCCCGCACGACGACCAGGGGAGGCCCATGGACGCCGGAAAAAATGGCCTTTTATATCTATTTATTAAACAAATATGCAATATTATAGTACGCGCTTCACCTAGAAATCCGAAGAGTGGAAAAAACGATTTTTCGAGGGGAAAACCAGCGCCGCTATCTTCATCCCTAAGGCGCGATACGACCGCGCCTTAGGGATGAAGTTTTTGAAAGAGGTTCTCCCCCCGGAAACGTTTTATTACGGTGCAACCTATTTGCACCATGAATTTTCCATTCCAAATATGGAGGGTTGCAACATCTGCAATGTTGGAATGGAATAGACCGTATTATCCGTGAGTGTTTTGAACTGGATAGTATTGCCGTAGGTTGTGCCGGTACCGTTGGTGGCGTACGCCGCCGCGTAATACATGGTGTCCGGGTCCAAAGAGGTGAGCTGCACGGTGAAGGCCTCCGCATCCATTATGGACGCCGGCCGGCACGATGAACGCGGATCGGCCGCAGTACCGTAACAGATACCGCATTCACTTATCACACCCCCACCGTCGAATGCGACAGCGCCTGAAACCCTCGCGCTATCCTCGTTCACATAGGTGGCGCTGCCGGTCGTCACTATCGGAAGCTCGTTTTTGGTCGTGAAGGTGATGTTTTCACCATAGCTCGTATCCACGCTGTTAATGGCGTATGCACGGGCATAGTACGTGGTGCTGTGCTCCAATTCGCTAAAATGCACGCTGTAGCTGCCGGGGCCCCCTGTGTCGGCAGGCCTGCAGTAGAGGGGATTGCTGGTTCTGCCGAGACAGATGCCGCGCTCCGTCACTTCCTCGCCGCCGTCATCCGTGACCTCGCCGGAGATGGTGGCGCTTCCGATATGCACATCATTGGCGGCGTCCGTGGTCACTGAAGGGGCGATGCCGCTGGTGGTGAAGGTCAAGTCCTCGCCGTAGCCCGTACCGGCGCTGTTCGTGGCGAAGGCACGCACGTAATACTCCGTGGCATGTTGCAGTTCAGTGAAGTTGATTCTGAAGTTGCCCGTGCCACCTTCATCGTCCGGAGTGCAGTCCGTGGGATTCGGACTCGTACCCAGACAGATGCCGCGTGAAGTGACCGTGGCTCTGCCGTCAGCCTCCACTATGCCTATGACGGACGCGGTGGACTCCGTAACGTCGTCCCATCCGTAGGTCGTCACCGTAGGCAAGGCCGCACTCGTGGCAAAGGTCATGGTGTCGCCATAACCAATGAAGTACCCGCTGTTTTTGGCATAGGCGCGCACATAGTACGTTGTGGCGCGGCTCAGTCCGCTGAAAGCCACGGTGAAGCCGCCCAGGCCCGCGTCATCGGCGGGGGTGCAGTCCGTGGGATTGTCCTTCAGCCCGATACAGATGCCGCGTTCGACGATATCCGCGTTGCCGTCGGTGAGCACGGTTCCGCCGGCCGTCACACTGCTGGAGGTAACGCCGGAAACGCCGTCCGTAGCCACTGTGGGACTCACGACCTCCAACGCCGTGGTGAAACTGACGTCCTCACCGTAAGCGGTGCCTGCGCTGTTCATTGCGAAAGCGGCGGCGTAGTAGGTGGTGTTTTCCTCGAGACCGGAGATATACTTGCCGAAGGTTCCGTAGGTGTACATCGGGGTATACAGGCAATTGGAACGGGGAGCGGGTTCCGTGCCGTAACATATGCCGGATTTGGTGACTTTGGCGCCGCCTTCAAAAGCGATCCATCCCCTGATTGTGGCGGAAGCAGAACCGATTTCTTCCGCTGGTTTGGTAACAACGAGAGGAGGCTTTGGCGAGGTCGAGCCGTTTTCAGCAGCATAGAGCGCGGTTATTTCCGTTGTGCTCAAAACGCGCTTGTAAATACGCACCTCGTCGATTTTGCCAGAGAAACCGCCTTCGCTCGGGGTTTCAGCGGAAAGCATGCCCAGAACCAGTTTGCCCGGGCCTGCACCGAGGCTTCCCGCCGTATCTTGGGAAGCGATGAGCTTGCCGTTGAGGTAGAGTTTGGCGCTTGTGCCGTCAAAGGTCGTCAGCACATGGAACCAGCGCTGCGCGGAGAAATCATCCGGCGTGGCCTGGACGCTGCTTTCCGTGCCGTCCTGCAGGTCGAACGCGCCGCGCAGATCGTTCTCCGTCAATAACAGACGGTAGCCTTTGTCTTCCGCCGTGGCGCTCCCTTTGGCGACGATGTATCGCGTGGCGGTCTTCGAAGTGGGGTTGATCCAGGCGCTGACGGTGATGCCTTCGGTTAGGTTCAGGCTCGCATCGTTGCCGCAATCGATATAGCTCGTTTCTCCGTCAAAGTAATAAGCGCTTTCGGCATTGCCGAAGCGATCCGTGGTGAGGAGCGCTTCATGGGGCGTGCCGTTGTTTTCATTGGGGCTTTCGTCGTTTGCGTTGCCGTTGAAGGGATAATACGCGACAAGACCATCCGTTGTGACGAAGGTCCCGTCTTCACCGTAGGCCGTACCGGCGTCGTTCACCGCATAAGCGCGCACGTAATAGGTGGTGCTTGGATTGAGTTCGCTGAAATCCACGCTGAAAACGCCTGATCCGGCGCTCGATGCGGCGGTGCACGCGGTGGGTCCCGCGCTGGTCCCAAGACAGATGCCCCGTTCGGTCACGTCGCCCCCGTCTCCCTCCACCGTGGCCTCGCCCGCGACCACGGCGCTTTTGTAGGTGACGTCCGTAATCTCCCCCGTGGTGGCCGCGGGCAGAGTATTATGCGTCGTGAATTGGTTGTAAACGCCGTAGGCCGTGCCCACGGAGTTTTTCGCATAGGCCCGCGTGACGTACTCCGTGTTGGTCTTAAGGCCGCTGAAGTCCACCGTATACGCGCCGAGGCCGGCCGTAGCGGCGCTTTGGCACACGGTGGAGCTGCCGTCTCCAAGACAGATGCCGCGTTCGGTGACTGTAGCGCCCCCTGATGCGGTGACCTCGCCGCCGATGGTGACGGACGTGTTTTTGAGATTCGAGACATCACCCGTGGTAACGGACGGCAGGACCGCCTTGGTGGTGAAGGAAATGTCGTCGCCATAGCCTGTTCCGCCCGTGTTAATGGCGTAGGCGCGGACATAATAGGTTGTGCCGGGGGTCAACCCCGAGTCGTCGTAATACATCCCGCCCAGGCCCGCGCTCGCGATGGGAGTGCAATCCGTGGGGCTGGGCGCGGCGCCCACGCAGAAGCCGCGTTCCGTGACCTCCGCTCCGTAATCCTCGGCGACTTGCCCATAATACCTGGCTGAGCTTGTGGTAATGCTTTCAACAGAACTGGTGACGGCGCGGGGGAGGTCCAGAGTGGTGAAGGAAACGTCGTCGCCGTAGGCCGTACCGACGCTGTTGGCGGCGTAGGCGGCCACATGGTATGTGGTGTAGGGTTCCAGTTCGGACAGTTCCAGGGTGAAGGCGCCCACGTCCGTACCCGTGGCGGGCAGGCAATTCTCTCTGGGGGCGGCTTCCTGCCCGATGCAAAAGCCGCGTTCCGTGATCTCCGCGCCATTGTCGCTCAGGACCTCGCCCCCTGCGGTGGCCGTCGTGATCAGCACGTCTTCGGGGTCCGCGGTGGAGACGAAAGGCAGAGCGGGGTCGGCGCTTCCCTGAACGGCGAAGCTGTAGACCGGGGTATCCGGCACATTGCTGGAGACGGAAATCGTTGCGGTCCTGGTCCCAACAGCGCTTGGGGTAAAGACCAGGGAAAACATGGAGCCCGTGATGAGCGAGTTTTTCCACCAGGCTATTTTGGAAACGTCATCTCCCACGGCGATAATGTCATTATCACCATCTTGGTCGAAATCAGTAAGTTCTAAGCACCATATATCATTGAATGATTTTGCCAAACTTGAGGCGGTCCAGGAGGAACCGTCGCCAGCAGTATTCTCGAAAATCGCCAGATCCGACCAGGCATAGTTCTGGCTCCATTGCGAAGCTCCAGCGACAATATCCTTATCCCCGTCGCCATCCATGTCAGCGGCGTCCAGACAATCAGCTGGAAAAACGCCAGAAGTGGTGTCGGAGGGGATGTTGTGCGCCGTCCAGATCAAACCGGTTCCGTCGTCATTGCTCCACCATGTCAGGTCCAGGGATACACCTACAGGGCCGCTGACCACATCCAACTGACCGTCGCCGTTTATATCCGCGGCAAGAACGATGGTGGGGTCATATAAGTTCGTAGCCACGGTATGTTTTGTCCAGGAAGAATCAAGCGTGTCAGTGCGTTCCCACCAGGCAACTTCCTTACTGCCCCGGGCGACTCCCAGGATATCCATCTTATCGTCATTGTTCAGATCACACACATCGATAGCATAAGCGCCTGAAAAATCAGTGGCGACAATAATTTCATTCCACGTAGCCGCATCTTGGTTTTCGTATATCTTAATAAGATTGCTGCTATTATCCGCAAGAACGATGTCCATGTCGCCGTCATTGTCCATGTCTGCGGCAGCCATGGAATAGATTCTCGATGAACAGGAACCGAGGACATGGTATTCCCATGCCGCTCCTTCCCCCAGGTTTTCGGCCCAGATAACAACTAGTCGCAATGTGCCATTGTAGTATTGATTTCCCGCAGTGGCCACGTCCATATCCCCGTCGTTGTCGAAATCCTGAATACACAGAGAGTATGCAAAAATGCCTCCTAAGATGGAATGACGTAGCCATGTGGAAGCGTCGCCTTTTGTATTTTCCCACCATGAAACCGATTCGCTGCCTAATTCGACCACAGCCAAATCAAGATCACCGTCATTATCCATATCGGCGCTACGTACATAAACGGGTCTCTTTACAGAGCCGGCGACCAGTTGTTCATCATAAGCAAGTTCCTGCAAGGGAGAGGCGGCCACGGGAGAAGCCGGTTCCAGCTTGACGCTGAAATCGTCCGCATGGTCACCGGATACGGCAACCAGGGGCGTTCCCGTGAGTTCCAGGGACGCGGTGCCGGGATTGGCTATGGTGAACATAGCGGTTCCGGATTCGCCCCTGTCTATGGTTCCCATATCGGTATTGTCCTGAGTATCCGGGGTGTCGTCATTGTTGGCGATGACGATTCCGTTGCCCACGATCCGGATCTCAGGAAGCAGGGGCCTGGTGCTGAAGTCGATTTCATTGCCGTACGACAAGCCTTGCGCGTTTTTGGCATAGGCGCGGGCATAGTACGTGGTTTCCGGCTCCAGCCCCTCGTAGCTTACGGAGAAGGAATCCGTGTCGTCCGCTTGGGTGCAGTCGGTGGGCGCGGTGGCCGTGCCGAAACAGATGCCGCGTTCCTCGACGGCGGCGCCCCCGGTGTAGACGAGTTCGCCGGGAATGACAGCGGCAACATGGGTCACATCCTCAGCTTCTCCGGTGCGCACAAAGGGCGGGCCGTTGGGGGTGTCGAAGGTCACGTCTTCGCCGTAGCCCGGTCCCAGGGCGTTGATGGCGTAGGCGCGGGCGTAGATGGTGGTTTCCGGCGGCAGGGGACCGATGGTCACGGAAAAGGCTCCGGTGCCGTCGGTTTCCGCTGGCTGGCACGTGTCCGTGGGTTCCGCCGCAAGACCCCAGCATATGCCGCGTTCGGTCACGGGTTCGCCGCCCCCGTCCGTGACATCGCCGTTCACTGTGGCGTAATAGGTGGTCACGTCCGCGTAGGAAACGGTTTCCACCACCGGCGGAATCTTGGGCGTGAAATTGGCCTGGCAGGAGGTGGATTCCTCAATGGTGAAGCTGAGGACCGGATCCTCGCCCGAGCAGTCGTCGGACCAGTGGCGGAAGCGGTGCCCATCGTCCGGAGTGGCTGTCAGCGTGACCTCTGTGCCCGCGAGATAGACCTCGTCGCAGTCGCCGGGACAGGATATGGCGCCGGGGGCGGTGACCGTGCCCTCGCCGGAAACCGAGGCGTGCAGGGTGACGGCGGCCGTGCCTTCAATGCTGATGCCGTCGGAGGTGCCCGCTGCGCTCAGGCCTCCCGCCCCGTTCAAGGCTTTCACCGAGCAGAAATAGGTCTTGCCGGGGAACAGCAGCAGGGAATCCAGGCGCACGCTCGTGTCCGTGGTGAAGACCCAGTCCTTGATATCCACGGCGTAGGGGGATGTGCCCACGGCGTAATAGTAGCCGGCGATGCCGGATTCCTCATCCGTGGCGCTCCAGGAGAAATACAGGGGGCGCGTGGCCGGGATCAGGTCGCCTTCATCCTCGACCACAGGGGCGTCCGGAGCCGTGTCGTCGCCGGTGATCTCGCCCCCCGGTCCGCTGGAGCCGCCGGCGGTGTTGGAAAGCGCGGAAACGTTGCCCGAAGCGTCGTAGGAAACCAGGGCGAAATGATAGCCGGTGCCCGGGGCGGGCATGATAACGTCGAAGACCTGGTCCATTCCCGGGGGCAGCGGCCAGGGCGGCGACAGGAGTTCCGTGGCGTCTTGCCAGTTGTCCGAGGTAATGGTTTCCGTGGCGTAGCGGATTTCATAACGCTCCACGGCGCCGCCGTCATTATCGGCGGGGGCGGTCCATTGCAGCCGCACCATGTTGCTTTCGGCATGTTGCGCAACCGAAAGGTCGGTGACGGCGGCCGGCGCGATAATGTCCGGCGTGAACTCGAAGCTTGTGGCGGAAAGGCTGTTCAAAGGCGTCCAGGGCAGAATTTCGACTTCCGTGCCGTTGATGTCCGCGACAATGCTGACCTCGTCCAGGGAATTGCCGCTCAGGTCCTGCAGGTCGAGGATGTATTCCCCGGAGGGGGCGTAAGTCAGGGCCACCAGGGAATCGGTGTAGCCGTCCAGATTGTCGTCCTCTTCTCCATAGGTGGCGTTTTCACCTACCTGATTTTGTGTGGAAGAGACCACCTTGCCCTCGGGCGTGGTCACGGCCAGGCGGGCCACGAGGTCGTTATGCAGGGAGCGCACGATAAAGGTGATGTCCAGGTCCGAGACATCGGCGGGGGCGTCGGCAAAAGCGGACGTGTCCGCTGACGCGCCCGGAGTCGCATCCTCCGCCACCATGAGGTACTTGCCGGTCTGCACGTCCACGGTTGTGCTGTAGGCGCGGATGGAGAGCAGGGCCAATGCCTTGTTTTTGTACGTCAAAATCTCGTATTCCCCGGAATCGATATTGATTTCGGGCCGGGAATCGTTGGCGTAGAAAAAGGGAAAGTCGTTGTTGAGCAGGGGGATGTCGTTGAACCAGCCCTTCTTTTTAAGTTTGTGGATATACTTGTTGTTTGCATAGGGCAGGGCGAAGCTTCCCACCGCGTCCTCTTCCGGATCCAGGAACATGGTGGTTTTGGCCGGTTCCGTTCCAAACAGCAGAAAATTCGAGATGTTCAGGAAATGGGAAAAATACAGGGTGCTGTGGGCGTTATCGCCGATCATTCCCCAATGGGTGAAATCCAGGAGGTTGTAGTCATAGGGCAGCGCCGCGGCGGCCAGCAAGCCGTTGTCGAGGTTGGCGCCGCATGCGGCCAGCATGCCGTCGTCGAAGTAGGCGGTATCGTCCAAATCGGTGCCTTCGTCGCGGCCCCCGGCGATAACCACGGTGTTTGCGCCCAAAGAGTTGAACGCCGCGGATTCCTTTTGCAATCGTTTGATGAACCCGCTTCCCAGAGCCGCATCCTTCAGGGAAGGCGATTCATTGGTCAGGAAAAATTGCCTGAACAATTCCGTGCGCCCCACCCATTTGTGGAAATGCTGCTTGGCTCTGGTGCGCGCCTGTTTGTCGCCCATTGCATCCTGGGAGGCGTGCAGAGCCAATGCCGAGCCCTGGAAGGGCGGGGCGAGATAGACGATTCTGTTGAAGTCCGCCACGCCGAGGGAGAAGGACGCAAGGGGAACGCAGGTATCCCCTGTGGAGGCCATGTCCTGGAGCAGGGCGCGGAAGACCAGGGCGCCGGTGCCGTGGGTCACGATATTCACGGTGGGCGCGGAGGCGTAGCGCGAGCGAATTTCCCGGATGGCCAGGCCCAGGAGAAACGCGGCTTCCTGCAGGGAATTTTCCACGGGATAGGTAACCACCCAGGTATCCGTGCCGGCAAGCTGCAGGAAAGCGGGCAGCGAGCCGTTCCAGTTCGCGGCGTCATAGAGTTCGCCGCGATGCCAGCTTTTCATGCCGTCCAGGCCGTGCACGAGGATGGTGGGACTCTCATAGATGTCAAGATGCGACTGGTGGGAGGTCCCAACGGGCCAGGCTATGGTGAATGCGCTGGAAAGATTGCCGAAGGCCTCGTGCTTGAGAAAGGGCACCACAAAGACTTCCTGGCGCATGCCCACGGGTTTGAGAAAAGTGAACATCGAGTCGTTGCCGTCCCGCTCCGCGCTCATGAAGCTTTCAAAGAACGCCGCGGCCGAGCCTGAGCCCGTGGAAAAAGAGACTTTTTTGGGCTTGTAGTAGTCCGAGTACGCTGTTCCGTAGGCATCGTAGGTATATTTTCCGGTATACGTCACTTTGTTGCCGTAGTTGCGGCTCGTGCCCACTTGAGTTTCAATGGAAACGGTGTTCACGGACGAAAAGGAATAGTTGTTTGTCCCGCCAATGACGTTGAAGGTGATTTCCGCTCCTTGGGGCAGGGTGTGAAAGACGAACTCCTGGGTTGAGTAGGCCTCGTGCTGCGCGTTCACCGCAAAGGCGCGCATGTGGTATTCCGTGCTTGGATCAAGCCCGTTTTCCAAAGTGGTGTCGAAGCCGCTTTTGTCGCTGTCGGAGTAAAAGTAGCAATCCGCGCCGTTATGCAGGCCGGGCTCCTCGTTTTCGCTCCAGCACACGCCCACGGCGGTGATGTCGCCCCCCCCGTCATAGGTCACTTCGGCCTGAATCCGCGCGCTGCCGCTGGTGAGTTTGGAGGGTTCGTGGAAGGTTATTTCCGGCGGCTCCATCTTGGTGGTGAAATCCTTGTTGAAGCCGTATTTGCGTCCCTTTTCATTGACCGCGAAAGCGCGCACGTAGATTTTCGTGTTCACCGGGAGCTTGGTGAGGTTCGCGCTGAACGCGCCTTCCTGATATGGGGGCGCGGTCACGCAGTTGCCGGTGGGGTTCTGGCTCGTGCCCCAGCATATGCCGCGATTGACGAGGGTGCCGTTGCCGTCGGAATCCACGCGGCCGTTGACCGTGGCGGTACGCGCGGTGATGCTGTCGGAATTTACGCCCACGGTGGTCACGCTGGGCAGGTTGACGATTGTGACCACGCAGCCGTTGGAGCCGTTTGCGTATCCGCTGTCGATGTATCCGCTTTTGGTGGCTTTGACGCGGTAATAGTAGGTCAGGCCCGAGGTTTTGGACGTCAGCAGATGGCTCGTGGCTGTCGTAGTCTTTATGGTGCTCCAGGATGACGGGTTGTTCGAATTCGCTTCCTGGAGCACGTAGGTGACGCCCGAGGTGGAGGAAGCGCCCCAGCGCACCTCGAACGAGCCGTCGTCGCTGGAAGAGGGCACGGTGATGTAGCTCGGGGTGCCGCACGAGGGGATGACCTCGCCGGACATGCCCAAGGTGATGTTGAAATTGACCTTGACCGGATCCTGGCTGACCACATGGAGGGTCCAGGTGCCTTGGCTGGGTTTGGTCACGTCGATAACGCCGTTTGTGCCGTTGTTGGTGCCGGAGATTTGTGAGCCGCTTGGATTCGTAGCGTAGAAGTTGACCTTGTGATCGCCCCACACGGTGAAGAATTTAACATAAGAGTAAGACTGGGTCAGATTGAATTCTTTGGTGTAGTGGTAATCCGGTCCTTCGACGATGCCCGTTTCCGTTGTTGGCGCGGATTTTCCGCGGATGGCGTAGATCAGGGCGAGCATTTCCTTTTCCAGGTTGCTCACGGTGACCATTTTTGTATAGCCGCCCGTGGTGCCTGAGATATTGCTCAGGACCGTTGCCGTGGCGCCGCCGAAGCCCATGCAATAGATTTTCCAGCCGTTTTCCTTGTAATATTGCAAGATGTCGTCGTAGCTGCCCTCATCTTGGGGGTCGCCGTCGGTAAAGAGCACGGCGGCCCGGCGGTTGTCGGCATAGGTGTCGCTGTTGGCCAGGTCGATGCTGCCGTAAGTAAGGGGGGAGAGATAGCAGGTGCCGCCGCCGTCCACGGAGCTGGAGCTGGTGATGGCTGATTTCAGGGAGCTTTGCGTTTTGGTCATGCTTTGCGCGCGTACGGCGCTGGTTGCGAACTTGATGACCGAGGCGCTGTCTTTCGAGTCGTCCATGAGATCCACGAAAAGTTGTCCCGCCTTGTGGCGCAGATCACTCGGGTCTTCCCAGGCCATACTTCCCGATTCATCGAAGATGAGGGCCACGGCAATGGGATCGGCGGCGAATGCGGCGTTGCACAGCAGCATGGAGAGGGCGAAGGCGAGGAAAAGGCGCAGCAGAGACATGGACTATTCTCCCTGTTGGACGCATCGAAATGTACGTTGTTGGGTTGACGTCGTCGCAGCAATGAGAGCTGTCGTTGTGCATGAATGGATCAATGACGAGGGCATCGCATATTATGTGGAGAGAAAAATGGAAGGAGGAGGTGTGGAGAGGGGCAAAAAGTATAAAGTTGACGGATGCGATCCGTCTTGGAACATGGGATAACGGTCAGAGTTCAATAAAAGAACATACATTCTCTCCCCCCTTGTGAGAAAGGGTCTTTTATTTGCTCTTGAGATATGGCTTCTTTTTCAAGGTCAACTATAAGTTATTTACAATACTTTTGCAAAGAAAAAAATTATCATGCCCATAAAAACCTCATGCATTCCGTTGAAATAGAATAAATTATAGGCATCTATGCCGCAGTAACCACAGAATTCCGGCTGCGGGTAAAGAAATCCGCTCCCGGAGGCCATGTATCGCCGTTGAACATCGCGGTGCGGCAATCGGGAGCGATTGACCAGAATTTCCTATTTTTATGTTAAAACGATAACGAGATCATAGATGGGGCGAAAAAAAGTACGCATCTACAGTGCGGCCATTTAGAAAGGACTTGTCACTAAGGAGAGAGTTTTGTTAAAATAATAATGTGCCTCTTCAAAAGGTTGCTTATATAGACGCTATGACTTTTGCTTCTTTTTCCACCACCACCACTGTAGTGCGGCGCTTGTTGACGGCCGTGCATAAGTGTTCGTTTTGCAGTCATGTATGTAGAGTAATCCGGGGGAGGTTCTCATGGCATGATACCATCGGCCAGGATGCTGCTTTGCAGAGCAATTATCCCTTTTTAATCTGTAAAAGAGGGGGGTGACCGTGCTGTATCGTTCGATCAAAACCAAGATATTGTTGGGTCTGTTTTTAACGATAGCCATATCGATTTCTCTTGTTTTTGTGTATATTTTCAATACAGTGCAGGATGCTTCGATTTCCAGCTACGTTACCTTCACATTGCGCGAGATAAAGCAGCTCGACAACGCCATGAATATTTTCATGGAAGAGGCAAAATACAACGCGACGATGCTTTCCATGGATCCTCGTGTCCGCGATGTGGACGATTCCATAACGAGTTTTGTTGATACCACGGTCAAGACTAAATCGATTCCGCGCCCTGATGACGCGAAAGGGCGGAGCATAACGGACTTGCTCACGCTGATGGGCGCAAGCCACCCCGCTTACGTGGAAGTGTTTTTCGGCACCGAATACGGCGGCTTTCTTTCCAATGCCGAGACGGCGATGCCCATAGGCTACGACCCGCGCAAGCGTCCCTGGTACCGCGAGGCCATGCAGCATCCTCAAGCGCCGATTGTATCCAAGGCCTACATGTCCACCACGGGGGAGGCCGTAGTCAGTGTGGTCAAGGTCGTCGAGGAGAAGGGGAAGACCGTCGGCGCCATCGGCGTGGATATTTCGCTCAAGGTCCTGACCGACATTGTCAAGGACATCAAAATCGGCGAGACAGGGTATGTCGTCTTTGTGCAAGGTGACGGCGTGGTTATCTCGGACCCGAAGCACCCGGATTATAACTTCAAAAACATCAGTGAGCTGGAGATATCCGGATTAAGCACGGCCTTTGATCTGGGGTCCGGACACACCATGGTCGAGATGGACGGCAAGCGCTATCTCGCCCTGTGCCATACAGCCCCCGCATTGCAATGGACATTTTTGACTTTTATCGATTACGACGAGATTTCCGCCCCAATAAATAATTTGCTCTGGCGTTCGACAATCGCGATTATTCTGAGTCTGATCGTGATTTGTCTGATTATCCTTCCGTTTATGAATGCCCTTGTATTCAAGCCATTGAATTTTATGATCTATCACCTCAAGAATATCGAGAATGGAAAGTACGATGAGCGGATGAACGTGAAACGCTTCGACGAAGTGGGTCGTGTGTTCGAAGCCCTGAACCAGACCTCGAAGACGCTCAAGGCCAACGTTGACGAGATCGTGGCCAAGACGCAGGAGGCCGAAGACAAGGCCAGCCAGGCCGAACAAGCGAAATCTCAGGCCGAGGAGGCCACGCGGCGTGCCGAATCCGCCAAAAGCGAAGGCATGCTCCAGGCCGCCGAGCGCTTGAAGGGCGTTGTGGAGATCGTTTCCTCAGCGTCTTCGGAACTTGCCTCGCAGATTCAGGAATCAAGCCATGGCGCGGAGCACCAGGCCAGGCGCGTCAGCGAAACGGCCACGGCCGTGGAGGAAATGACCGCTTCCGTCCTGGAGATAGCCAAAAATGCCGAGTCCACCGCGCAGCTCGCCGACACCTCGAAGGAATATGCGGCTGACGGCGGGCAACAGGTGAATCAGGTCAAAGATGACGTTCACGAAATCAACACGGGCTTCAACAACGTCTATGATTCCGTTTCCGAATTGAGCCACCAGGCGGACGGCATCGGCTCCATCGCCCAGACCATCGAGGACATTGCGGACCAGACCAACTTGTTGGCCTTGAACGCGGCCATAGAAGCCGCCCGCGCCGGGGAAGCCGGCCGGGGATTCGCCGTGGTGGCCGATGAAGTGCGCAAATTGGCCGAAAAGACCATGACCGCTACCAAAGAGGTTGGCCAGGCGGTTTCCGGGATACAACGAGGGGTCAGCGGCACCCTCGTCGCCATGGACCAGGCGCGTGAAGTCATTGACAAGTCTCTGGAACAGACAGACCGGGCGGCCAGGTCGTTGGAAGCCATACTCGAATCGGCAATGCAGTCTTCGGACCAGGTCCGCAGCATTGCCACTGCCGCTGAGCAACAGTCCGCGGCAACGGAAGAAATAAACAGAAGCATTGAGGATATTAACCTGATTTCCAAGGAGACTGCGGAAGCGATGAACGAAGCGGCGAAAGCTGTGGAGGAGCTGTCCGAACAAACCGTTGTTTTGCGCGAACTTATAAGCGCATTGGAGGCAGAGGGTTCGACCCGTAGAAAATAATCTTCCGGCCGTTCTTCAAGGGAATAAATGAAGATATCGCCAAGCGCCAGGCGCTCGACGAACACGCCGGCCGGTTGTGGATTTGAAGAATGTGACTATGCCGTTAGCTCCGCGATGTGGGAAAGATTTGTTTTTTCCGAGGAGAAAACCAGCGCTGCTATCTTCATCCTTAAGGCGGATACGACCGCGCCCACGAGCTGAAGTTCTTGAAAGAGGGTCTCCCCCCGAAGGCACTTTCGGAGTAAAAGACATAACCATGTTGAAGAAAGGTTTTCCTCTCGAAAAATCGCCCCCAACGCGGTAAAATCGGATGAACAAGCGGGATCGCATCATGTCGTTACATAAAACAGTGTGGGGATGGGTTGTTACCCTTGTCGTGTTCGTTGCCTTCCTATGGGGTTCAACCCATCTCATCATGGGTCTTTCCTATAACGCGCACCTGGAGTTGATAAAAGACCAGGCGCGTCAGGCCCTCCAACAGCTTCAATATGTCGTCCCCCGTTTGGATCCCGAGTTGTTGCAAGAGTATGTGCAGCAAGTCTATCCTGGCGCGCGATCATTCCGCTATATGCTGATCATGGATACTCAAGGGAAAGCCGTCGCGCACAGCGATCCGGAAAGAGTGGGCATGCGGTTTTTCGATCCGGGATTGCAGCGCGTCATCGAGACCGGGCAGCCTGTGGAGCAGATTTACACCCGCGATCCGGACAATCCGGACTCGCCCTTTCATGGGGAGCGGATCGTGGACATGATCGCCCCATTCTACTCCACGGAAGGTACTATCCAAGGCGCGGTCAATGTCGGTCTGTCGCTCAAGTCCATAACGGCGTTGCGTACAAGGTATCTGTTGGTGACCCTCGCCTGTATCGCCATATGGACCGCGATGATGTTGACGTACGCCATTTTGCGGTATCGCCAGCTCGCCGCACGGAGAAAGGCCGAACAGGAAAAGGAAAAGCTCAAGACGCTGCTTCATAACATCATCAATTCCATGCCTTCCTCGTTGGTGGCCGTCGATGCGCGGGGCAAAGTCGTGGAGTGGAACTGCAGGGCCGAAGAGGCCACGGGAGTCCCAAGGCTCCAGGCGATCAATCGCCCTCTGGAAGAAGTATATCCAGACCTTGCCCCTGAATTGCCCAATATTTCAGCCGTGGTTCGGGAGCGGAAACCCTATGTGCATTCCGGTGTGACGCTTGGTCGTAAAAACGACGCACGCCTCGAGGACGTGGTGCTGTATCCCTTGGTGGCCAATGGGGTGGACGGTGTCGTTATCCGCATCGATGATGTGACGGATAGGGTGCGCCTGGAGCAGTTGATGGTGCAATCCGAAAAAATGATGTCCGTCGGCGGGCTGGCCGCCGGCATGGCCCATGAAATCAACAATCCCTTGGCCGCAATCATCGGATACACGTATAACATGAAGCGGCGCATCTTCAGCGATCTGACCAAAAACACGAAGACAGCGGAAGATTGCTCCGTCTCCCTGGAGGCGATGCGCGATTATCTGCGGCGGCGTGAAATCCCGCAAATGCTGGAAGGCATATCCGAATCGGTGGAGCGGGCCTCCAAGATCATCAACAACATGCTCGGATTCAGTCGAAAAAGTGAAAAGCGGTATGAAATGAGTAATATCACGGAATTAATCGAAAAAAGTTTAGAATTGGTGTCGAGTGATTATGATTTGAAAAAAAGGTACGACTTCAGGCAAATTCAACTGATTCGCGAATATGAACCTGATACCCCTCTGGTTTTTTGCGAACCGAATGAAATGCAGCAAGTGTTTTTGAATATTTTGAAAAATGGCGCCGAGGCCATGGCGGAAAAAAATTACGAGAACGACTCCTCAAGGTTCATATTGCGAGTGAAACGCGCGAATGACTCGGTGGTCGTGGAAATTCAAGATAACGGCCCGGGAATGAACGAAAAAATCAAACGCCGCGTATTCGAACCCTTTTTCACCACAAAACCTGTTGGCCGGGGTACAGGCCTCGGACTCTCCGTTTCGTATTTCATCATAACAGATCAACACGGGGGGCGGATGAATGTGGATTCGTCTTTAGGGAAATGGACCCGTTTTACCATTCAATTACCTTTGGAGCGAGATGGAGCGGTTGATGGAGCATAATGTGCTCGTATTGGATGACGATTTCCAGGTACGCAATAGTCTGGTCATGCACTTGGAGGATGAGGATTTCATCGTCCATACCGCCGAAAGCGCTGAGGAAGCATTCAATATCCTGGATAATCGGATTGTTGATTTGGTGATTGTCGATTTGCGCTTGCCCGGCCTGGACGGCATCGATTTTATAAGCGTCGCTCATGAAAGACACTCGGGCCTGAAATTCATTATCTTTACGGGATCGCCGGAATTTCACGTGCCTCAGGGCATTCTTATGTTGCAGTGCGTTTCAAATACGCTTTTTCAAAAACCACTTCAGGATTTGTCCCTCATCACCAATGAAATTATGAAGATGCTGCGTTAAGGCTTGAGAACCTTGAAAGATAACTGCCTCCGGTGACTTAATAACCTTTTGAAAAAAGTTCTTAAGAATCTCCAAAAGGTGGTTATTTTCTTTACTCCGAAAGTGCCTTCGGGGGGAAACCTTTCTGTAGAAAGGTTCTCCCCC
>CAZFCK010000026.1:0-31855 GCA_964517355.1 uncultured Desulfovibrionaceae bacterium | reverse complement strand
ACAAAGTTTAGGAAGGGGGAGCGCGAGGGGGAGAACCCTTTTCAAAGGGTTTCCCTCTCGCATATCCAGTGAATTAATCAGCGTTTCCTTAAGAACCTTTTTCAAAAGGTTCTTAAGCCGCCGTACTAGGCATTCCTGGCCGGCCCACCCCTCAATGCAAGAAGTCGATATTGAGAAACTGGCCGCACGAGGGGCAGATATACAACCTGTTTCCGTTGAACTGGCTTTTTCCCCAAAAAATGGTTTCCCAACGTGTGCCGTGAAACATGAATTGGACCAGAATCCGGGCGCCGCAATCACAAAAGCGTTCTTGCATGGTTGTATCCTCATTGTTTATGTAATGTAATTTTATGTTGCTATTTATTAACATAACGTACAAAAAAAATTATCTGAATTCGCGGCACAGCCAAACGACCTTGCCGATAACGCGCACATTTTGCAGCTCGTCGCCCTGGAGAATCACAGGAGCGTAGTCGGTGTTGTCGCTACGCAGCACCAGGGCGTTGGGCAGCTTTTCGATGCGTTTGACCATCACGGTATCCTCGACGCCCACGGCGTAGACGCCCCCGGCGATGACGGCCTGCTGCCGCTGGTCCACAAGGACGGTGTCTCCCTCTTTGATCTCAGGTTCCATACTGTTGCCGAACACGTCCATGAGAACCATGGCCTCGGGAGAGCCCTTGCGTTGCAGCCAGGGGCGGTTGAAGGCGTAATATTCCTCCACGTGCCCGTCCACTTCGAAAGAACCGCCCCCCGCGCATAATCTGGCGCAGACTTTGGGAACCTCGATGTAATCGGATTGCGGAGCCTTATGCTCTCCGGCCGAAGCGGGCCCCTTGCCGGTGGCCAGCCATTGTGGAAGCAATCCGTATTCCAGGGAGAGCTTGTGCAGCCACTTGTCCGGCACGGAATCGCGCTGTTTCGCCTGGGTAACGGCAGAACGGTTGACTCCCAGGATCTGCGCGAGTTCCTGTTGGGTTTTGACGCCCAAGGCTTGAGCGACCCGGATGAAAAAGGCCTGAAATGGTATGTTGTTCACTTTTATTATTCCTTTTGTTGCACTTTATAAACAAGCAATCCTCCTGTCAAGCAATCGCGGCGATTTTTTTGCGCCGGCGGCCCGCTGAAGGAACAATCTGCGATTATCGAATATGTGTCAGCATTGAGGACTCCCCGGGGAGAAACCGTGACGCCCCCTTGATGGGTAAGCAATAGGGCTCGAGGTTTTCCCCCGGAGAGGGGATGGGAATGTGGATTATTGATCGTGCACTTGCAGTTTCGATCGGGGTTCCTTTTTTTTCAGCTCACCGGCCGGGAGATTTGTTGTTGCGCTTTCGGAAAGATTTTCCTGGGCCAAGCGCTTGCAATATTCCGGAGCAAGGCCGGAATCCAGGCAGTTTTTTTCTGCATAGAAGAGTTCGTTTTCCTGGCACCACCCTAAGCGCTGCCCCAGAGTGATGATGAGCGTCACGATCACGAGCAGCGTTATGGTGCATGCTGCGGCAAATATGGAGCGGGTGCGTTGCATGGCTGGCGTCCTTTCATTAGTTGACGGTGTAGTTTATGACCCGGCGTTTGTCGCCCGAGACATCGTAATCGTTGGGTTTGATGAACTGGAGGATGAATTCCGAGTAGGTCGCGACTTGTGTTGCGCCCCCCGTGGCCTCGGTAAAGCCGAAGATCATTTTCGTGAAGTTGTCGTGCTCCGTAGCGGTGAGCTGCACGGTTTGCTGGAGGATGGGGGTATTGTAGTTGCTGCATTTACCTGTGGCGAAACCGCTCCCGCTGTGGCACAGAAACCGGCTGGTGTCGGAGAAGTAGATTTTATTTTTATCCGTATCCGGGGAACCGATGTCGAAATACTCGATGCAGGGGTGCCCCGCGGCGTCTCTGTACGTGCATCGCCTGATCCATGAGGTGATGGTGTATTCATACAGGCCGGAGGCGTTGGGCACGGTGCTGCGCTGTATCTCCGCCCGGAAGGCGAAGGGGTTGTCTTTCCAGTCGAAGGTGCTTTTCCAGTAACCGGTTGTGGAACTGTTGGAAACGTTGTCGCCGTCTCCATGCCGGTTGTCGTCGTAGGTGCTGATCCCGGCATCGTTGGCGTAGTGGGTGCCGTCGCTGTATTTTGTTTGCGTGGAATAACTGTAGGCGTTGTACATGGCGCACTCGTCCGTCCAAGAGCCCTTGTTGCCCCAGAATACATAGGCGATATGGTCTCCACTGGAGTCTTTGCGCTGGCTGGTGGAGGGGGCGTTGCCCCAGTAGCTTGTGTTGGTGCTGCAAATGCTGCCGGTGCCGGTGTTTGGGTAGTTGTCGAATTCGATACCGATCTTGGGCGGCTGGATGCCGTTTTGTTCGGGATCGAGCCAGCCTATGAGACTGCTGCTGTATGTGCCGTTGGACCCGGCATAGAAGCGGCCGTCTCCAGCGTAGCCTATCATTTCGCCCAGTGCGGAATCGCCCCCCACGGAGGTGAATGCTTGTACCGGCGAACCGCTTTTGTAATATACGGTCTGAGGGGTGCTGTAATACTTGTTGAGCCCGGCGGTGCTGTTGGTGCCGAACATGGTGAACACGATGCCGTCCGCGACGTTTTTCAGGTATTCGCTTACAAAGAACAACCTGAAGCCCTGTTTGAAATCGCAGCCCACGGGTTTGGAAGGGTCGGAGAAGTTGCAGACGTTGGCGCCCCAGTTCATTTCCTTGTCGCCGGTGTAGTACATGGAGCCGAAGGCGTAGTTTTCGTCGCTGCCGATGGTGAAGGTCTTGTCGGGGTTCTTTGTGACCGGGCTTTTGCTGGGGTCCGAGGTTTGGGTTTTAAAGTTCGGGAAATCACTACGGAAGGTGATGGCCATGGGGTCTTCGGAGTCAAAGGTTCTGTACACGACGTAATTCGACTCGTACGGGGTTCCCGCGTTCACGCGCCCCACCACGCGCGCGAGGATGTCGTTGCCGCTTTTGACATATTTCTGCACGTGCGTGATTTCGAATTCGCCCGCCGCGCCGAAGGAGAATTTCGTTCCCTGGAGGTCCACGTAGTCCTCCCGGAACTGGCGGACATAGTTGAATCCGGCCAGAGCCATGTAGCGCGCCCTGGCGATCGCGTTCATGCTGCTTTCCACCTCCGCGCCGGTCTGGGTCAGGGAGGCCATGGCGGCCGCCAGGGTGGAAAGCGCGACAAGGGCCACGATGGCGTAGATCATGGAAAAGCCTGCCTGGTGCGAGGCCGTGCGGGGCGTGAGTGCATGCTGGGGGCGCATAATGGTCCTCCTCAGATAGGGAATTTCGGCATGATACGGGTGGTGAAAACCTGCGTACCGCCTGTTGCGTCCGCGAGGGTCAGGGAGATGGCGACGATCCGTGTGTTCAGGGGGCTGAAGCTTGTGGCGGCGGCGCCGTTTTCATCAAGATAGGAAAGGGAGAAGGCCCTCACTCCGTCGCAGAGCACATGCCCCCCAATGGTGATTTGGTTGCTCCCGTAATTGATGGTGAGGTTGCTGGACGTACCTCTGCTTTGTCCGTAGTCGGCATTGAACGTGATGCTGGAGCCGCTGGAAGCCGTGACCTGGAAGCCCACGGGATAGCTGCTGTTGTAATCCACATGGGACGGAACGGGATTATAGGCCAGATGGGCGAGTTCAATGGAAATGCGATTCAGGGTCATCTGGGCCTTTTGGGCCAGGGCCATGTTGTCCTCGCCGAAGATGAAACCGCGCACCGCGTCCGCGAAGCCCAGGGTTCCGGCCGCGCCCACAATGCCCAGAATCACGAGCACCGCGATCAATTCAACCAGAGAAAAACCTTTTTGTGCATGCATGTTGTGTCCTCCGCTTCATCGAAAACCATAGTCAACTTGAAGCGAACAAGGGGTAATTATACCCTTCCGCAAAAATGTAGGTGATGGTGCCCCCGTTGTCGCCGCGCAGGGTGACGAGCAGGTATTGCTTTTGATTGCCGGCCACGTCCTGCTCATACATGGAGCTGAGCGAGGGCGTCGCATAGGTATAGAGGTTGACGAGGCTGTTGGCGACCACGGTGACGCTGTAGCCGGAAGGCGTGTACGCGGAAAGGTTTGTATCGATTTGCTGCTTGAGCGCCGTGAGGTCCGTTGCCCCGGCTTTGGCGAAGTCAAGTGTGTCGTCTGCGTCGAGGACTGCTGCGGCATAGTTGTCTTTCGCCCTTTTGTTCAGCCACTGGATGAGATTTTCCATGGTGTATTGCAGTTCCGCGCTCGCTTTGACGCGATTGACGAACACGGGGCTGTTTGTAACGCCGGATTGGTAGTAAGGCGCCAGCATCATGCCCACAACGCCCACAAGGGTCAGGGTGAGGATGAGTTCGACGATGGTGAAGCCGTTTCTGTGGGTATGCATGGTAATCATGGTATGAACCCCGTCTGTTGTCTGACCGTGATCATTGCGCTTTCAGAGGAATCGCTGACCGTGAGCGTGCTGTCGCTGCCGGAGGCGGCGCCCGTGCTGCTTGCGGGCATGCCGCGGAAATTGAAATAAATCTGGGCCGGGGTGATGGATACGCCGCTGGGCAGCGAATATGAGGCGGAGCTTTGACCCGGGAGTTTGACAAGCGTCTGCGTGCTGCCGTTGCGGACCAGGTTGTACGAGGTGGATGTGATGTTCAGCCCCCATGTGCATTGGTCGCTGCCTGTGGGGAGGTAGGCTTGGGCAAAGGCCAGCGATTGCGCGTAGCGCAGGCTGGCCTTGAGTTTCGCGGTCTCGCTGGAAACATCGTATGGGGCGAGGTTTACCGAGGAGAACGCGAAAACCGCGAACAATCCCAAAATCGCAAGCACGGCGATGAACTCCAACATGGAGAACCCTTCAGGGCGCGGGTGGCGGCAGATACGTTTATCCATGGAGCACGTCCTCGCTGTATTGTTGCAGCATGGCGCCTAACAGCAAACTAATGGTCAGGCCCATACCCACGAAGGCCAGCAGGCCGAAGATGAAGTGCAACGAATTGAAGCTGACGAGCAGGGCGACGCCGTTGATGGCGACAAGCCCCACATAGCAGGCCAGTCCCGTCAGGCCGATACGCGCGGCATGGGAGACGTGCAGACGCAGCAAGCCGCCGCAGACCATGAAAAAGAAGCCCGTTACAAAGCAGAAATCCGGTTGCAGCATGATCCATTGCGGCAGATCGTGCGCAATGTGCTGCGGGGAGAGCATGGTCTGCAACGCGGTTCCGAGCAGCACATGCAATGCGCCGGCAATGAAGAAGTAGTAAGGACAGCGCGCGACAAGCGCCGAGGCATCTTTTAGTTTATGCGGTGTCTTGGGCAAGGACGCCAGGATGCGTTCCTCAAGGGCGCCGGGCGCGGGTTCCTGCGGCGTCTTCGCCGCCAGTGAGATGGTGTTGCGCAGTCCGTTGAGCAACGTGTCCGCTTCAGGTGAACGGGCGAGCAGGGCGTCGAGTTTTTTCTGTTCGGCGGCGTCGAGTTCGTTGAAAAGTGCTTTTTGAAGCAACAGGTGGTCTTGTTTCGAGAGGTTACTCATTGTTGTCCCCTCCTGTGAAAACGTGAACAGAGAAGGAATGGTCAAGTATTTTATGGAGTTTTGTTATAGCGGTGTAAGCTCGTTTTTTTGCGGCGTTTTCCGTAATACCGCAGATGGCGGCGACATCGGAAAAAGGCAGCTCCTGGAAAAAACGCAGGATGATCACTTCACGCAGGGGCGGAGGGAGGGTTTCCACCGCCCCAAGCAGGGTATTGCTTTGTTCCACGTGCTGGAATGTTTGCTCAGGGATAGGTCTGTTGCAGGGGACGGCGTTCAGTACGGTGGCGTCAATCTGTGCCGCGTGATAGCGCCGTGTACGCAAGAAATCGCGAACCGCGTTGATACAGATGGTGTAAAGCCAAGAGTAAAAACGGCGGTTATTGTTGAAGCGATGCAGTGCTCCGTATGCCCGTAAAAAACTTTCCTGCACAATATCCTCTGATTCAGCCCGGGCGCCTGTCATGCGCAGGGCCAGGTTATAGAGAGGACCTTTATATGCGGCCACAAGAGAGGCGAAAGCGTTTTGATCGCCTTTTTGGGCAAGAGCCACAAGGCGGGATTCTTCGTCGAGTGGCAGCACGAGGTCAGTAGCTCCGTTGATTTTTTATATTATACGGAAGAGCAGTACAAAAAGTGCCAAGCGGAAATAAAAATACGGCAACAGTCGTAATGAGTATTCAATATGCTGAAATCTGAATATAAAGAACAACGTGCGCTACAGCGCACACCTTGATTTGTTACCACTGTTTTGCCTAGCATGTCCCAAAATTGAAAATTTTCTAGAACAAATTTAAAAAAAATGTTGACTTTATGCTCACCATTTTTGTAGTTCAAAGTAAAAAAATGCAAAATAACAACCAGCGGTTATGAGTCGGTTTCATAAAGTCATAATGTGGTGAACACCATAACCATACGACATATCGAAGGTTCAGTCTTTTAAACTGCGGGTGGCGTGGTTTTTTTGTGTGACCGCTAAAGCGCTGAAGTCGCTCATGAGTGAACTTTGCGTTTCACAGGAACAAGCACCTGCAGCCGAAGGTGAGTGAGGAGGAGGGCGAAACAATGGCCCAGAAAAAAGCATCTTCAAGTGATAAACTGCTGGAGATGATTCGTGGGAAGAAAAAAGAGCAGCAGGCGCCGCAGAGCAAAGCCCCTAAGGGAGCCGAGGCGCCCCCTCCACAAAAATCATCAGGTCAATCCGCTAAAGCCGGGAAGGCCAAGGCGGGGCTGAAACTGAAAACGCCCAAGCTGTCTGCAAAAGCCGGCGGCGGCGCCTCCAGCAAGGCCGTTGTCGTTGGTGTTGATTTCGGACCCGACAGTTTGCGCATGGCTAAAACCACTGGAGGGGGCGGCAAGAGAAAGTTGTTGGGATACAGCCGCATCCCTTACGATGCAAGCGCACCTCCCGGCTCTGCCGGGTTTGTTGACTTCTTGCGCCAGAAAGTAGGCGATTTTTGCAAAGGATACCGCAAGGTTGAACTTTGGTCGCTGATTTCCACCGCCAAGGCGGAATTGTGGAACATCAACATACCCAAAGTGCCTCGAAAGCAGATTATGGATGCGGTCTTTTGGTCCGTGAAAAAGGAAAAACAGTTCGAGGAAAGCGAAGTTATCTTCGATTTCGACGTGCTTGGAGAAGTGGCGGAAAAGGGCGTTCCCAAGCTCGCCGTGACTGTCTACCTGGCTCCGCGGAAACAGGTGGAAGAAATCAACGCGCTTTTTTCAAAGGCGGGATTCAAGCTCGACGGTATAACTATCGCCCCGATCGCTATACAGACACTTTTCCGTACAAAATGGATAAGCACCAAGGCGAGTACCTACGCCAATTTATACGTGGGGCGCAATTGGTCTCGCATCGATATCTTCAACCAAGGCAATCTCATTCTTTCACGCGGGATAAAGGCCGGCACCAATTCCATGGTCGAAGCGCTGTTGGAAGGCTACAACATCGACCATAACGGCGGCTCCATGGATATGCAGACCGTGATCCAGGACGAGCCTGTTATTTCCATGAGCATGGACGACGAGGAACCCCTTGTTTTTGAGGATATTCCTTCGCAGACCATGGAGGGACAGGCCAAAACAGGCGTGCATATGGATATGGAGCACGCCAAGCAGGTGTTGGGCGCCAAGCTGATGCGTAGCGGTCTGCAGCAGGCCGTACCGGGCAGCGAACTGACCGAGGCTGAGGTGGTGGACTATATTCTGCCCGCGGCTGAGCGTCTTGTCAGACAAATAGAACGCACTTTCGAGTATCACAGCACCACCATGGGCAACGAACCGGTGGAGCAAATATATTTTTCTGGCGCCATTTGCACCAATAAGCTCATTCTTCAATACATGTATGCCCAATTAGGCATTGAAAGCCTGATTCTTGATCCGTTGCACCCTGAAAACCCGTATGTGAAAGGCGTCCAGGGTCCGGAATCCGTGGTGGAACGCATGGAGTACAATCTCGTCGTAGCTCTTGCGCTTTCCGACAACAGCATTACTCCGAATCTGATTTATACCTATCGGGACAAAGAATCCCAGCGTCAGGCCTTGGGGGTGGATAAGGCCATCTACGCGGTCACGATCATCGCCCTTGTCATTCTTGCCGGAGTGTGGGTCTGGCAACGTGACGCCATTGAGGAGAGCCGAAGGAATTTCAGCGTACTCGAACAACAGATGCAGGCGTATCAACCTCCCGCCAGCGAGCAAATGCTTATGGAAATGGCCGGTAAGGTGGATGCCATGCATCAACGTCTGAAAAAGGCGAGCTTGCGGTACGAAAGCCTTTCTCTGCTGAGTGAACTGAGCGTCATTACTCCGAATTACGTTAAGTTGATGAGCGTGAAGATGGATTTAGGCATTAATCCAAGCTTGCCCGACTCTGGCGCGCAACAGGAGAAGAAGCCCAAAACGCCCCCAGGGGACGCTTCGGCAAAACAATTGGTAATCGACGGATTTATTGAAGGCCAGGACATCGACAAGTTTGAGTCTGCTTTTGTGAGTTATTTGATCCGTCTGGAAAATTCTCCGCTTTTCCTGATGCCGGAGATACGCAAGCAGGAAATGGAGGATTTTCCATATAGAGGCACAGTGCTCAGGTTTATTATCTCCATACAGGTGGTGTGACGCCATGGCAATGCAAAAACCCTCCTTTAAATTGTCGAAGCAAAGTGTGGCGAAGCTGCTCGTGTGCCTCGGCATTCTGGTGGCGTTTGTGGCTTTGCTCATTCTCCCCAATATTATGGAGGATAAGGAGTCCAAGCGTGAGATCTTGCGCATGCAGGCGGAGATAGAACGGCAGAAGATACTTTACCCGCTCTATCTGAAGCTGATGGGAGAATTGCAAAACAAGGTTGTGGAGGAACTCCCGATACCGGAACCGGAGTTGTTGACGGAAGACCAGATCGATGCCGCCACGCATACGGTGGAGGATTTGGCCATAAGCGCGCAACTGAAAATCAATGAGGTAACGCCGGATCCGGGCTCTTTGGCAAAATCCGAAGGATATGTGGGCGTTAACTGTGATTTTTATGGCAACTTCATGAACTTTCGCGATTTTCTTACCAAACTTGGAGGAGTTCCCTACCTGCGGCATATTGAAAAGATAGAATTGCAGGAAGGAGCTGATGGTGTGAACTACCTGCTGCGGTTGCAACTTTCCGTCAAAACCGGATGAGCAGGTGGTATGCTCGAATCTTTTATTTATGCGGAATTGTTTCACGCGCGGTAACCAGGCATTTTTTTTGGTATTGTTAAAGAACAGGGCTGAAGCCATGCAAGAGCGGGAAACTCCGCGTATTCCACCGGCGCTACGCGATTTCGCCAATAAGGCCGCGTCGGGCGGATTATTACGACAAGCAAGGTAACAAGTATGGAAAAGCGTGAAAAAATAATACTTTTATTACTGTCACTTGTCATTGCCTATGGCGCCTACGTGTATCTTTTCAGCGATTCAGGGGGCGTCACCAGTATGAAAGACCTGGTGAACATGGATGAGTTGAATCGCGTTAAAGATGATGTGCAAAAAAAGCTTGATGAAAATCCCTTGAGCGACCAGGAGCGGTTTCGTTTGCAGCTGGCTGAACGGGCCTGGCCCAAAGATCCTTTTTATGACCGGACAAAGGATGTCGCCAGTCAGGATGAAACGCTCGATACCAAATGGCCTGAAGATTTTACGCCGAAATATACGGGCTATATTTCGATAGGCGATCAGATCTTCGCCATTATCAACGACTTGGAATACCAGGAAGGCGATGAGCTGGAGTATCCGGGCTTCTATGTTTACGAAATAACCAAAAACAAGATCGTTATCGGCCAGAAGGACGAAAACGGTGAAATCGTGGGGCAAAAAGAGGTATTCCTGGAAGAGGAATCACTTTAGCTAACCCCTTCCCATGGTGGTTGTACACATGAATAAGCGCATCGTATGTAGAGCGGTAGTGGCGGCATTGGCATGCTTGGCCCTGGTCATGGTTGCGGCATGCAAGACCAATGCTCCTCAGAAGGATGCCTTCGTCGAAAAATGGCGAACTTTGGCAGAGCAATCTGAAGGACATTCTCCACAGGATGACGGTGTGCCTATTGACGTGGATGAACGAAATCTCAAGCTTGAAGAAGGTTACGAAGACGTTTCGAGACTCCTGGAAGATCTCGAAGTTGAAAAACCGCTCCCGAAAATTCCGGTGAGCCTGGAAATGCGCAGGGCCAATCTTACTGCCGTGATTGCGGCCCTGGCCAAAGCCGCCAATGTATCCGTAATGATTTCACCGGAAGTGTCGGGTACCGTTACCGTCAATGTAATGCGCAAACCATGGGATGAAGTCTTTGAAGGAGTGCTGAAAACAAACGGGTTGGCCTATTCCTGGGAGGGCGACATCTTACGTGTCAAGACGCTGGCCGACATTGAAAACGATATTGAAATAACCGCCGCCAAAGCCCGCGATATGGTGCAGAATATCATGCTGAAAAAGGCGGAGCCTCCGGTAACGCGAATTATCCGGCTCCGCTATACCAGCGCCGAATCCATGCGGGCAACGATCATGAACGTAGTGTTTCACCAGGAAGTGACGCTTGCGCGGACCGAACAGAAAAAGGATGTCAAAGGGGGCGAAGGTGAAGAGTCCGTCTTGGAAGACATTCAGGATGTAGCCCAGACCAAGGAAGAGAAGGACGAACGGATCTTGCCGGGATATGTCTGGACTGACCAGGATACGAACGCCCTCATCGTTCAGGCGCCGCGTCCCATAATGAAAGTGATTTATTATCTGGTGCGCAAAATTGATCATCCGCGCAAGCAGATAAAAATAAAGGCCTATATTGTTGAAACCGATTCCGAAACCGCCAGGGAACTTGGTGTGCGCTGGTCCGGGTATTACCACGAGAATGTGGGCAGCAACGATACAATGACCATCCTGCCCGGCGCGTCCACTTACGGAACTGGGCTTTCCAACAACAGTTACGCCATGAATTTCCCCCTGTCCCTGGAAGACGCCACGACCAGGGGAACGGCCCTGGGATTCCTTTTCGGCTCAATCGGCAAGGATATTCTTGAATTTCAACTCCTGGCCCTGGCGGAGGACAACAAGGTCAAAATCCTTTCCAGCCCATCGTTGACAACGCAGGACAACAAGGAAGCCTTGCTCAAAGACGGCATGGAAATCCCCTACGTAACCGGGTACGACGATCAGGGACGCGCTTCCGTGGAATGGAAAGAGGCTGTGCTCGCCTTACGCATCACACCCCATATTATTGATGAAACGAATTTACATATGCAAATCCAGATAAAAAAGGATGAAGTGGATTTCAATTTGAGCAATGTCGAAGGTATTCCTGTAATTCGTAAAAAGCTCGCGGAAACCGAGCTGGTGACCAGAAACGATGAAACCATCGTTATCGGCGGATTGACCAAAAGACGTATCGACAACACCGATAGCGGCGTGCCTTACCTGAAGGATGTCCCGGTCTTGGGGTGGGTATTCAAGCAAGACCTGAAAGATGATGAACAGTCGGAAGTGTTGATTTTCATCACGCCGCATATTTTGGATTACTGGACTCCGGACGATATTCAGAAGAGTTTTGAGCAGATTGACCGTGAGTTGAAAGAAGACGGGTTTGTCTTAGACGGAGGAAACGGCGACTTTATGCAGTCGCAGTAGGGTGGCGCTATGAGTTACTTCACGGCCTTGGGGTTGAAAGAGGAACCTTTTTCCAACTCGCCTGATCCGGACCTTTTTTTTAACGCCAGCGGCAGGGCGGATGTCCTTAATTTGCTGGAGGTTTCCATCCGCTTGCGCCGTGGGTTGAATGTGGTTCTCGGAGAGGTTGGCACCGGTAAGACGACCATGTGCCGTCAACTTCTTCGTAATCTTGGCCAAGACTCTTGTTTTTCGACGCATCTGTTGCTTGATCCGTTGTTTTCCTCGTCTGTTGAATTTTTGCGTGTACTTTATCAAATGCTGTTCAAGCGCCAACCTCCGGCCACCGCTTCTGAATGGCAGATAAAGGAGGAGATTAAATCCGCTCTGCTCTTTTTCGCGGTGAAAAGGAACAAAATTGTCGTTCTCATCATCGACGAGGGGCAAAAGATTCAGGACGAATGCTTGGAATTGTTGCGTGAATTGCTCAACTTTGAAACCAACCAAAACAAGCTGCTCCAGGTGGTCATTTTCGCACAAAACGAATTGCAGAAGGCTATTGATCATTTCCCCAATCTTCTCGACCGCATTGATTCTTTACACAGACTCAACCCTCTGAGTTTTTTCGAGATGCGTGAAATGATCCGCCATCGCCTGGAGTTGTGCAAAGCCGGCGATAATACGCCGGAGCTTTTTTCCACCGGAGCTTATTGGGCCATACACCGCATCTCACGCGGGTATCCACGCAAAGTGCTGAGTTTATGTCACAAATCGTTATTGGCTTTACTCATGCTCGGGCGTCCGAAAGCGACCATGCACATTGTTTACAAGGCGTCGGGGAGAAAAGCGCCCACAGTGCGCTGGAGCGCGGCGGGAGCGATTTGTGCGGGATGCGCGGTTGCGGCTTTTGTTTATGTAATGCCCCCGTTGTTCGGCGATGCAGGGGAGCGGCCTGATGCGGCTGTTATGCAATCCACACCCAAGGCGGCATCGCCAAGTACCGTTGAAGCGGAGCGCCATGACGCCGTGTCTGGTGCCGTTTTTTCTGGAGAGCCCCTTGTGGAGGCATCTGCTTCAGTGGTCAGTGCGTCTTTTACCGCTTCTGCTCCACCTGCAGATCTTACAGTTCATGGGCATGGGATAGCGCTGATACAGGATGAGGCTATAGGCCAAGGCGCGACTGACGAAATGCGTAGCGGGATGCTGGGGGTCTTGCCCCTGCGTAAAGGGGAGTTGCTTTCCAAGGCTATCAGCAAGGTATACGGGCATTATCGCGCCAGATACCTGGATAGGATTCTTGAATTCAATCCTGCGATCAAGGATCCTGATCACATAGCGGCGGGAACTCCTATCGCTTTTCCAGCCATTGATACTGCAGACGCACACCAGCTTGGAGAAGGCTATTGGTTACGGTTGGCCAATTTTTCTGAATTACGTCAAGCTGTTGAAGCTCTTGATGCCTCTCCCTTTAAAAATTTGGACGTATGCCTGCTGCCCATGAGCGATACCCATGGGCTTCAGTTCATGGTCGTATCCAGGAAGCGTTTTGCCAAGGAAAGCGATGCGTTGCGTGTGCTGGAACAATATCCCGACGAACTGCAGACTCAGGCGGTGATTGTGCGGCATTGGCAGCAGGACGCGCTTTTTCACACAGATACCACCGTGTGGGCAGACACCTTGGCGCAGCGTTGATTTTGCGACACCATACCTTTCCCTTCATGTCCACGGTGGTGAGTTGCGCAGAAGCGACTCCGCGGACATGATTTTTTTATTGAAATTGGTTTACTTCCGGCGGCTTATGAAGCGCTTTCTTAATATGACGTGGTAGCCTGGTTGTTATTGTTAACATGCCATCCGCGGACCTAGAGATGCTTTCCCCCCTGGCGGGATGCACAATTATTGTTACGTTGAATAGTGGAAATTGTCCTTATGCAGTTCTCAAGCGATGAAGATTGTTTTGGAATTGAGCCTTGTCCAACGGCTTCAACGCGTTGAGGCGGAGCCCCGAACTAACTCATTCAACATTACTTTGCCCGAGGCCGCGCCAATCGAGTAGTGTTATGGAAAGTTTCGCTTTGTGTAATACCGTTTTCTTTCGCTGTTCCACCCTTCAGTTCCGGAGTTCATGTCATGACGCAGAGTCGCTGGCAGAGCGCGCATGAGCGTTTTTGCGAGGTTCTGGTCTCGACGGGCCTGTTGTCACGTACTTATTTGGCTAAAATTCTTGATGAACAGCAGAGCAGCGGACTTAAATTGGGTGAGTTGTTGCTGCGCAAGGGATTAGTGTTGGAGAATCAGCTTGTTGATTTGATAAGCAAGCATTTACGCATAGAAAAGTTTGATCCCGAATCATTTTCCGAAGATGACCGTCTTAAGACAGTGCTGCCTCCTGTTTTTGCGAAAAAATATCACCTCGTGCCCCTGTTGCAGACGAACAGACTTGTCAAAGTCGCCATGACAGACCCAATGGACGTGACGGCTCTTGATGCTGTTGAAAAATTCACCAACAAGGAGGCTTCCCCGGTTATTTGCACTGAACAGGAATTATGTGATTTGATGTTCACTGTTTACGGCATTTCTTCGGAACTTGACGAAGGTCTCGGCCAGGCCGAATTGGCTATTGAGGCTGAAGCGCCAACGGATTTGCGTGAAGATATCACGGTTTTTTCTCTTCAGGGCCTTGCGGAAGAGGCCCCTGTGGTCCGTCTGGTGAATACGATACTTACCAGGGCGGTACGGGAAAACGCCAGCGATGTGCATATTAGTCCGGAGAAGAAGTACGTGCAGATGCGTTACCGGGTGGACGGGCGGCTGCGGCATGTTCCCGCGCCGCCGAAATCATATTTTCTGCCCGTTGTATCCCGGATCAAAATTCTTGCGGGCATGGACATCGCCATCACCCGCGTTCCTCAGGACGGTCGTTTTACTTTTCGCATAGACGAAAGAGAAATACATGTACGTGTCTCCTGTCTGCCCACCATCCATGGCGAGAACGTGGTGTTGCGTTTGCTGGAGATCAGCGGCAAGACGCAGACGCTGGATGATCTGGGTCTTTCTCCACAGGATATGTCCAAACTTGCCCGCGCGTCCGGCAAGGCGTGGGGAATGATACTCTCCACCGGCCCAACGGGGAGTGGTAAGAGTACGACCTTGTACGCCTTGCTACGCATTTTGAACAAGCCCGACATCAACATCGTCACTTTGGAGGATCCTGTTGAATATCGGATAGAGAAAGTGCGCCAGGTGCAGCTCAACCGCAAGGCCGGCATGACGTTTGCCAGCGGTTTGCGGTCAATATTGCGCCAAGATCCCGATGTCGTCATGGTAGGCGAAATTCGCGACAGCGAGACGGCGAATATTGCCGTGCAAGCTGCGCTTACGGGGCACAAGCTGCTTTCCACTCTGCATACCAATGATGCCGCGGGCGCCATTACAAGGCTCATGGAAATGGGCGTTGAGCCTTTTCTTATTTCCTCCACCTTGTTGATAGCCATGGCCCAGCGCTTGGTGCGCAAAGTGTGCCCCCACTGCCGTGAGCCGTATACCCCTCCTCAAGAGGCCCTTGCCGCTTTTGGATTGCAACACGCGCAGAACGCGACCTTTTTTCGCGGTCGAGGGTGTCAGCGTTGCCATGAAACAGGTTTTTCGGGCCGTACCGGCATTTTCGAGATTTTGGAAATCGATGCTGAGATTCAGAATATGATTCTGCGCCGCCAGTCTGCGCAGCAGATAACGCAATATGCCGTGAAGGCCGGCAGGCTCATGACGTTGAAGCAGGATGCGGCCAGTAAAGCGGCGCAGGGCATAACCACGCTGGAGGAAGCGGGCCTGGCGGTGCTCACGTGAGATCTATACCGCACACTGCTGTGGCTGCTCGACAATAGCCGCATTCGCCTGCTATATAACTTGAAGAATCATAATCTCCAACATGCGCTGTTGTGGGAAAAAGGCTAAATATTACGGAGTGTAATATGCCTAAGTATAAATATCAGGCAATTACGGACGGCGGATCGTCCGTCAATGGCGTTGTCGAAGCGGATACTATGGAAGCAGCGCGCGACATGATCGCCGCGCGAGGACTCATACCGTCGAAAGTCACAGTGCAATCCGGCGGCGGAAGCAGTTTAACGAAGATCATCGAAGATAAACTTACAAAGGTAAAAGTTCCTGACATCATTCTTTTTACAAAACAATTCCGCACGCTTTTCGATGCAGGCATTTCCATCGTCAATTTGCTCGAAGTTCTTGAGCAGCAAAGCGAAAACCCGAAACTCAAACGCGCTGTGGTGCAGATTGGAGAGGATATACGGCAAGGCTCCACACTTTTCGCGGCCTTCAGCAAACACAACGCTATTTTTAGCCCGTTATATTGCAGCATGTTGAAGGCTGGCGAAGTCTCCGGCACGCTTCCTGAAGTCTTGGAACGGCTTATCTATCTCATTGAGCACGAGTACAAGGTCAAAAAACAAATTCAGTCGGCCATGGTCTACCCGATTATTGTCGTTGTGTTGCTGGTGGGTGCTTTTTTGTTTTTGCTGAATTTTGTTATCCCCAAGTTCGTGACTATTTTTGCAAACGCGAAGATTGAGCTGCCTTTGCCTACCAAAATCTGCATGTACATGTATGAAGCCCTGCAACAATATTGGTACGTGGGATTGGGAAGCGTTGTTACGTTTTCTGTGGCGCTTTTTCTTTACCTGCGTACGGAAAAAGGTAAATTCGTCAAAGATTCAATGATGTTGAAGATGCCTCTTGTCGGTCCTGTTTTCAGAAAGGGCGCCATGGCTCGCTTTGCGAGCATTTTCGCATTGTTGCAGGCTAGTGGCGTATCAATTTTGGATACGGTCAGCATCCTGGCCGCCACCATAGGAAATGAAGCAATTTCTAAAGAATTTGAGCATCTTAGAGAAAAACTTCAGGAAGGACGCGGTATATCGGGGCCATTGCGCAATTCGCGGAGTTTCACTCCCATGGTGATCAATATGATTGCCATCGGCGAGGAATCCGGAAATCTTGACGATATGTTGCAACAGGTCGCCAAGCATTACGATTATGAAGTCGAGTATTCGGTGAACCGTATGTCCGAGCTCATAGGTCCCATCTTGATGTGCTGTTTGGCTGTTGTCGTCGGTTTTTTCGCGGCCGCCATTTTGTTTCCCATGTTTGATCTTACAAAGACGGTACATTAAATGGTTTTTACAGGGGCTCCGTCCAAAACCCCGCCGGGGGGGCACGCCTCTCCGGGACTTCCGATTGTTAAGTTGATTATTTTCAATATGCTAACAAGTTATCCCAGATAAAACAATGGAGATTTTTGGAACCTTTTTAAACAGGTTCTTAAACCGCCGGAGGCATATCCGTTTATAGAATGCAATACTCTTATGCTGTCGGCCAAAAGGGGGTAGAGCTACCCTTAAGCGTTGTCAGAGAGTGCGACCATGCTTCAGAGAAAAGGAAAGCGGGACAAAAAGATTCGTAATTTTCACGTGAGCCTGTACATTATCATCCCGCTCATTTTTTCCAGTATCGCTTTTTTATCCATTGTCGTTACCTACCGACTTGTGTTGCACTGCATCGCAACAGGCATCGATCCCTTCTTCATGATTTCTTTCTGGAGCGTGATTATTATCGGCGCGACATATCTTGCCGCCCTTCTTGTGGCCTGGGCGATATTACGCCCTATTGAAATGTTCGTAAAAAGCGCTGAGCGATTGCCTGCCATTAAGCAGAGAATAACAAAACAATCCCTCGGAAGCGACCAGCTTACGCATTTTACGTCCGTGTTCCATCAGATCACCGACATTTTAAGTAAAGTCGATGCACGGGAACTGTTTCCGGAGATTATCGGCCAAAGCCAGGAAATACGCGGGATATTAAGCCAGATTATCAAGGTGGCGCCGAGCGACGCCACCGTCCTGGTCACTGGAGAATCGGGAACGGGGAAGGATTTGGTGGCCCGCAGCGTGCATAATCATAGTTCTCGCAAGGATAAACCGTATATCGCCGTCAATTGCGCAGCGATACCCGAGGGGTTGTTGGAAAGCGAACTTTTCGGCCATGAAAAGGGTGCGTTTACCGGCGCAGTGAGTATGAAAAAAGGGAAATTCGAACTCGCCGATGGAGGGACCCTTTTTTTGGATGAAATCGGTGATATGCCTCTCGATACACAAGCTAAGATATTACGAGCCCTTGAATCCGGAGAATGTGAGCGGGTAGGGGGCACACGGGTCGTGCGTTTTAATGTGCGGCTTATCGCGGCAACGAACAAAAATTTTAAAAAGATGATCACAGAGGGACAATTCCGGGAAGATCTGTTTCATCGACTCAATGTGTTCCCCATGCAACTTCCACCGTTGCGTGAGCGCAGAGAGGATATTCCGATTTTGGCCAATTTTTTTCTTGAGCGCTTCGGTCAGGGGCTGCGCCTGTCCGATGCGGCGTTACAACTGCTGCTTTCTTCCCCTTGGACCGGAAATGTCCGGGAATTGCGTAATGTCATGGAGCGCGCAGCCGTTCTTGCCGAGAAAGGACAGGTGTTGCCTAAGCATTTGTCCATTCAATTAGGAGAAACCGGCACGCACATCGCTGTGGGAGCGACATTGTCGGAGGATGTCTCACTGGATGAACGACTCGAAGAACTTGAGAAATCCATGATTGTTGCAGCGCTGTCCCATTCCGGAGGGGTGCAGGTACGGGCGGCGGAGTATTTGGGCATCAAAGAGCGGAGTCTTTGGCACAGGATAAAAAAATATGATATTGATGTGAATTCATTTAAAATTTAATTTGATACCATTTCCCATTTCCAGATTAATTTATGAAACTTTCCGGGGAGAAACCAGCGCTGCTATCTTCATCCCTAAGGCGCGATACGACCGCGCCCAAGGGCTGAAGTTTTTGAAAAAGTTTCTCCCGCCCCGGACCACCTTTCAAAAACTTAAATTTTATAATATAAGATAGATACCATGTTTTCTCTGGCATTGTTCCAAGCCTGGTAATTCCTCCAGCAATGTGGATAGGGGTGCCTTACGCCGATACTGTGAACAGGAAACGGAAAATTCCTCCTACACTGATTCCATGCACAAAAAAATGATCAAGCCGCTCCCCCATTGCGAGGAGCGGCTTGCTTATTGGTGCTGCATCAAACAGACAGCTTATGTGGCACTTGGCTCGATATGCCGCGTGCGGTACGGAAACTGAAAGTGCAGGCTTACTTATTCATGGTTAGCAGAAAATCATTGTTGCTTTTGGTGCCCTTCATCTTGTCGAGCAGGAATTCCATGCTGTCGATGGAATTCATGGGGGCGAGAACCTTACGCAAAATCCAAACCTTATTCAGCACGTCTTCAGGAAGCAGCAATTCTTCCTTACGTGTGCCTGAACGGTTTATGTCAATGGCAGGGAATACCCGTTTCTCAGCCAAATGGCGATCAAGATATATTTCCATGTTCCCGGTGCCCTTGAATTCTTCGAAAATGACTTCGTCCATGCGAGAACCGGTATCGATAAGAGCTGTGGCAATGATCGTCAGGCTGCCGCCTTCTTCGATATTGCGGGCGGCTCCAAAAAAACGCTTGGGGCGTTGCAGGGCGTTGGCGTCCAGTCCGCCGGAAAGAACGCGCCCGGAAGATGGAGTGACGGCGTTGTAGGCGCGCCCCAAACGGGTGATGCTGTCCAACAGGATAACAACATCCCGTTTCCTCTCCACTAATCGCTTAGCTTTTTCCAACACCATCTCAACGACCTGCACATGGCGCTGCGGAGGCTCGTCAAAAGTGGAACTGATAACTTCGGCTTTGACTGTGCGCTCCATATCGGTCACTTCTTCGGGGCGTTCGTCAATGAGCAGCACGATGAGATAGACATCCGGATGATTGGCGTTGATCGAATTGGCGATCGTCTGCAAGAGCATGGTCTTACCAGTTCGCGGCGGCGCAACGATAAGACCGCGTTGACCGCACCCGATGGGGGCGAGCAGATCTATAACGCGGGAGGAGTAGTTTTCTCCTCCGTTTTCCATGCTGAAGCGTCTGTCGGGGTAGATTGGGGTGAGATTGTCGAAAAGGACGAGCTGCTTGGAACTTTCCGGAGTTAAGAATCCAATTTCATTTACACGTAGTAAGGCGAAATATCGTTCTCCTTCCTTCGGAGGGCGTATTTGACCGGAAACAACGTCCCCCTTGCGTAGCCCGAACCTCCTGATTTGTGAGGGAGATACGTAAATGTCGTCTGGACCGGGCATGTAACTGTACATCGGGGAACGTAAAAAACCAAAGCCGTCCGGCAGAATTTCGAGGACGCCTTCGCCAAAAATCGCGCCGTTTTGCGATGCGCAGCTTTGCAGAAGAGTAAAGATAAGCTCCTGTTTGCGTAATCCGCTGGGGTTATCAATATTGTACTCTTTTGCAAGACCCATGAGCGCAGACATGCTTTTTGTCTTGAGCTCAGATAGGTTCATAATGTTTTCCATATTCTGATTTTGTTTGTTTCCTTTGCCTTGACGCATAAATCCAATTCCTCTTGACGTTGAAGACGCTAACTGCAAGAGCCCTGCACTTCTTGCAGCCGATCATGTAAGGGGGGTATCAAATAACAATGGACAAAGAATGAGTTGAAGAACAAAGCAGCGTTGGCCGCTATACTGTATTTGGAGATATAATACATCTGTAGTGAGGGTAGCAAAGGACTACCTTAAGAGTTAACTGTCGTTATTTGCTATTGTATCGAGAAGATGTAATCGTTGTATTCGCATCTATAATTGATGCGTTTATGGACGACAACTATACAAAAAGGGAGCTTCACGTAGAGCGGTTCAAACATCAAAAAGAATTAAAACGGAAACATACCATTGAGAAAGGTACTAAATAAAGACATAACGTATTAACAACATCTTGGCAAGAAAATAGTCGCTCTATTCTTCGTTGGATTGCAACACATCGGAAAAAAGGGCTTCGATGGTTTCCTTGACGGCTTCTTGCGGCTTATCAAGGGCATACGCTAGCTCAAGAGTGATCAGGTTCATGGCCTGTTCCAACAATCGGCGTTCGCCGAAGGAAAGCTCCTTGTCTTTGCCAATAAGCAATAACTCTTTGAGAACATACGCTACGTCGGTTAGATCACCGCTTTTTAACTTCTCGGAATACTCGCGGTACCGTCTGTTCCAGTTTTGGCCGGAATACCCGGTGAAATCTGAACGATCCTCCAATGATGCGAGTATCTTTGCGCCAAGCTCCTTGTCGCAGACTGGACGCAGACCAACATTGCGCGCATTTTTTACCGGAACCATCAGGGTTACGTTGTTGCTGATGATTCGGACAATGTAAAACTCGGCTGTTGCGCCACCGATTTCTTGATTTTCGATGCGTTCTACCTTGCCAACACCTTGGGCGGGATAAACGACCAATTGATCGACGGCAAACACCTATAGGCTCCTTGAGGGGATGCGGGGTACGAGGGAAGGCTAGCCGCGTCTTCTGTAGTGATACCTGAAAGCTCCAATCCTGTCCATGCCCTACTCGGAAGAGCTGTAACCGTTTATTTCCTGCTGCGCCGGAACGAACCCTTGGGATGCAAAGAGGAAAACGCCACGCACAGCCGCTTTGAGAATATCGTCTCGCACTTTGCACTCTTCGGAGGAAAAACGGCTGAGTACAAAATTGCGCGTATCCTTGTGCTCGGGCTTGCCCACGCCGAGGCGTAACCGGTAAAACTCCTTGCTCCCCAAAAGGCCTGCTATGGAGCGCAAGCCGTTATGACCGGCGGTTCCGCCTCCCATTTTGAGCTTCATGCGGCCAAGCGGCAAATCCAATTCGTCATGGACGATAAGCATCCGTTCGGGAGGCAGTTTATAGAATCCGGCTACATGGGAAACGCTACGTCCGCTTTCGTTCATGAACGTCATGGGTTTGAGCACAAGCCATAGACCAGGAGCACCGGGCAGGCGGACTCGATACAAGTCGCCTTGGATTTTACGAGAGTGCTGCTGGATAACATCATGCGGAGCAACCATACGACACGCGTCAAGCAGTGCGTCGGCAAGCATGAAACCAAAGTTATGTCGCGTTAATGCGTATGTGTCGCCGGGATTGCCCAAACCGACGATAAGACCTGAAAAATCCATGTGATGCGCTTAAGCACTGTAAGTGGCGGCTGCCAGGAGAAATAAAGGACCGTCCCAATACGGTACAATGGAACGGTCCTGTGGAATCTGATTAACCTTCTTCGCCTGCCGCCTCTTCATTGAGAGCGGCGGCTTGTTCGGCAGCGGCCTCGGCGGCGAGCGTATCTTCCATGCTGGTTTGTGCAACCACGCCGACAACGGAGAAGTGTTCTTCGAAGATGACCTCTACGCCTTCAGGCACTGTGAGATCCTGCACGTGAACATTGTCGCCCACGCTGAGTTTGCTGACATCAATGGTGATTTTTTCAGGAATATCGGACGGGAGGCATTCGATTTCAATGGAATCGCGGAATACTTCCAGCAATCCGTCGCCGGATTTCACGCCCGCAGGTTCACCAATGAGTTCAATAGGCACGACGATGCGCATTTTATGGGACATATCTACGCCATAAAAATCGACATGCTCCAGAAAACCTTTTACAGGATCACGCTGTACTTTCCACAGCAAAGAAGGATAAACATCATGGCCTTCGACTTTCAGCTGGAAGACCTGATTTGAACCAACTTTTTCATACGTCTTTTCCAGAGGAATATACTCAGCTTGGACGCAGAAATTTTCACCTTTGCCGTTATAAAACACGCCAGGCACCATTTTCGATTCACGCAGACGGCGATTGGCGCCTTTGCCTTTTGCTTCGCGCATTTTAACGGAAAGCTGCAACATCTCACTCATTGTGGTTCTCCTTGAAATGGCACATCGGGCCTACCTGCTCCAGATTTGGGAGTGGCCCGGAAAAATCAAACAAACAAAACGCTTACTGATGAGTCCGTATGAATATTATGGATTGCCTTGGCAAGCAGACCCGCAACGGATAAGACTTTCAGCTTGGGGCATTGGGCCAGTTTATCGCCAAGGGGAATGGTATTGGTCACAACAACTTGAGAAAATTTAGAGTCATTCAAGCGTTGGATTGCGGGACCGGAGAGTACCGGATGCGTGGCGCAGGCAATGACATCTTTCGCGCCTTTTTCCAGAATGATCTGCGAGGCGGAAGACATGGTTCCTGCCGTGTCGATCATGTCATCCACTACCACGGCTATTTTGTCTTTCACGTCGCCGATGAGATTCATGGCTTTGGCCTTGTTGGGCTCATCTCGGCGTTTATCAATTATGGCAAGGGATGCGTTGAAGCGTTTGGCATAACGCCGGGCACGTTCAGTACCGCCGGCGTCCGGTGACACGATAACAATATCGTCATCAAATTGGCGGAGATATTCAAGAAAAACCGGCAGGGCATACAGATTGTCAACTGGAAGATCGAAAAATCCCTGAATTTGCCCCGCATGAAGGTCAATGGTGATCATACGGGTCATACCGGCCACGGTGAGAAAGTCGGCCACCATCTTGGCGCTGATGGGAGCGCGGGGCACAACCTTGCGATCTTGGCGCGCATAGCCGTAATAGGGAACCACCGCAGTCACACGGCCAGCACTGGCGCGTTTGAGCGCGTCCAGTATCAGACAGAGCTGCATCAGGTTTTCGTTGACTGGAGCGCATGTCGGCTGCACCACAAAGACATCGTCTCCGCGGACGTTTGCACCAATCTCTATACGGATTTCACCGTCGCTGAACGTTTCCGTCACCGCAGGCGCCAGACGACATCCCAGATGGTCGCAAATCGCCTTTGCGAGATCGGGATTGGCGGTTCCTGTGACGATTTGAAGGTCACGATGCATTGCGTGGTCGTTCCTGGAAAGCTGAAGTTTAGAAATGGAAGCTCACATGGCTAATTGGCAGCCCTTGAGCCTTATGCTGTTTTGTGGCTGGGGTGGAAGGACTCGAACCCTCGAATGACGGGACCAAAACCCGTTGCCTTACCTACTTGGCGACACCCCAGTACTAGCATGTTTGCATTACTGTCGCGATTCCCGATGCTTTTAGTATAGTCTTTGCCGTCAGGGCTTGTTGCTTGTCGCGATAAAGACCAAACACGCTTGACCCGCTACCGCTGAGGAGCGCTCCCTGGGCTCCATGCCGCAGTAAAAGCTCCTTTATCTCTCGCAGTTCAGGATATGAGCGAAAAACAAGTTCTTCAAAACTATTAAAAAGCACCATCGCCTTTAAGCAAAACGAATCTATACCTTCTGATTCCACGCCTGTCAAGGAGCTTTTTTCGCTTTGCTGCGTATCCCATTCCGCGTACGCCCAGGGGGTGGAGATCTGAAGGCTGGGGCAGCACAGGAGAAGATGCATACCCGATAAAAACGCGGCCACGTGAGGCGCGGGCACAAGTTTCTCGCCTATGCCCGTCGCTATGGCGGGGCCATCCTGAAGAAAAAAAGGGACATCAGCGCCTAGAGCGCTGCCCATTGCACGCAGTTCGCCCGGGGAAACGGAACGCTCTTTGTTCGCAGCCAGTGTGTTTAAGCAGGAAAGCATTGCTGCGGCGTCCGCGCTTCCACCGCCGAGGCCCGCCCCTGTCGGTGTTCGCTTTTCAAGATACACGGAAAGAGCCGGAGCGAAGCCTGATGTGGCGGCAAAAGAATTGTACGCCTTGACGATTAAGTTGGAGTTGTTCTCCAATTCATGATTCGAGCAGGTGAACTGCAGACCGGAATACGTATCGGGCCGCATGTGGACGTAAATCCGGTCTGTGGGTTGCGAAAGCGGAAAAAAGACGGTTTCCAGTTCGTGGTAGCCGTCCGAACGTCTGCAATGAATGCGCAAGTATAAGTTGATCTTGCACCCCGGGAATAGCTCCAGAGTTTTGCGTTGCGTATCCGGCCGGGTAGGGGGGATCATTTTTTTATACTTTCCAACACGATATTGGCATTTGTAAAAACACAAATACCAGCTGCGATTTCCATTGCTTCGCGTGCGATTTCCTCGGCGCTGAGTTGCGTCTTGGAGCGCAAAGCTCTGGCTGCGGCCAAAGCGAAGGGACCTCCCGAGCCGATGGCGATCATGCCGTCATCCGGTTCGATAACGTCTCCAGTGCCGCTGATAAGCAGAATGGCATCCGCATCCGCCACCACGAGCATGGCTTCAAGTCGCCGCAGATATTTGTCCTTTCGCCATTCCTTCGCCAGTTCGACACTGGCGCGGACAAGGTTGCCGTTGTATTCCTCAAGCTTGCCTTCGAACCGCTCGAAAAGGGTGAAGGCGTCGGCTGTGGCGCCGGCGAATCCCGCCAGCACTTTATCCTTATAAATACGGCGCACTTTACGGGCGCCGTGCTTGATGGCCACGCTTTGTCCCAATGTAACTTGGCCGTCGCCGGCCATGGCCAGGCCGTCCTTATCAAGGACGGCCAAAATGGTTGTTCCGCGCAATTCCATTATCGCCTCTGCAACATGCTGGTCTTGAGAGCGTGCTGGCTTAGCCGGCAGGTTGTCCGAACAGATCGCGTGCCGCTTCAGACCAGATTGTAAAGTTTGCATCGTTGAAAAGATAAACGATGATGTGCGCCGTTTGCTTTTTTTCGAGCCCGGCCCGCAAGGCTTTCAGAGCCACCCGTGCCGCCTGGGCTATGGGATAGCCATAGACGCCGCAACTGATGGCGGGGAATGCCACGCTGGCGTCGCCGTTTTCAGCGGCGCGGTCAAGAGAGTTTTCATAGGCCTTGCGCAGGGTGTGCTCCTCGCCTGAACCGCCCCCTGCCCATATGGGGCCCGCGGTATGGATAATGTGTTTCGCTTTCATGTTGAAACCTGGCGTTGATACCGCGTCGCCGGGGGCGATAATGCCGTGGGCTTCAACGTATTGTCTGCAAGCGCGCAGTAGCTTCGGCCCTGCGGCGCGGTGTATTGCGCCATCCACACCGCCGCCACCGGCGAGCCGCACGTTGGCTGCGTTGACTACGGCATCGACTTCGGCGCGGGTGATGTCGCCCTGGACGATGTCCAGGGTGGCGCCTTGAAAGTCCCAACGCAGCGAGTTGCTCATTTTTTCACCCACAAGGGGAGGCCGGTTGCGTCGTCCATACCGCGTACGAGTTCCTCGCCTTCCAGTTCAACGATGCAGAGTTCTGCCGCGAATATTTTGCAACCGGGCAGGGTGTGCCCCCCTATGACGCTCAAGTCGCTTTTGCCGAGTGTGAGATGCATATGCACAAAGGGTTCACCGTCCTTGATGGAGACATTACCCAAACCGCAGAGGATTTCGACATTTTCATCAATGTCGTGATTCACGTAGCGCCTCTCGTCCTGTAGATAGAAGCCCAGCGACGCGCATTCGAGAGCCCCTATGACTTGCACTGAACCTCTGCGGATTTTTTTTTGTTTGCAAACGGCGTTGATTTCCTGCAAAAGATCCGCCCCTTTGGGGAGACGTACGAGAATGTTGGGAACACTCATGGGAGTTACTCCTTTGCTTGGTAACATGGTTGCGGGCATTGAAAAATCACGGCCTTTGCTGCAGTGGATATCAGGCGGTGGAAGGTGTTGCAACGGCACGGGCGGCAACGCGGGCGAAGCAACGCAAGGGGCGTAGCTTTTCTCATACCCCCCATGCTTCCTTTGCATTCATAACGCGCGTGGCGACTATCCGTCGCGGTTTTCCTTTTCATATTTGGAAGGGCATTTTGTCATTAGCGTCTTCGCGTCGAACATGGTTGAATTTTTTGGTAATTTACCCTCGACAATGACTTCTGCGCCTGGCTTGAACGTGTCTGGGACCGCGCCTTTATAGGAGACCATAATGCCTTTTGCCTGATCTTTGCTGTCGAGCAGGCGGAACGTTACTCCCGGACGGGAGGCGTTGCGTTCCATATCTTGAGCGGCAACAACTCCAAACAGCCGTGCGGCGCCGAGTTGTCCGGGCTCCATGGCCAGAGCTTCGGATACTTCCACAAAGTAGACGCTGTTTTGTGAAAGGCCGGAAAAGAGCAGGAATCCCAGGGCCCCGGCAAGAAGGACGAATGCCGCTATATAAACGCCTTTATTTGATTTTTTTGTCATCGTGTGCTCCATGAGGTAAGAAAAAAGACGGAACGCCGTAGGCGTCGGCAGCCGGTATTGAACATGCCGTGAAAAAAGTCGTTCCAAAAGTATGCCTTATTTCAAGGGTTACATGGCCGGGTGCCTTGCCAAGCGTCTCATGTGTGGGGACGGCTGCGGTAAAGACGTCACGCCGGACCTTCCTGGATCGCGCCATGGTTATTTGTTTTTGGTCAAGAGTTCGCGTTGCCGGCGCGCAAGTGCTCGCATATCTTCCACCTGGTCGGTTTCGTCCACGATTTCCTTGCCCAGTATCTCCTCCAGAACGTCTTCCAGGCTCACCACACCCGCCAATCCTCCATATTCATCCAAGACGACGAACAGGTGTATGCGTGATTCCAGAAATTTAATCAATAAGCGATCCAGAGTCAAAGTTTCGACCACGAAACGCACCGGACGCATAATTTCATTGATGCGCGTATCATAGCGGTCGTCGGCCACGGTTTCAAGGACCGCGCGGCGCATGACGATGCCGACGATGTCTTCCGGGTCGTCGTTGTCGTAGACGGGAATGCGTGAATAATGCCAAAAATTTTTAATGGTTCTGGCATCGGAAACACTGAAATGCGCAGGCAGGGAAAAGACCACCGTGCGCGGCGTCATGATGTCCTTTACGGTTTTCTTATCCAGTAAAAGGATATTGCGGATGGTCTGTTCCTCATAGGGCTGAATCACGCCGCTTTTTCGGGTGAGGCTGACCAGGGCCGTGATGTCCTCTTCCGTTGTCAGCAGGCCGTGCTTGGGTCTTACTTTGCGCCCCAAATATCCTGTGATCCAGATCACCGGCATGAATACGTGAACCATGACGTTCAACGGCGCGGCTAGAAGTGGCATCAGCGTTTTTGCGTACGCCACCCCGACGGTCTTCGGCAGGATTTCCGAAAAAACCAGAATTGCAGCTGTGAATGCCGCCACGAAAAGCCCCATGCTTTCGGAACCGAAAACGCGAATGGCCGCCGCGCCGGCAATTGACGCCCCGGCGGTGTTGGCAATGGTGTTCAAGGTGAGCACTGCGGAGATGGGACGTTCAATATTGGCCCGCAGTTTGAAGAGAAGAAAGCCGGAGCGCTTGCCTTGACGCCGTAAGTGCTCGATATGACTCAAAGGAACAGCGTAAAGCGCTGCTTCAATAACAGAACAGAAGGCGGAAATGGCTATCGCCACCCCTGCCGAAAGAATTAGCTCGAACATGGTGAATGCCGGTTAAACCATTCCACGGAGCGCGTCAGGCAACCGGGAAGGAAAAATGATGGGGGAAAAAGTCGAGGGTCAGGGTCCATACCAGGAAATACTATACGTACGATAAAAGAAAAAGGCAATCCCCGGAACGTGGGTGAAGAGTGATGCGACGTGGATGGATATGCGAATGATCACGTAAGGCCCAAGGAAAAAGGGACAGGAGCCGCGGCCTAGAGCATTGAAACTTTGAAAAAGTTGAAAGGCTCTGCAAAGATTTGCTTGCAAATCTTTGCCGCGAAATGATTGCAGGCGGGCTTTGCCCGCCGTTAAGCGATCATTTCAAGCGTTAAATGCTCTAGGACCGTTTGGAAAGCGCCAGCCCCAGGGGAACGAGTATGAAACCGAGCACAATGCTGCCTATGGCGATATGCGCGCCAATGGACAAATGGCAGTACATATCCGTAATCGAGGCTGTTTTGTCCCAGATATTCCATTTCTTAAACAGCCATGTCAGGAACACCATGCATGGTTTCCATTCTTGGGGGCCGTTGGTGAAGTTGTGAATGGCCTGGTAGAGAAACAGGCAGGAACCGAAGATAAGTCCGGCTAGGGGAAGGCCTACGAGTAGATTGCTGAGAAAGCGCATTGATTGAAGGATCCGTTTGCTGTTTGGGACCGGAGCCCAATGTTCAGGGTTTTCGCGGTGTCCGGTGTATGTTACCACAACAGGTGTTTTCAGATAACGCACCTCTCAGGTTACGGCAAGCTTTGGAGCGTGTGCACATCAAGGAGAAGAAGTGATGCAGGATTATATGACGACATATTGGATGTTGCGGCTGGAGGCCGCCAGGCAAGCTTTGGAAGACAACAACTTCAACGCGCGTCTGGTGCCTGACGCGGCAGCGGCAAAGGATCTTGTGCTCAATCAACTCATTCCGGCGTTGCGTCCCGCCAGTATTTCATGGGGAGGATCGGCCGGTTTTCAGGAAATCGGCCTTTATGAGGCCTTGAAACCCGGGGCCGCGCCGCAGGATATCGAGGTGATCGACACTTACGACAAAAGCGTCAGCCCCGAGCAGTCCTTGGAGCGCCGCCGCAACGCCCTGCTGGTGGATCTTTTTTTTACGGGCACGAACGCCATCACCGAAGGGGGACTGCTGGTCAATCTGGACATGATCGGCAACCGCGTGGCGGCGTTGACCTTCGGCCCCAGAAACGTGGTTGTCGTCGCAGGGCGCAACAAGCTGGTCCATGGGATGGAAGATGCCATTGACAGGATCAAATCTCTGACCGCCCCAGCCAATGCCATGCGTTTGAAAAAGAAGACCCCTTGTGTCGCTACGGCCACGTGTCATGATTGTAAGAGCCCGGATCGTATTTGCAATACATGGACGATTACTGAAAAATCCTTTCCAAAGGGGCGCGTCACCGTGATCCTTGTGAACCAGGATTTGGGAATCTAGGGGTGGATGCCAAGAGGGGCGTGTTTCAAGAACAAGAGGGCGCGTGGAACCTGTCAGTACACAGCGCTTTTTCCCCGGCAAGGGTATGCGCTTGTTTTGCAATGCGCCATGAGAGGTTGCAGGCTATGTCATAAGACGAAAATGCGCCTTTTTCTCTCGGAGGAATAGGGCGCGCGACAGGCGGCCCGCCGGTCTCAACACTGCCTTGAGATCCGGCGAGGCGCTGCCGCGAGGAGTGTTCCATGCTCTTGAACGAACACCAGAGCAAACGTCTTTTCGGTGAAGTGGGTATCGTGGTTCCTCACGGAGATTTGCTGCGCCCAGCGGATGTGGCCGGTTACGTGCCCGGAGGGCGTGGACCGTGGTTTTGTAAGGCGCAGGTGCAAATCGGCGGCCGCGGCAAGGCCGGAGGCGTTTTGCGCGCCGATAAGCCGGAAGATATCCCGTCGCTGTGCGAACAGCTGTTCCGTATGAAGATCAAAGGACATGACGTGCCCCTGGTGCGCGTGGAGCTGAACTCCGCTTATTCACGCGAATTCTATCTCTCCTTCAGCGTGTCGCGCAAAAGGGAGAGTCTTGTGCTCACCGCTGGAGCCGGGGGTATGGATGTGGAGGATGCAAGCGTCACCGGAAAACGGCCTCTGGTGCAAAATATCAGCGCGGTGCAAGGATTGTTGGATTATCAGATTCGCGCCGCGTTTTTCCACCTTTTTGCTCCGGATGTGCCGGAAAAAGAGTGTTGGCCTGGATTCCGGGATTTGGTGCGCCGATTGTACAAGGCCGTGCGGGAATATGGATTGCTTGTGGCGGAAATCAACCCTCTGGTGCTTTCCGCGGATAAGCAGTGGACGGCTTTGGACGGGAAGGTGCAATTAGACGAGAACATGAGGGATTTACGGCCGGACCTTGAGCGCTTCTATCAGCCGGAACACGCGAGCAGGGAAGAAAACGCCGCTCGTGAGGCGGGGTTGAGCTTCGTGCCCTTCAGCGGTTGGGTGGGAATTTTGGTCAACGGCGCCGGCCTGGCCATGACCACCATGGACCTGCTCAATTTCTCGGGAGTCCCGGCCGCGAATTTTATGGACTTGGGCGGGGCGGCGGATGAACAGCGGATGCGCACGGCCCTGGAACTCCTTTTCGGCAACGAGCAGGTCAAGGTGATATTTCTCAATTTGTTTGGCGGGATTGTTTCCTGTGCGGCGGTTGCAAAAGCCTTGAGCGCCGCCCTTGACGGCAAACCTCCGTCCAAACCCCTGGTTGTGCGCATGGACGGCAACGAGTCCGCGGCCGGGCGTGAAATTGTCGCCTCCTTGGGCCAGGAGGCCATTCATGTTGCCGCGGATATGCACGAAGCCATACAAACATTGCATGCCCTGAAACCGCACAACAAAGATGGCGTCGATTATCCGGTGTTTCACAGACCGCCCCCTGTTCTGTTGGCGGCGCGTGGAACGTGCGCCCCGGGAGAAAGACGGAAAAACATGTTCCTGGATTTGACCGCGGGGAGCAAGGTGCTGGTGCAAGGCGTCACGGGGCGCACGGCGCGGCTGCATACGGAATTGATGCTGCATTACGGCAGCAACATCGTGGCGGGGGTGACTCCTTTCAAACAGGGCGAGCGGGTTCTCGGCGTGCCGGTTTACAACACCGTACACAGCGCCATGCAGGAGCATCCCGATATCGCGGCCTCCATTGTCTTCGTGCCCGCGGCCTTTGCGGCTGAAGCGGTCTTGGAGGCCGCCGATCAAGGCGTGCCCTGGATCATATGCATCACCGAAGGCATTCCTCAACAACACATGCTCGCAGTGCGCGAGGCGCTCAAACAGAAGACCTCCCGCTTGGTTGGGCCGAACACGCCTGGGATTATCGTGCCCGGGCAGGTGAAAATCGGCATCATGCCCGGCGATGTGTTTGTTCCCGGTCCCGTGGCGGTCTTTTCGCGCAGCGGCACGTTGACTTATGAAACCTCGTCCCGGCTCAGCGCGGCCGGATTGGGACAAAGCGTATGCGTCGGCGTCGGCGGTGATCCCTTTATCGGGGTTGATTTTTGCGATATGGCCGAGATGGTGCGCGACCATCAAGACACGCGCGCGGTTATCGTCTTGGGGGAAATTGGGGGCACGGCGGAAGAGGACCTTGCGGCCTACGTGCGGAGCACCGGCTACGACAAACCTGTCTTTTCCTTCATCGCCGGGCGGACGGCGCCTGAAGGCAAACGCCTGGGACATGCCGGAGCCATCCTTGAGGAGGGCGGCGGTGGAATAGAGGCCAAGATTGCAGCCCTTGCTGCCGCAGGCATCCAGGTGTGCCCCGATGTGGCCAGTATCCCCGAAATGGTTGCCAATTCATTGAGAACATTGTAATTTTTAAATATCATTTTGGTAATCCCCCGGCTTTGCCGAGGGACTCTCAGGGTTTGACAGTTCCGGGATAATATCGAAAGCCCCCAGTTGGACC
>CAZFCK010000025.1:0-32489 GCA_964517355.1 uncultured Desulfovibrionaceae bacterium | reverse complement strand
CCAGGGAAATGCATAAGAGCATCTAGCGCTTTTCAAGCGTGAGATGCTCTAATCTCCTGCCCCAGCAGTACACGTCTGGTCATTTCCGATATCGACAACCCGCATCGGCCTGAAAAATCGACGACAAATTCATACTCTTCAGGCGTGAGGTAGGCCTTCAGACAAACGCTCCTCACCCGGCTCACAGGCAATACCCGGTGGTTTCGCCCCCATCGTACCCGGGCGTGAAGATGTCGATCCGGTTGACAAGTATGTTGATCAGCTTGTTCGCTTCTCCATGCGATATGGTGTCATAACGTATCACCTTGTCATTTCTATCGAACAATTTGCCGCCCCAAGCTTCGGAATTTTGCCGTAGCGCCGCATAATCCTTAAGCCCCTCAATGACGCCCAACTGCACAGGAGTCACCCTCGCCTCACCCGGATCATCCCTGAACGTATACAGTCTGCAACGTATGTACTCGGAGGCCTTGTTGTAATCGCGCTTCGACAGCAGGTCGATATCAGCCACTCCTGCAAGATCGCACATATCCTTTATAACCTCTTTGAACTCCCGCATCTCCAGGTAGGCCACGGTCTTCGCAAGACCCGCCAGGGCGCGTATCTCCTTCGCGCTGCACTGCCCCAGCTCCCTATGTTGTGGAGCTTCCGCAGACCTGCTTGTAAGCGCTTCCTCCATGGCATTGAATGCTCCGATATATCTGATTTTCCATTGCAGGGCCTTTTTACCGGTGAAGCCCATGGCCAGCAAACTGAAGCCGTCGCGGGTCAAATTGTAGGCAGGTGATGTAATCGGCTTCCCACCGCTAGGATTTTCACGTTCGATGACCGTCGGCCGAAAATTCGGCTCATGGAAATCAGCCGACGATTCTTGAGTGATCCGTTGAATCGCATCCAAGACATGCTTGTGCTGCTTTTCGAAATGCTTGGCCACATCCAGACTGGACACGGTGACATTGCCTGCAACCACATTGATTATTGGACTTTCTTGAACGGTGGTTTCCACGAGCCTGCTCCTGTTGATGGTTTATAGCTTATCCTTTTAACGTTGAGCCGAAGGCGAATAAGTCCATAGCTCCCCGCCAGGGGCAGGATGTAAAGGGGATCAGCCGGAGGCCCACTTTACCTGTCCTGCCTTTTCGACTCAGTGCCGACGTTATCACACTTTTACATAACTTGTTAAGATCTTTTTAAATATTTAAACTAATCTGCACAAATCGAAACTGATCTGTACAAATCGAAACTAATCTAAAAACATCGAAACAAATCGGTATAGAAATGATAAAAATCAGGAAAAATCTTGAACACATTGTTTGGAATCATTTTCCATCGATAAATGACTTGATTTACCTACGGGAAGCAGTTATTGATTCCACAAGCGTTCTACGGCATCGTGAGCATACTCAGGGGCAAGGTGAGCATAGCGCATTGTCATATCTATGCTTCTATGACCTAGAAGATGAGGCACGGTTGCCAAGGGGGTTCCTTTCTGAACCAGCCAGGAAGCGAAGGTATGACGCAAAGTATGAAACACAACTTTTTGCCTGTAGTCGGTAACGCCTTCATTGAATTTACAGGCTGCGACAGATCGAAAATACGTGTTGCTCACTGTGCGGATAGGATTGCCATCAGCACGAGGGAAAACAAGCGCTTGAGTCTTCTTTCCGTTGAGATATGATGCTATAATCATTTTTGCAGTTGTACATAATGGCACAGCCCGATTAATTGATTTACCATCATAAATATTGATGAAATTACTACTTGAATCTACTCGGGATACTGACAGCGTAAAAATTTCGTTGGCTCTCAACCCAGTGAGCAACGCGAAATGAGAAATATCATGCCACAATGTCGAGCGTTTTTTGATTTCCTCCAAGAGGATTTCAACTTCGCCCCTATTCAGAAACCTTGTTCTTGCGTTTCTGACTTTAGGCATATCGAAATATGGAACAGTACCGATGTAAAGATTCCATTTTGTGGCATAATTAAACCGTCTGTGGACTCAATTTTTTTCTTTCCACACATCTTCTCAGCTGCAACAAATCCAAGCTCGTTATTTCGCTCAATTTGCGAGAACCAACTTCCGAGCTTTCAATGTGATTTTCCCAACGCGAAATTTCTGTCTGCTTATCGCTCAAATCTGCAAGTCTGTTTTGAACGTACAAATCCCAAACTTCGCGCAAAGTAATGCCGTTTTCCATTACATACCTCTCTATTTTTTATTGAATAGATCGGTATTGAAATATTTATACCGTTTATCCTTAGAGCGGCCTTCTAAGCCGACGGCCCCGGGTTCGAATCCTGGCTGGCGCACCACTGAAAACGGCCTGAGACCGCATGGATCCGGATACGTAGGTAAGTCTGCAATAACGCGGAATTATCTCGCAAAAGGCTGCGGATCAGAGTCTCTCAGACTTCGCGAGAATGAAATAAAAACCGTGGATTATACGCTTGGCGTATGGTTCACGGCTTTTTTCGTTTGGGCGATAATCCTCCCAAACAACCTCTCAAGCTTACCACTTTATCTCAATAAACAAATATTAGCTACAACCAATGAATTAGGTTCACTGTTCTCCTTGTCCCTCCACCTTGCGCATGCCGCGAGAAGCGTCTTCCCCGGCTCTTTGTCCGGTACACGGACGTCCACTCCGTGTTCCCCTTGGTTGACCGCCTTTTTCCTCCACGGCCTCCGCCAACAGGTCATCCCTGCCTTTGTTCGACCGCTTCTCAGGTACTATACAGTCATCAGACTTCCCAGGAGCGTCCATGTCGGGCGTATGGCTTATCGCTTTTCCCGACCGTCCATGCCCACCATCTGGACAAGGAACCCCTGGGATCTCCCGGTTCCCGTGTCTGGAGTTTCCGTACGTGCACAGGGTCTTCGACGGCGTGGAGCCCTGGGGCGACTCGCGCATAGCGCCGCTCACGGTGTTGCCTTCCGCAATAACCAACTGCGTCGGCGCTCCAGAGGAAGTAATTTCGCCGCTCAATGGCTGGCCCGTACGTACCCCTGTCAACGCTTCACTCCCGACCTCGCGATCGACAGCGCATGACTCGGGGCCGGTGTGGGACGCTACCCCTTCACCGTAAGACTCTTTCATTCTCTACTCCAGACCGGTTTTGACCGGCGCACTGACTATGTCCTTAACTCCGCAATGTGGGAACGACTTGTTTTTCCGAGGAGAAAACCAGCGCTGCTATCTTCATCCCTAAGGCGCCATACAACCGCGTCCAAGGGCTGAAGTTCTTGAAAGAGGTTCTTCCCCTCGGGCTCCCCTTTCCAGATCATTTCATATAACATCATGTTATTATGAGCCAAGTCTTTGGAAGGGGAGTTCGGGGGGAGAACCTTTATACAGAAACGTGAAAACGGCCGGGAACTCTTCGACTACGTGGACCCGGATACCGCGCCAGGGCGCTAGAGCATCTCACGCTTGAAAAGCGCTAGATGCTCTTATGCATTTCCCTGGAACAATTGGAAATTGTTTCAGGGGAGAGCCTTGTTTCAAGGCGAAAATGCGCTAAAGTACAGGGTGCTGCGCCTCGAGCCCACGGACTGCTCGGGCAAAGCCGCCCGCTTCAACCCCCTGGCCGAGGTGCGCATGGGCAGCCTGCACGCCATCGCCGGAATAACCTCGGCAGAGAAGCAAAAGGCCGCGCAACAGCTCTACGAAGGCAAATAATTCAGCTCCCCCCGTACGGACTGCCGCTTTCTTCCCGAGGAACAGTTTTCCGAAGCGTGGGCGATACTGGCCGCCCTTCGAACATGCATGCCGACGTGCGCGAACGCCGACGCCACCATCAAGTCCAAAGCCTGGAACAGCGCCAAAGTCACGGCCCATCACGCCATCATTCCCACCGGAGTCGTGCCTCAGACGCCATTGGAGGAGAACCAGGCCAACATCTATTCCCTGGTGTGCCTTGGCTATGCGCGCCAGTTTTTTCCGCCTCTGCGCTATGAGGCGCAACATATCTTGTCGAGCTTCCCAGCGAAAGCGGCGCGAAGACGCCGGTGCGGATCTGGAAGGCCGCCGGCCAGCGTATTCTCGACGCCGGATGGACGGTCTTGGAAAATGACATGGAAGGATGATGCACATGAAGACCACGAAGATTTACCTTTCCACACCCTACACCGACAAAAGCGCGGCCGTCCGCGATTCGCGCTACGAAATGGCGCGCGCGTTGACGGCTCGCCTCATGAGCCTGGGGCATTGCGTCTTTTCGCCGATCATCCATGGCCATGCCGTCGGCAACCACCTTCCGGAGGACAAGACGTTCGACCATGAATTCTGGATGCGCCAGGATCTGCCCTGGCTCTTATGCTCGGACGTTGTTTATGTGCATCCGGAAAATGCGATGTTTACGAGTCGCGGGGTGGGGCGTGAGGTTAACACCGCAATGCTCCACAATATCCCTGTTGTTACGGATTACGTTGTTCTGCTGGATTTTTTGAGAAACGGTGGGCCGTGGGAACGGAGAACCACGGAAAAATCTTTGTGTTGCTTCCAGGATGGATGATCCTTACATATTGAAAAACATCTGGAGGAAATTTCCATGGGGAAAAAGGAATGGAATTCGACAGCATCTGTTGTTGTATCCTTAAATGTCTCTTTAAAAAAAGAAATTGACGCAGAAACGCTTACGTCAATTTTCCTGAACCAAGATAAAGATCTTGTCGATTTCTGGAAATTCCATCTGACCGTATTTTTTGCCGAACTCCCTCTTCAGTTTCTTTATCGGTTTATGAAAGAAAATAACATCACTTTTGAAATGGTCGAAAAAGTCCACTCATTACTTCCCGAAGTCCTGCAGACTAAAAGAATCGGCGAAATTTTAAATGGAAAATTGGAGATATTACACGTAACCGGTATGTTGGACGAGTACTATGCTGAGATGTCCATCTTGCAAGGCGGCAAGCGGATACGTGGTCAGGAAATGGATCTCGTTCAAGATTTCTTCAAAGGACTTCGTAAAAAGCTCGATCAAATTGCGGAGCAGGACCAAAATTCAAGGGCGATCCTCATAGTTCCAGATTCCGATGGAATCCTTGCTCGTAAATGCGGCATTCGCTACGACTACACCAAAGCGGCGTGGTATGTGCATAAAGATCGCCTGTTCGAGATTTCCGACAAATGGGGCGGGCATGAGGATCACGACAGCTTTGTGGATCGGATGCGGCGGATGCGAAAAGAAGCGGACCAGGGCTTGGATATGTGATCTTGAGGTAATCCCCGCACCGGTTTGTGACATCCCGACAGTGACACATAAAAGCCGGCTGGTTAGAGCATCTCACGCTTGAAAAGCGCTAGATGCTCTAGACCGCAATCCTCCTCGAGTTTGCGAGAGCGTTCAGGAGGTAGAGTGGCCGTCATGCAGAGCGCCGGAATTTGCAAGCGTTTCAAGAACAGGTAGAGAGCGGAAAACAGGCCTGTATCAAAGCTGTGCACTTCGTCGAACACCACAATGCTGTCCACCAGCACGGGCAGCAGGCATGTGGACGCATAGGCATGCTGCATAAACCCCAAAAACTGGTGCACAGTGGAGCTGAAGATACGCTTTTGCCAATACCCAATGGCAAAGAGGCGCTGCTCCGTGGTATAATTGCGTTGCTTTTTCTCTATTTCATCCGGGTCATCAAACATGCGTTCGAGCTCATAGGTGGATGCGGCGCCTGAAATAGGCGCCGCATCCGCCTCAGGCGCCCAGGAGACATAGTCGCGAAAACCCTCGGCGGCCGTGGCTCGGGTGGGATAAAGAAAAATGACCCGACTTTTGGGCGTGCGATGCAGCTGCGCCGCAATCCAACGCCAGGCTGTGAGCGTTTTCCCGCTGCCGCACGCGGCCAGCAGCAAAGCTCGCTGCGGCAGCGTATCCGCAGCCAATTGAAAGTCCTTCCAATGAAACGGCTGCCCTGTACGTGCTTCCACCTGCAGCATACGCGGTCGAAGTATCTTTTGCTCCACAGCCTCCCTGTCCAATAAGCGGGTCGGAGAAAAAGCCGCTTTAAGCCAGGCCTTCAACGGCTTGCTCTCACGCATCAGGCCAGACCCCGCACTGTCGGCGATGATCAACGCACTGCGTACGGCCTGGAGCAAATTCCGGCGAGGCGTATCCTTGCTCAACATTTTTCTGAAGCGCCGCAAGGTCCGTGCGGCGGATGAGTACAGCGAAGTTAGGGGCGTTTCACCGTATTGGTCAATCGCCTCGCAGTGCAACTGCTTTACGTTCCACTGTTCGGGCACCTCGGGGCAGGGAGGCGTAACGCCTAAAAATTCCGTAGCCAGGCAAAGATGCTCGTGCACCCCTTCCCCATAAACCATAAAGTTGAACAGCTCGGCGGGCGGAAGCGGTGCCGCGAAATCTACATTATTCTGGGCAACTTTGAGGTGATGGCATAGCACGGCGCTCAGTAGCATTCCAAAGTCGACACCTTGGCCTTCCAGCCAGGACCGCACCTCCGGCAGACAGAGCAGCAAGGCACTCAAATGTTCGTGCCGAATGACTTGCTGTCCCTTTCTCAGAAGCATGCCCTGGAATCCGCTGTTGGCTTTGCCCATGTCATGAAAAACACAGGCCAACAAAGTGTAGGTCCAGAACGCCCCCCATTCCGCTACGGGAATGTCAAAAAAGCACAGCCACTGCCGCCCCAGGCGGGAAGGAGACGCAACCGTGCCAAACAGGTAGACAAAGGCCTGGTAGCGGATTCGCGTTTTGTTGCGGCCGCTTGGCAAGCAACATGGGCGCCATACGGGGCGTCATGTCTGCCCATACGGCTCGAACATGCCGCAGCCCATTTTTCTGCGCCCGCCCAGTCCATTTTCTTGTAGAGTAAGCGAATCTCCGGCGTCCAACCCATGGACAAACAGCGAATAGCCGACGACTTGCTTTTCATGAATTTTGAATGTCCGGCGTTTCCCTCTCTTCCAAGCGCAGGTTATAGACAGTGCTTCCAACTGGCGGTCTAGAGCATCTCACGCTTGAAAAGCGCTAGATGCTCTTATGCATTTCCCTGGAACAATTGGAAATTGTTTCAGGGGAGAGCCTTGTTTCAAGGCGAAAATGCGCTATTTCCCGATCAAACCGCTGCTCATCATTCCCGTTTCTGGTGGTGACTACATGCGCGTAGAGCGTTGGCGTTGGCCGCAACGCAACGGTATGCGCCATGCCAAGCTCCAGGCTATGGCCGCCAAGGCGCAACGTTTGCCCCGTCAAAACGAGACAGGCCGCCACTTGCCATTGCGGCAGCAACAACGCAAGTGTTGACGCCGACTGATGTCCAGCATTTTTTTCTTGGGGTCATAGACTCCACGCAGCAATCTTACGCCTATATTTTCAAGCTGATGCATCAGGAGGAAAGCAAGCCGTTATCCGTTGCGAAGTAGCTCTTTGAGCCCGAGTTGAGGACGCCGCTCCTCTCGCCGTCGCATCCTTTCAAGGGGGCAGGAGTAAGGCCGGACTGTCAAGGCCGAGCGGAGTCCTTTTGCGGAGCGAGCCGAAGGGAAGCCTTGACTGGCTGGCCGCTCATGCTACCAGCGACCTCGACGGCGAGGGGTGTCTGACGGGAAGTGGAATTTTTACAGCAAATTTTGGACTTGATCGGTTGACCCTTTTTTAGTTTAAATTCAAAAAAAGGAGAATATTAATGTCAAGCAGAAGATTGACTTACATTGATATTGATAAGAGTAAGTGCAACAATTGTGGATTATGTATTCAGATTGCACCTGAGATATTTGCCAAAGGCTTTTTATGGTTTAAGCCTAGCGTGAAGAGTTTTGACCAGAAGGATTACAAGGCACTAGGGAAAGCCTCTACTGCTGCCTTGAAATGTCCTTGCAAATGTATTTGTTATTTTGGAGATTGATATCCAATCAGAATTTGTTGCGATTCTTTTATTTTTTGTATTCTTGATTCGATATGAGATGACAAACTGATGAGAAGAAATAGGTCCTGAGAGTTTTTGATCCAATCACATAAAAGATATTTTTTGCAGGGCAATTTGGTTTGAATATTTTTCATGGTGTACCTCCGTGTTTCAGTCAATGAACTCGGAGGGAAATCACTCACCAACACATTCAGCCACCATGACGCAGGTCGGGGGAGGGATGGCTCCTACGGAGTCCCCGACGAGGACTTATTGAGCGAAAGCGAGAGAAGTGCGCCTGCCGTTGTTGTGGTGGCAATCAAATGCTATCTTTTCAAGCTAAATAAAACAAAAATACAAAGAACAAAACCAAATGCCTTTATCACAAAAGACAAAAACGTAGATTCAATCTGAAAGTGAGCAAGCCAAAGCAAACCGCCAGAAAAAGCAATTAAAAGCAAGCGAGTAAATAGCTCAATGATAGTCATATTAATTAAAAACCATAATTGTATTTACAATAGTTCCATCATCATGAGTCATTTCTAAAAGTTCAGTTTTCTTAATACTAAATGTTCCATTATCTGCAACACTAATATCTTGTGCATTCTTAAAATTTATAACATAACACCCACCACTCTGTTCTAAATCAATTCGACCAATTTCAGCAGAATTAATAGTTGTATTATCATTGTCTGCATCTCTTGATAATCCATATGCATTTTTGAGTGCAATTTTGTTAAATTAATAGCTTGCAAATAATCATCAACATGACCAATATTCATGTCTAGAGGAATAATTATATTAAATATTCCTAGATCATCAGCAGTAATCCAATCAGAACTAAAAGCAAAACTATTCGCATTACCAAAATTAAAAGACGAACCACCATGATTTGTTGGTTCACTATTATCAACACTACCACTTCCCCTTACAACACCTTTTACAGGATCATAATGATATTCACCTCCAGGTTCAAGATTTTTTCAATTAGATACAGGTAAACCAGGAGAACATAATTCAAGTTTACCATCTGCTGTTGGTTTTAACTCCATTGCAGGTTGCATAGAAATAGTTGTTTGCCCACCATCAGGTAAAGGTTGAACAAATGTACCATCCCTATAACTCCATTGATCTTTTAAAATTTCTGAACCCACCTCGCTACCAGTTCAAAGAGTAAAAAATTCTTCACAAGCATCTCCATTACCACAATGACAATGTTCACTATTAAAACCACCATTCTCGATCATTTCAAGTGCTTCTTGTTCTTCACCATGAAGTTTAATATTCTCTACAACAACTGAAAGTTTACTCTCTTCAGCTGCAACACCCATAATATAAGTTCTTTCAGTTCCATCAAAAGTACTAAAAGAAGTCTCCGAACCTAGAACATATTCAAAATTTTCTTTAAGTAATGCTTTATTTGCCGGACCACCAACAAACTCATTCTTTTGACCCAACTTTAAATCTCCGTATTTTTTAAGTAATATTAGCACCTTTACTTCTAAAGGAATAGCAGCTATGCTACCATAATGATTAATTAAAGCATCTGGATCATCAATTTGACCACTCTCAGGATCATACCCCGGAGGACAAACTTCTTCACCAGAAACCTGATCTCTTTGACAAATACCCCCAAATGTTAATGCTGAAACTAAAACTAAGAATAAAATATAATTGATACAAACCTCATAATAAAATATTTAAAAAATAAGAGTATAAAAAAGTTATTATTTATCAATCAATTTAGAACAATAATTTTTATAAGGACTAACTGGAGCTAGCTCTAACTGCTTCAAAAGATGATAATTATCCTTTTCATCTCTTCCTAAAAGAGAATAAGTTATGCCTATTCCTAAATGCCCTTGAATCAAATTACTACCTAATTCTAAAGCCTTTAAATAAGCATTTACTGCCTTTCTAAATCTTTAGAAAATCTCAATACAGCTCCCAAGTTAACATATATAGCTGAATTATTAGGTGCCAATTTTACTGCCTTTTTATAATCATTTGCAGCTTCTGCAACACCTACTCCACTAGCAAAGCTTTTCCTGCTTGAGCCATGTAAGAGCTTTTCATACAATATTCATGTCCAGAAATAGCTTTCAACTCTTTTGGTGTATGTACATCTGTACCACCAAAACCAAATAATGAGTGATAAAGAGCAAATCCTGCAACAAACAAAGCTTTTCCTAAACTCCTTTTAGGCTCACGATTAGTCATTTCTTCACATTCAACTAAATCATCAATTGCCATTTTATTTATCCAATTGATTTCTTTTACTTTCGAATTAATCCGAGCCAAAAACCGAACTATCTCAACATCCTTCTTCTTTAAATGCCGCAAATAAAGCTTAACATCAACACGATACTTCGTGAAATATAAAATGATAGTCAGTACTAATTGAGCAACTCTATCTTTCCAAGTAAGTTAGTTCTTTTTCTTTTTAAAATACTCAGTAAAAATTAATGGCATAATTCTTATTAACCATACAAGAATAAAAACAGATGGAACAACAATCAGAAGCATCCGCACCCAGAAAAAAATTTCATTAAAGATTACATCATCTATTTTTTTCTCAACAGTATAAGAACATAGACCTATTCCAAACAATAGTAGCCAGAATTTAAGACTGTCAATTGGATCACGGAAAGGTCCGAGCATATTTTTGTCCCTTTTTTAATTATTATGATGACAATTAAAGAGAACGCACAACCAGCAGTGACAAGGTGTCTATTGTAGACTATATGTAAAGCATAAGCATGAAATTGACCGATTGCTTTAGCTTGTGATCATAATTAGAGTCTGATATTTTCCGTGACATTAACCTTTGGAGACCCGCAAATCCTCTCGGTTTAAGAAAGTTCAGAAATGATCTTCTTGTCAATCCTCTTTATTGATATCAGCTAGGGCCTGTTTCTAAATTATTTCAACCCAATTAGGGCCTGTTTCTATAATAAAAATGATTATGGAAGGCCGTTCAAAAACATCGTAAGAAATCAAAATGATATATTTAACCTCCTCAAAATTAGAAAGTTTGGGAAAGGGAGAGCGCGAGAGGGGAAACCCTTTTCAAAGGGTTTCCCCTCTCGCATTTTCTTTTCGAAAGGAATTTAGAAACACGGCCTAGTATTGTTTCAATCTACTTCATTTTTTGTTCATGGCTGAGTCTAGGAGATCGGAAAACTTTCTGAGGTTGTTTGCGAGTCGTGTTGAGAGCTGCCAGTGGTAGTCTCGGTAGTCGATGAGACCCATGAGTCGCATTTCCTTTCTGGCTTTACAGATCGTAGCTAGGGGCATTTGGGGAGGGGCTGCCAGGTGGTTGAGAGTCCGACTTTTGCCTTCCTGGACTAGTTCTTTGAAGATTAGCACGAATGCTGTTACCGGAAAAACCAAAAATTGTGGGAACGCAGAGCCAAACCAAATAGCATTTGGCCTGACGGGAGAGTACGAAAATGACTAAAACAGAGAAATATAATATTGATTTACTGTTTGTAAATCTTTTAAAACAGGCTTTAGACGAATTTCCAGAGGAATTACTACTTGTCAAAACAGATCAATATGGTAACTTTATAGACGACTCTATTTGTGAAGGAATTTTTGATCTTAAACAAGAATTAGCTTCTAAATATTTTGACAAATGGAATGAAATTTTAATTGCAAACTTGTTAGACGCAATCTTTATTGTTTTACGCAAATTATCATTAATTACTAAAAAGATCAAACTGTCGGATATTAGAGAAGATGCTATAAAAATCACTTACGATAAAATATTGAGAGACACACTAATTATTGCTGATCTGGGCTGGACTGAAGACGATAAAGCCCTAGTAAAAAAATACTTTGAAATGAACGAAGCTTAATTTTCCCCCAGGGTGAACGCCTCGGCGAAACCAACGCCCTGCGCGGCATCGTGAACCGCTCCTACAGCTATGATGAAGAGGACCGCCTGCTCACGGCGGGGGCGGCGAGCTACGCCTTCGACGTGGACGGCTTCCTGACCTCCAAAACCGAGGCGGGCGCCACCACGGCCTACCACTACTCCAGCCGCGGCGAGCTCAAACAGGTGGACCTGCCCGGCACAGGCGTGATAACCTATAGTCACGATCCTCTGGGGCGGCGCATCGCCAAGAGCGTGGACGGCATCGTGGTGGAGCGCTATCAGTGGCTCGGACGCACCCGGCTCCTGGCGGTCCTCAATGCCGACTTTCAAGAACTTCAGCCCCTGGGCGCGGTTGTATCGCGCCTTAGGGATGAAGATGGCAGCGCTGGTTTTCCCCTCGGAAAAACAAGTCATTCCCACATTGTGGAGTTAAGGACACAGCCACAAAATGTTATTAATCAGCGTTTTCTTAAGTCGAAAAGCCGTATTCCCTACAAATACTTCGACCGTATCGACGAGCTAAAAGCATGATGAATCGCTGAGCCTTCGGCCTGGCCTCAGCCCCCCGCAGCACCAGTCCGCATCCAGTCCAAGGTCCTGGCCAGCCCCTCGGACAGGGGCGTTTCCGGCGCGAACCCCGTGGCCCGGCGCAGCCGGGAGACGTCCGCCAGGGAGTGGCGGATGTCTCCCTCCCGTTCCGGCAAATGCCGTACAATAAAAGGCGCGCCCGCCATCCCCGCGATGGTCCTGGCCAGAGTGAGCAGGTCCGTCGGCCGTTGCGTGCCGACATTGAACACGCCAGCCAGTGGTTCGCTCCGCTCCCCAGCCAACCCGGCGGCGAGCGTGAAGGTCGCCACCGCGTCGTCCACAAATACGAAGTCCCGGGTCTGACCGCCGTCGCCGAACACCGTGAAGGGCCTCCCCGCCAGGGCCATGTCGAGGAACCGACTGACGACGCCGCTGTTCGGGCGTTGGCCGGGTCCATAGAGGTTGAAGCAGCGCAGGGACGCACCGAAGCCGCTCTCTTGAATATGTCGGGAGACCAGGAACTTGTACTCCCCGTAAGGGCTCAGGCGTGGAGTTTCCGGCGCGGCGTATTCCTCACGCTGGGGCATGCGACTCTCCGTCCTGTATTCCGCAGCCGAGCCCGCGAAGACGAAGGTCTCCAGGCCGAGCCGCCGGGCCGAGTCGTGCAGTGCCAGCGATGCGTCCAGGTTCACCGCCCTGGTTTTTTGGGGGTATCGCAGAGAATCAGGCACGCTTACCACCGCAGCCAGATGCAACACACGGGCCAGCCCGGAGTGGATGCGCTTGAGCCGGGGCAGGAGGTCCGGCTCAAGGATGGAGGTCTCGTGAAAGGCGAAGCCCGGCCAGCGAGCCAGTCGGGCCACGACCTCGCGGGAACCCGTGGAAAAATCGTCCACTCCGACAACGGCTTGCCCCTGGGCGAGAAGTCTCGCGGCCAGGCGACCGCCGACAAAGCCCGCGCAACCGGTCACTAGGCTGGAGGATTGCGGACGGTCGTCGTGCATGGGGCATCTCTCCTTGCGGCCTCAACCGCAATGCTCCCTGACCAGCGAGACGAGCAGGTCGCCGCCGAAGTGGGCTGGCGAGACATACCAGCCGGAGACAGGGACGCGGTTCAGGTCGAAGGGATCCTGGCCCGGGCGGTTGCCGCCGCCAGACAACCCACAGCAACAGACGAAGCCAGCCTCCCGGATCAGCTCGCGGATGCGGGGGGTGACGTTCTCCCTGCGGCCGAAGGGGTAGGCGAACGACACGGGCGCGACGCCCAGGGCGTCGAAGATGTCCTGGCGACAGCCGAGCAGCTCGTCCCGGGCCTCCTGGTCGTTCAGCGGTGCCAGGTCCGGGTGGGTCCGGGTGTGTCCGCCGATATCGAAACCCATGGCGTGCAGCTGGCGCACGTCGTCCCAGGAGAGGAAGGGGCGTTGGTCGCCCGCGGCCTGGTCCCACCAGGGGGAGGCGTCGCCGCCGATAAACCCCGTGGTCAGGAAGAACGTGGCCGGTAGTCCGTGTTTGCGGAGAATGGGCGCCGCCATGAGCAGGTTGTCCTTATAGCCGTCGTCGAACGTGATGGCCAGCCCTCCGGCGGTCGGTCGTCCATTCCGCAGGTCCTCGACCAGAGTGGGCAGAGGTGTTGGCGTGAAATGCCTGCGAAAGAAGCCGCACAGACCGTTGAAAAGCGCTGGCGGTGTGTCCAGGCCACACCCGCCGGGAGCCGCCACCCGGTGCAGTCCCACGATAACCGCGCCCTGGAAACGGATCAACCGCGCCGCCCCGACGCAACGGGCGGTCTGCCAGAGCAGGGCCTTGATATGCTTCTTCAGGGCGGGCGGCATCATTGTTTCCGGGGGGGCAGGGACCTGGGCCGCAGTAGCGGCAGAAGACGGCGGCGGGCGGTCTGCCGCAGACGCTCCAGCCTGTTTACGGCGCTCTCCACGCTGTACCGCTTTTGAGCGGTCTGGCGCGCCTTGTCGCCCAGAGTCCGGGCTAGTCTCTGGTCGTCCAGGAGCCGGTGGATGGCCCGGGCCAGCGCGTTGGCGTCGTCGGGCGGCACGAGCAATGCAGCCGCACCATCAATCAGGGGCTTGCGGTTCCCGGGAATGTCCGTGGCCACGATGGGCCGGCCAGCGGCCATAGCCTCCAGCAGAGCCAGGGATGTGCCCTCGTACTTCGAGGGCATGATAAAGACATCAACGATGCGCAGCAGCCGGGCCACGTCCTCGCGGAGTCCGAGAAACAAAACCCGGTCCGCCAAGCCCAGGGCCGAGGCCTGACGACGCAGCTCGTCCTCCAGCCCGCCCGCTCCCACCAGCAGGAGAACGACGTCCCGTCTCGGTAGGGCGGCCATGGCCTCCAGCAGCAGGGCGTGATTTTTGACGGGATCCAGCCGCCCCACCGCAGCCAGGACCCGCGCCCCGGCCGGAATGCCAAGCGCCTCCCGCAGGCCGGGGGGCGCCTCGCCCTGGCCGAACGCCACACAATTCTCGATGACCACGACCCGGCCCGACGCCACGCCGAACACCGAGATGAGGTTCGACGCGGCCTCCTCCGAGACGGCCACGATCCAGTCCGCGGCGTTGAACAGCGTCCGAGAAAGGAAAACACGTAGCCGGTTGCGAAGACTCCGGCGGGACCGCTCCGGGAGCAATCTGGGGGAGTGGATGGTGGCCATGACTACTGGCGTTCGACAAACCAGCCCGGCCGCCAAGCCCAGAAACTCGGCGTCCGAAAGGTGGGCATGAAGGATGTCCACTCGTTCACGTACGAGCAGGCGACCGATGTCCCACAGCCCGCCCAGGACGTAGCGCAGAAACGCCACCGGACGACTGACGCCCGGCCTGGGCCGCCCCAGACAGTGGACCTCGACGCCGGCCTCGCGCAGCCGGGGCAGCAGGTCCAGCTTCGGCTGCAGACAGCAGACGAGCACTCGCCAGCCCTGCTCGACCAGCGCCCTGCCCAACACGACCAGTAGCTGTTGGGCGCCCCCCAGGTCCAGGCCGTCAATAACGAAGAGCAAGGTCGGCCCGCGTTCTGGCAGGCGGCGTTCCGGAGTGTCGGACTTATGCGGTGTTGGGGTTGGAGCCGAAAACCAACGTTTTCCTCTAGTTACCCAACTCTGCGCCAGAATATGCAAAAGAATGTCCCAATGGTTTTATACGACTTTCGGACAATAAAAAAGAATTAAGTCGAGGAGGTTAGCACCAACATGACGACAACGTGCGACCTCTGGACGCCAAAAACGGCCATTTCATTCTTATTTTTAAAAAAAAATACAAGATGTTATAACGCATCCTTTACTCAAAAAATCGAGAGCTTCCTATTTTTCGACACAATTTCTTAGCCTTATTGTATATCAAATAGCCATGATACGCTGTTTTTGTCAACTCGGGTTCTTGCCACTGTATTCAGGTTAGCCCATTTTCGTTTTACCCATTCGAAGGAGAGGACAACACGGGGGCGCAACCCGAGCGCCGCGGCGGAAACCAAGGCGGATAACCGTCTTTGCCGGGCGCCCTTCCCTTTTCCGTTCTCCCGCCCGCCCTGGTCCCATATCCGCACGGCCTGAAACCTCTCTGGAGACCATCTATGGACGCCCAGCCCTCCATTTTCCCTAGCCTCGCATTATTTTAGCTAGGCGGTATGATTTGCGGCGAGTCGAGGGAATAGATGGCGGCGCTGGGCTCCGCTCCTCGGGGGGGGAGAGCCGGAGTACAGCCAGTTCTTCCACCCCACGGCAAAGGTTACGCTGCTCTCATGTTGAATTTTATCCCGCAATATCCATTTAGAGCATTTAACGCTTGAAAAGCGCTAGATGCTCTTATGCATTTCCCTGGAACAATTGAAAATTGTTTCAGGGAAGAGCCTTGTTTCAAGGCGAAAATACGCTAGAACCAAAGCAGGAGCGCGCATCATGAGCTTTGGACGGCAGCCTCCGCCCTGAAGAAAGCGGCGTTGCCGTGACAGTCAACCAAATACTCAACTAATCGAAATATATATTTTCATACCAATGTAAAAAGCCTTATGTGTTACTATATACAGACACAAACACTCAGCGGCCAAGCTGCTTGAGGAAGGGACTACGATTATCACCGCAAGCGGAGCAGTCCAAAAATCGCGTTGCCGGCTCAGCCCATGGCCATGACTCAGTCGCGCCATGGCACCCAGGGTCGTGACGAGTATCCGAAATTCTGAACAAGTTGCATGAAGACAAGGGGAAACGATGGAGGAAGCGCACAAACGCCCCCGATTCCATAGGTTCGGGGGCGTTCGTGAAGTATGCGGGTTAGGACCATCCTCATGTGTTACCGTTTGATGCCGGCCGATACGGAGGTCTCCAGTCAGCTCTATTCGCTATAGAAAAGATTCGTTGAGAAACCGCTCCTGCTATGTACCTTTCACTATAGCTTTTTATCTCGATTGAGGATGCTCTTCTTTGAGTTCATCAAGGCGTGTATACAAATCACACCCCAAATCCCATGCCTGCTGTTCATATGGTCTTCCCGCCTTTTGAGCATCCATGGCGGCCTTTATCTTGTCCGGGGTGGCAGGCAGAGTAAAGATACGAATTCCCGTGGCCTTGGCAATGGCGTTAAGAATGGCTGTATGCGCGCTGCTCTGAAAACCCTCCGCGCACCCGGTGGAGCCCCACGGGCCATTTCCGCGCGGAGTGACATGGAACAGCACGTTGATGTCATCGGGAACATCTTTGCATTTAGGTGTGCCGGTGCTGAGGATGGACACATGCTTTTTCATGTCGTCATAGCGTTCGCTCAAAGCGAATCCCAAGGCGCGTGCAAAAGCGCCCCATGCTTGTCCTAGCACGCCGTGGTAACTGCCTATCTTGCCCACGTCGGCCAGGATCGTGGCATGCAACACGGTTGCTTTACCGGTATTCTGATCCACGGCGACTTCCACCAGAGTGAGGACATAATTCTGGGCGATGGCGCCGTATCCGTGGCCGGTGTCGGGATCGATGTCGGGCCACGCGGAGGAATAAACGCCCCGGTGCCGGGTTTCGATGCCTTCATCGCGCATTTCCTGCCAGGTGCGGAAGGTTCCGTCTGGTTTGCGCATGGCGTCCAGCAATTTATTGGCGGCGTCAATAGTGGCCAGGCCGGCAACGTGATGCGAACGGCTTCCCGAGGAAGGACCGGTATCCGGACAAATCGCCGTATCGCCATGCACCATGCGTATCTGGTCGGGATGCAGAGCAAGAGGGCGCAACGCCTCATGCACCTCTACGGTAGTGCCGAGATCCATACCCTGGCCGACATCGGCCCATGTGGTATACACAGTGACCGTACCGTCCTGGTTTAATTCCAAGTCGACTTCGGCACGATCCGGCACCTTGGAGACATGGTAACCGCCCCAGGACAGGCCGACGCCGATCTTCACTTCCGGGGTGCTCTCCGCGGCGGCGTGGACTTTAGCCTCTTCATAGTAGGGGCGCATCATGTCCATCATATCGCGCATCGGATATTCCCGGTACGGCACGGAATTGGTGCAGAAATCGCCGGGTTGGGCGACATTGATATACCGGAACTCAAAAGGATCCATGCCGATTTTATCCGCCAGCATGTCCACAAGCTGCTCGCTGGCCATATATGCCTGAGGGGAACCGAAGGCTTGAAAGGCTATGCCGAAATTGCCGTTGGTAAAGGCCGTGCGCGCAAGACCCCGAATATTGGGGACATTGTACGGATAGCCAAAGAACCTGATCACCTTGGTCGTCAAGGCTCCGGCCATTTCACTGAATGCCCCGTGATCGATGCCGACAAGAAAGTCGAGGGCCTGCATTTTGCCGTCAGCGGTACAAGCCAGACGCGCATTTGTGTAAACGGGGGAGCGTTTACCCGTCATGTGCTGGTGTTCCTCATAGCTGAGGACAAGGGAAACGGTCGTGTTAAGGGCCAGCGCGCAGACGGCGACGAGAGCGTAATTGGCCGGGGACATGCTGTAGCCGAAACTGCCCCCCGCCGGGTTGTTGATGATCCTGATCTTGTCTTTGGGCAAGCCTATGCCTTCGGCCATTTGCCCGCTCATGCCGTGCGTGTACTGGGCCTTGCATTGAATGGCCACTCCCCCATCATCGGGGTACGCGATGACCACGTCGGGCTCGATCGGCAGATGCGCCTGCCTTGTCGTGCTGAAGTGGCCTTCCACTGCGTAGGCGGCCGCGTCGAACATGTCGCGCGTGTCCTCTCCCTTATACAAGGGGAGTTCCATGTACACATTGGGAATGTAACCATGTACCCGGATAGCGTCGGGAGCGACGGCGTCCATGAACGTCAACATGGAGTGAAGCTGTTCATATTCAACCTTAATCTTAGCGGCTGCATCACGAGCCTGCTCACGTGTAGCCGCGGCCACCACGGCAACGACGTCGCCAAAGCGAAACACTTTGTCTTCGCATAGAATGGGACGTTCCCGCCCGTCGCACAGGCTGTGGGGAGCGCCCTGCGCGGCGACAAAGCGGTTGGTGCCTTTTACGTCTTTGGCCGTAATCACACGCACCACGCCCGGCAGACCCTCCGCCTCGGCACAATCAATGCGTTTTATTCCGGCATGGTGCGTGCGGGACATGACGACAGCCAGATGCAAGGTGTCATGCCGCATTTTCAGGGAAATATCCGCACCGTAATCGCAGTTGCCCTGCACCTTGATCATTCCGGTCGGCTTGGGGAAGTGCGTATTGTAGATGCCGCCGTCAGCCGGTATATGGAACGTGATGTCGTCCATGCTTTTTTCACCGCGCATCACAGCGGCGGCCTCCATGACGGCGTCAACTATGGGTTTGTAGCCGGTGCAGCGGCAGATATTGTTGTGACGGGTGAACCAGTCCCGCACCTCCTCTCGCGTGGGCGAGGGATTTTCGCTCAGCAGCCCTTTGGCCGACATGATGAAACCCGGCGTACAGAAGCCGCATTGAACAGCGGCGTAGGTAACAAAGGCCTGCTGCAAAGGATGGGGATGCTTCGGGGTACCCAGTCCCTCTATTGTTTCCACCTTGGAATAGTCACTGACCTTTTTCATCTTGCGGGTACAGGACCTGACAACCTTTCCATCGAGCAGCAGCGTGCAAGAGCCGCACTGTCCCGTTCCACAGCCAATCTTGGTCCCAGTCAGACCGAGCCTGCGTACGACATCGGCCAGGGAGTCCTTTTCAGGATCGCACAACACCTCGCGATCGACTCCATTAATATTCAACAGCTTTCTTTGCATATAAATCGAATCCCCTTGATACGGCTTCTGTTTTCAGGCCTCTCTGCAAAAAGAATCCAACCATATTTCGATTAGTTACAATGTGGCGCTTATCTTGATTGCAACTTTTCGTAGGGAACTTTTTTCAGAGAGTTTTAACAAAAGGCTATGACGGACTGCCCCAGAAACTAACCGGGACAGCCGGGAGACGTTTGCCCGGACGTTTATTTTTTGCCCAGCTCCCTGTAAGCCAGAAGCATGGCGGTCCAGTCCTGACGCCCGAAGCCTTTGGCGCTGGCATAGGAATACATCTGCCGCGCGACCGCGCCTGCCGGAAGCGGAAGCCGATATTTGGCGGCGGCCTCCAGGGCGATGCCGAGATCCTTATCCGCCAGATCAACCGGAAAGGCTGGTGAAATGTCGCCTTTCAAAACCTTGTCGGGATAGGTCGTCAGCAGATGGGAGCGCACTGCCGGGGTGCCGCGCATGACATCCGTGGCCTTTTCCAGGTCCAGGCCTAAGGCTTCGGCCAACGTCAGAGTCTCGGCCGTGAGCACGTTGAGCACGATACTCATGTAGTTGTTCACGATCTTGGCGCGGATGCCCGACCCCAGAGGGCCGCAATGGAAAATGGATTCGCTCATCTTTTCCAGCAGGGGGGTAATGCGGGCCAGGTCCTCTTCCTCGCCGCCGACCATGAAAATCAGGGTGCCGGTCCAGGCGTGGGCCGAGGTGCGGCCCACCGGGGCGTCAAGCATGGTAACGCCTTTGGCTTTCAGGCGTTTGCCGATGCTGTCCGTCATATCCGGGGCGATGGTGCTGCTATCCACGTACAGGGCCCCGGGCTTCAAGGTTTCGAGGATGCCCTTTTCGCCGAATACCGCCCCTTCCACATGCTGGCTGTTGGGCAGCATGGTAAAGACCACGTCGGCCCCATCGGCGGCGTCCGCCGGGCTGGAAGCGGCCGTGCCGCCTTCGGAGACGAGACGGTCCACGGCGGTGCGGTCGATATCATAGCCCTTGACCGGCACGCCCTTGTTCACGAGATTTTTGGTCATTCCTCCGCCCATGAGGCCAAGGCCGATAAATCCTACTTTCATAAGTTCCTCCGACTGAGATTGAGGTTAAGGTACCAGGTCCGTATTCATGTCAATTGCCCGCGGCGCGGGTCACATACCCATGTAGAAATGGTAGCCCCAGGTGGATATCCAGGGCACGAGAATAAGCAGTACGGCAAAAAGTATAAGCACAGTGATGAGTGGCAGCACCGAGCGGCTGATGCGTTCGATACTGATCCCCGACAGGGCCGAGGCCACAAAGAGGTTCACGCCCAGAGGCGGGGTAAGAAAACCGATCTGGCTCAAGATCACGAACATGATGCCAAACTGGGCCGGGTCCACGCCAAGCTGCGTGACCACGGGCAGGAAGATGGGGGTCAACAGCACGATGGTGCCCAACGTTTCCATGAAGCAGCCGATGAACAGGAGCAACGCGGCGATCAGAAACAATACCGCCAGCGGGTTGGTGGAAATGGAGAGAAACCATGCCGCCACCTGAGTGGGGATGTTCTCCAGCACCAGAAGCCGTCCAAAGGCCATGGCGGGCCCCATGATGATCAATACGGAACCGGTGAGTTTTCCCGTGGAGACCATCGCGTGGCGGATATCCTTCAACTGGAGCTTGCCGGTGATTTTCGCCACGAGTAGCGTGTAGCATACGGCCAGCATGGCCGATTCAGTGGGCGTGGCGATTCCGGTGTAAATGGAGCCGAGCACGATGACCGGCATGGAAAGCGCCCATTTGCCGTCCCACACGGCGCTGCCGAAGGTCTTCCAGGAAAAACGCTCGCAATCGAGGTCCCGGTAGCCGAAAAAGCGCCCGGTCAAATAACAGTAAGCACCCAAAAGGAGAGTCAGGAGGAGACCGGGCAGAAAGCCCGTAACGAACATGCCAGCCACGGACAGGTTGGCCGTGACACCGTAAATGATCATGGGATTGGAAGGCGGGATGAGAATGCCGAGCGTCCCGCCTGTGGCCGCCAGGGCGGCCGCCACGGCGACGGGATAGCCCGAGCGGATCATGGCTGGAATCATGATGCTCCCGATGGCCGCCGTGGTGGCCGGTCCGGATCCGGAAAGGGAAGCGAAGAAGGCGCAGGCGACCATGGTCACGAAGCCCATTCCGCCCGGCAACCGGCCGATCAGGAGGGTGATGACCCTGATGATCTTGTCGGTGATTTCGGTCTTGATCATCAGGTCGCCGGCCAGGATGAAGCCTGGAATGGCGATAAGCGGGAAAAGGCCCGTGCCGGTGTAAAAGGTTTGCGCAATGTATACAAGCGGGATGGGCGTCAATAGCAACCCTGCGGTGGTCGCAATGCCCAGGGAATACCCGATGGGGACCCCCAGGATAAAGCAACCGATCAAACTAATGAAAATAACGTTAGCGACGGTCGGCTCAAACATGGCACCTCCTGCCGGTTGGTAAATCAGATTTCATCGTCGATGCTGACGGCATCCGGGCCGAATTTTCCACCGAGATGCCGCTGTAGCAATCTGATCACGGTGTTCAGAAAGGCCACGGGAATAATGGCGTAGACAATCCACATGGGCATCTGGAGGGCGATGGTCGATTCTGATGTCTGGAACGCGGAATTGACCAAATTGAATCCCTGCCAGACCAAAAACACGTTCAGGCCCTGCCAGAGCAACTCCCCGGGAAGGTAGAACCACTTGCGAATTCTTTCGGGAATAAACATAAACTGGGCCGTCACCCTGAAGTGACTGCCATCGCGGGCGGCCAGGGAAGCTCCAAAATAGAGCTGGGCCACAAACGAGTAGATGGCCAGTTCCTCCGCTTTATGAGAGAGGGACGTAAAAAAGGGATAAGGCAGAAAATAGCGCACAATGGCCGAGTACGTCAGCGAAAGCACAAGAACGGAAGCGAGAATGATGAGGATCGTTTCTTCAAAATGATCGTCGAGATAGGTTAGGACGCGTCTCATGGCGGCTCCCTACTGCCGGATCGGCGGCATTCCGGCAGATGCTATGGTTCGTGTTCCGGGCGGGATTTCGGGTTAAAGATCCCGTGCGGCGGGCCGGCGCATTCGGCACGCATCGGCCCGGCGCACGGGAAAAGGTCCGCCGCGATATCCGCAAATAAACTTATTTGATATCGATAACCTGCTGGATCAATTCCTCGCCGATGATCGGGCCGTACTTGTCATACACCGGCTGAACGGCATCCCTGAAGGGCTTCAAGTCCTCGACCCTGGTAACCTTCACGCCAAGTTCCTCCAGACGATCCAGGCCATCCACGTGCGACACGGCCGAGGCCCAGCGCTGGTACGCCCCGGCCTCCTCGCCCGCGCGGAGGATGGCCGCTTGTACTTCCGGCGGCAGGGAGGCGTACTTTTCGTCGTTCATGACCAGGCAGGACAGACCGTAGAAGATATTCGCGGTCGAGTAGCTCTTCAAAAAGTCCGTGACTTTCATGTCGATGATGCCCTGGGGCGGGGCTTCCATGCCTTCGGCCAGCCCTTGCTGGAGGGCGCTGTAGAGTTCGCCGAAATCAATGGCCGTGGGGACGGCGCCGAGCGCCTGGTAGGCGTCCAGCATGACCGAGTTCTTGGGAAGGCGGATTTTCAAGCCCTGCAAATCCGAAGGCTTCGCGATATCGGTGCTGCGGGTGGCGATGCCGCGATCCCCCCACTCGAAAACGGAAACGATGCGTAAGCCGCTGGCCTTGCGGTACTCCTCTTTCATGTTCTCCCAGACCGGGCTCTTGAGGAAGGCCTCAACGTGATAACGGTCGCGGAAGATCATGGGCATGATGGTCACGTCCATCTGGGGGTACCACATGGTGATGTTGTTGACGGCAGCCAAACTGAAATCCACCATGCCTAGCTGCGCATCCTTGACCGTGTCGGCCTCCAGGCCGATCTGTGCGTTGCCGAACACCTGAATATCGGCCGCTCCCCTGGAATAAATGGACACCAGTTCCGCAAAACGGGTCGTGCCCTTGTCATAGGGGGAATCCGTAGGCAGGGCGTGCGCCAACCGGAGCTTGTACTCGGGCTTCTGGACATAAGGGGTGCCGGCGCTCGCCGCCCAAGCGCAGGTCGCGCCCAAAAGCAGGGTCGCCATAAGTGCAACAAACAACTTTTTCATACTACCTCCACTACGAGTGAAATGTGCCAATGGTTTTCCATTTTATATATCCCCTCAGTCACCGGCCTAGAAGGTGATATTTCCGACAATGTCAGTCGGCTTTCTAAGTACCGAGGACCGTTGAAGCAATAAGGCAAAAGGCATGCCACATCTATTTTTTTCACTAACAAATTGATAAAATAGATTTTTTCATCGTGGGAACGCCAGGGCTGACGAAAATTGAAGCCGAATATCTGGCATATGACAAATATTCGGCATTAACATTGATCAATATTGAACAAAAGTAGCGCATCCGCCTGCCGAATCCAAGCCTTGCATCCTGCGGGCTCACTTGTGCGGTCTTTGCCGCACCGGAGCAAAAAGACCGCAAAAGCAACGGGGGCAACGCCTCCCGCATCAGTATTCGCCTCGATTGATCCCTGCCGCGGGGATTTGGCACAATTATGCTGAACAGGCATGCTCCTTGCTAATTCGGTTGATGCCTAAACGAACCGAAGGAGGTCGGCATGGATCTATATGAAATTTGCATTGTGGCACTTGCGGGGTTCTGCTCCAGCGTCATCAAAACAGGGGTGGGCATTGGCTCCGGCATCTTTTTACTCCCCACACTTTCCCTCGCCTTTCCCGCCAAACTGGCACTCGGGCTTGGCGCACCGCTTTTACTGGGCTCGGACGTGATCGGCATCTTCTATTACTGGAAGCAATGGATTGCGCTTGGGAAACTGGCCCGCCTCTTGGCCGCGGCCGTGCCCGGCCTCGTGGTGGGCACTTTATTGCTGCCGATAATCCCCGCGAGCGGATTCCGTTTGGGCGTGGGCCTGTTCGGTATGACCTACGCCATCAGTTACCTTTTCCCCTCCATCGCTCCCGTGCGTCTACTCAAAGAGGGGCTCTCCCGGATCAATAGTCGAGCCAAGAACGGACAGGTCTATTTTTACGGCGCACTGGGTGGCGTAGCCACGGTTCTCGCCCACGCGGGAGGACTTGTCTGGTCCCTGTACCTGACGACAGCCACCCAAGACCGCCGCGCCTTTGTCGGCACCGTGGTGCTGCTCTTCTTTGTCACCAACATATTAAAGACCGTGGCCTACGTAAGCATCGGCACCTTGCCCCTCTCTGCCATTCTGGACATACTGCCGGCCATTCCGGCGGTATGGATAGGCAGCGCCATCGGCAACCGCCTCAACGGTCGAATGGACCAGAAATTGTTCCGTAAGTTGATTCTGGGAGTCATCTTCATCATTTCCGCCAAGCTCTGCTGGTAGCCTCACGGCGCGCCGGAGTTCGCCCATTTATTCGACCAATATCAATCAGTACGTTGCGTAATCCAGCCACATCAACACCAGAGAGGGGGGGGCCGGCATCTTCCTGAACCACGCCTTCCCTCGCCCTCCCGTCAAGATGGATCCCAGGCTCGAAGCGCAACAAACGCCGGCCTCGGGCGCGGATCACTCACCGTATCAAAGAACAAACAGCCTTAAAAAGGGCCCGAGTTCCGTGGAACGGCGGAAGAGCTTTGCCGCGATTTCCTGAAAGTCTTTCCGCTTGACCCGTTCCCCATTTTTTCCAGCAACGCTCCGCCGATAAGGCGTCAATGTCAACAAGACGGATTGGTCAAACGACCGATGAGTTGTACCATTGCGGTGAGGCCCGTTTCGCGGCGGCGTCCACCGTGCGATTGAAAACGGTACGAAAAAGCTATTCTCCAACCGTCAATCCTGATTCGTCTTTCCCCAAAGGCGCCACCGAATCAATAATGAAAGTGGCGCCACCATCCCGCTCGATCTGATCGGCAAACCAATACGCTCCCCCCCCCTTTGGGCGTGAAACGCCGCGCCGAGCGCGCCCATCATTTTTTGACCAATATCAACCAAAATATTACCCAATATTAACCATTTTTTGGGCTACTATTCGGCATGGCTAACCCCCTGCCCACCCGTCCAGACAACAACACTCATTATATCAACTAGATACAATAAGAAAAATTTTGGCCTCGTTATTGCTTACAGAGGCACGTGAGTGTCCAACCCCTCAATCTAAAGTGAGTGATGATGAAAACAAAAATGCAAGTGGATCTCCTCATACTCGGCATGGGCGCCGCGGCCGAACTGGCCGCCATATACGCCTATGACGCCAAGCCCGACCTGAATATCCTCATTGCCACCAAGGCGCTGAAGGGAAAGGGCGGCTGTAGTCGGATGGTGCAAGGTGGGTTCAACGTGGTGCTGAATTCCCGCGACTCCCATGAGAAGCACCTCATGGATACCCTCAAGGGCGGCCAGTACATCAACAACCAGGATCTCGCGAAAACCCTGGTCGAGGAAGCCACCCCAACGGTCAAGGAACTGGAAACCATCAGCGGCTGTTTTTTCGATCGCTGCGAAGACGGCCAGATCCATCAGAAACCTTTTGCCGGACAATGCTTCGACCGCACGGTGCACAAAGGCGACCTTACCGGCATCGAAATCATCAGCCGCACCACGGAACAGGTTTTCAAGCGCCGTATCCCGGTGCTTGAGGAAACCCGAGCCGTGGAGCTGCTGCTCGACCGCGAGGGCAAAACCGTGACCGGGGCTCTGCTCTTCGACATGCGCAAGTGTGAGTTTCTGGTTGTCGAGGCGGCCGCCACCCTGGTGGCCACCGGCGGCGGCCCCACCCAGTACCGCTTCCACGCCCCCGGCCCGGAAAAGTCGGCCGACGGCATCGCAATGCTCTACCGGGCCGGCGCTCTGATGCGAGACATGGAGATGATCCAGTTCCACCCCACAGGGCTCATCGTGCCCGGCAGCGTGGTGGCGGGGGCGCTCCTTGAGGAGGGCCTGCGCGGGGCGGGAGCGCATCTCTACAACGGCAAGGGCGAACGCTACATGCTCCGGCACGCTCCGGACGTGGCCGAACGCGCCACCCGTGACGTGGTCAGCCGCTCCGCCTACCTGGAAATGATGGCCGGAAACGCCTGTCCCGAGGGCGGGGTGCGCATTGACGCCGCCCACCTCGGCGCGGACTTCGTGCTCAAGAACTTCCCGGGCATGGCCGAACGTTGCGCCCAGTTCAACTTCGATCTGGCGAACGGCATGGTGCCGGTTTCCCCCTCGGCCCACTTTTTCATGGGCGGCGGGGTGATTGATACGGAGTGCCGGGCTACCCTGGAGAAGCTCTTTGTGGCCGGGGAAGACGCCGGTGGAGTGCACGGCGCCAATAGGCTGGGCGGCAACGGCATCTGTGAATCCTGCGTTTACGGCCGCCTAGCGGGAAAATCCATCGCCCGTTACCTCGACAAGGCTGAAAACCGCTCGATCAAGGAGACAAAGCCGGGGCTCGCTGACGACATGGTGGGCCGGCTCAGCGCTCCCCTTTCCCGCACAAAGGGCAAGAGCCCCCTTAATAACCGCACCAATATCCAGGAGGCCAACTGGAACAAGGTGGGCGTCGTACGCAACAAAGCCGACTTGGAAAGCGCCCTTGTGGACTTCGCCTCCCTGCGCAAGGACGTGGACGCCGCCGCCCTTGCCGGCGGGTCCTACAACATGGTGTTCAACGTCCATCTCGATACCTTGAACATGCTGGACGTGTCCGTCATGGCCGCCACCTCCGCCCTGCAGCGCGACGAAACACGCGGGGCGCACACCCGTAGCGACTTCCTCAAGCAACGAGACGATTACGGTCTCTTCAACACTTTCCTCTGGCGCGGCCCGGACGGCCTGCCCCAGTGGGAAAAGCGAGATGTCGAATTCAAACACAAGTCACTGGAAACCTGCCAAAAATACAAAAAGTAACCTGAGCAACACGGAGAACACTTATGGACACATCCCAACTGAAATACAGAAAGCCCTTGCAATGGGGAGAAATCGACCCCTACCGGCGCGGCCGCAGCCATGTCGGCATGTGGGCCTGGCTGCTGCAACGTGTGAGCGCAGTATTGATCGTGGTCTTTCTCTGTCTGCACCTTGGCTTCACATACAAACCCTATTTGCAGTTCCTGCTGCTGCTCACGGTCATTTTCCACGCATCACTCGGCATCAGAGTCATTCTGCTTGATTTCGACATGGTGAACATACGCCACCATCGCTGGCTCATCCCGTGGGTCCTGGGCTTCGGGCTTGCCCTGTTCGCCCTGGCCTGGGCCGTCATCTACTAAACGGAGGCAGGTATGAAAAACAACCAACGAACGGTTAAAATATTCCGTTACGACCCGGAAAAAGGCGGTGAGGGACATTTCCAGAGCTACAGTCTGGACATCCCAAAACCGGAAATCACCACCATTCTGGACGTGCTCCTGCGCATCCAGAAGGAGCAGGACCCGAGCGTCTCCTTCCGCTTCGCCTGCCGGGTAAACATGTGCGGCTCCTGCGGCATGGTCATCAACGGCCGCGAGGGTCTGGCGTGCAAAACCAACGTCTCTCAACTGCCTCCCAAGCAAGACATTACCCTGCGCCCGCTCAACCACTTCCCGGTCATCAAGGATCTGGTGGTGGACATGGACCCCTTCTTTGCCAAATACGAGGACGCCCTGCCCTTTTTCGAACCGCGCGAACAGCGCGACGAACCCTACGTGATCAAGCCGGACACCAAAGAGCGGGTGGCCATCGCCATGGACACGGACTGCATCGCCTGTGGCTGCTGCGTGTCTAGCTGCACCATGGTCAACAACCATGAGGGTTACGCCGGTCCGGCGGCCCTCACCAGAGCCTTTACCCTGCTGGCCGACAAGCGTGACGCCCTCTTTGAACCCCGTCTGACCCGGGCCTTGGAAAGTTGCTACAACTGCCGCACCGAATTCAACTGCACCGAGGTCTGCCCCAAATCCATCAGCGGCACCCGGGCCATCAAATACATCCAGCGTCTGGCCTTGAGCAACCTGAAGGACATAAAGCCTCTGCCTGCGCACCCGGCCGAGGAAAGAGCCATAAACGCCCCCCAACCGAAAGCGGAGGAGCCCGAAACCCCTTGCTCCTGCAATTGCCATGAACCGGCCGACCCTTCCCGCAGGACGTTCCTGAAGAGCGCCACCGGCGTGGCGGGCGTGGGCATGGCCCTTTCCCTCACCGGCATTCTCGGCGTCAGCGCCGCGGTTCCCACCTTGGAGAAACAGCCGTCGCAGTGGGTCCCGGCCGGAGAAGTGGACTCCTACCCTGTGGGCTCGGTGAACACGGTCATGATCAACTATGAGCGCAAACAAGGCTTTCACAGCGAGAACGTAAACGTGCCCGTCCTGATCCGGCGCGACAGCGAAGAGGACTTTATCTGCTTCAGCAGCAGTTGCACGCACCTTGGCTGTGCGGTTCACTGGGAGCCTACTGAACGGCGTTTCAAGTGCGCCTGCCACGGCGGCGCCTTTGACGTGGACGGCAATGTTGTTGCCGGTCCGCCGCCGAGCCCCCTCCCCCGTCTGCCCTGGAAAGTGGAAAACGGCATCATCAAGGTGGAGGTAGTATGAATCTGTGCAAAACCCTGGGCTGGGATAAATACATCAAGCCCTTTCTATACAAGGAACTCCCTCCGACAACCGGCTGGAGCGCCATCCTGGGCACCCTGTGTGCACTTACCTTCATCATCATGGTCGTCACCGGCATGGTCCTGGCCTTCTATTACGTGCCGGACCCGGACAAGGCCTGGGCGTCGGTCAAGTACATCAACGACGAGATCGCCCTCGGTAGAATCGTGCGCGGTCTGCACCACTGGGGCGCCGGGGCCATGGTCTTTCTGGTCTTCTGCCATCTGATGGTCTCCTATCTGCACGGCTCTTACGAGGCCCCGCGTCAGCTCACGTGGGTCACCGGGGCCTGCCTCTTGCTGGTGGTGCTCGGCCTCGGCTTTACCGGCTACCTGTTGCCCTGGGACATGAAGGCCTTCTGGGCCACGATTGTCGGCGCGAACATGCCGAGCCAGTTCCCCGGCGGCGATATCGTTACCCGCTTCATTCTGGGGGGAGAGAACGTCTCCGGCTTCACTCTCACCCGCTTCTATTCCGTACACACTCTGGTGCTGCCGGCCTGTCTGCTGTTCTTCATGGCCATGCACATCTACCTTATCCGCGTTCACAACATCTCCGACCCGCGCGAGCGTTTGGCCGGGGAAGCCCTGCCGCCTTACACCGGCAAGGCTTACCGCTTCTATCCGGAGCACACCGACCGTTCCTCACTGGGCTTCGGCATTCTCTTTATCATTCTCCTCTTCATGGCGGCCTATATCGACCCGCCCATGGAGGATCAGGCCGGCACCTTTATAGCCGACTACCTGCCCCGGCCCGAATGGTACTACATGTGGCTCTTTCAGCTGCTGACCTTCTTCACGGGTTCCTGGGAAGTCATCGGTACGCTCGTGCTCTTTGGAGGCGGCCTGGTACTGCTCTTCGGCGTGCCCTTTTTCAGTGAAAGCAAGCTCAAAGGCATGGGCAACAGACCCGTGTCCATGGGCGTGGGCGTCACCTTCACCCTGTGCATCGTCTATCTGACCGTCATGGCCTACTCCTCGGCCGCGCCCTACAACAAAACGGTTCTCGTGCCCAACAGGACGCTCACGGCCGAAGAAAGCCGGGGACTGCATGGCTACGTGGAACAGTCGTGCTCGTATTGCCACAACATACTCGGCCAGGGCGGCCACCGCACCGGACCGGACATGAGCAACATAGCCCGCAAAAAGCGTAGTCTCGAGTATCTGGCGAACTATATTAAGGATCCCAAGTCTCAGATGGAATCCACCACCATGCCTCAATACGATCTGACAGAGGAACAGCTCAAAAATATTGCGGCGTTCCTGCTGTCTCTGGATTTTCGCGGCGGAATCGAGCCGGTGGAACGCGAATGTTCCGACGTGCTGATGGAAGCGAAGAAGGCCACCGCGAAGAATAATGCGAAAGAATCCTAACTTTGCGGCGTGGCTCTGACGGAGGCCGGACGGTCGTGTCCGCCCCCGTCCCCCTCAAAACGCACACGGCCTGCCGCCCACAGGGCCACGCCGTAAAATCGGTACCACTATGAACCGTCAATCACAGGAGATCCACATGGAAGAACTGGATTACCGCATCGTTGAAGAGGCGGCCAAGCAACTCTACATCAAGGCCCTCTGCGATCTGCCCCCGGACGTGCGCGAGGCCCTGAAAAAAGCCTATGCCAGGGAGACAAACCCAGCCGCGCGCAGCGTGTTCGAGGCCATGTTCAAGGCCATTGACATTGCGGACGGCAAAAAAACCCTGATCTGCCAGGACACGGGGCTGCCCATCTACAAGATACGCATCGGCTCGAAATACGCCTGGAACGGGTCCAAAATCAAAAAAGCCCTGTACGAGGGAGCCAAACGCGCCACCCAGGAATTCCCCTTCCGGAGCAGCTCCACTCACACCATTACCCGTATCAACCCTCAGACTTCGGTGGGTCCGGGCCTGCCCGTGACCTATTTCGACTTTAGCGAAGATACCGACGAGCTCGACATCCTGATGGTGCCGAAAGGGTCCGGTTCCGAGAACATGAGCAAAATGCAGATGTTCTACCCCCAGCACGGGATCAAGGCCGTTAAAAAATTCATCCTGGACACGGTCATTGAAAGCGGGGCCAACCCTTGCCCTCCGGGCATCATCGGGGTCGGACTCGGCGGAACCGCGGACCTGGTCATGAAGCTGGCCAAGGACGCCATTGTGCGCCCCGTGGGACAGCGCCATCCCGACCCGATGATCGCCGAAATGGAAATGGAACTGGAAGAAGCCATCAACGCCACGGGTCGCGGCCCCATGGGGCTCGGCGGCGACGTATCCTGTCTCGCCGTGCACATCGAATACGCCTACACCCACATCACCCAGAATCCGGTAGCCGTGAATACCCAGTGCTGGCCCGCCAGACGCGCCCGGGCCATCATCACTCCCGCCGGCAACGTTACGTATGGTTTCTAGGAGGACACCATGAGCAAGGTTCATCATCTCACTTCCCCTTTCTCGGAAAACGTCATTCGCTCCCTGCACGCCGGTGACATCGTATACTTTGACGGCCCCCTGTTCGGCATCCGGGATCTCACCCAGATTTACATCTTCGATAAGGGCAACCGCCCCCCGGTCAGCCTTGAAGGCATGCCCTGCATCCATACCGCGCCCAGCCTGCGCCGGGTGGGGGACAAGTGGGAAAAAATCTGCGTCGGTACGACCACCAGCACCCGCATGGACCGTTTCACGCCCGGCCTTATCGGCGAGTACGGCGTACGCGCGATAATCGGCAAAGGCGGCCTGTACCAAGGCAGCCTGGATGCCATGAAAAAACACGGCGCCGTATACCTCGCCATTGTGGGCGGAGCGGCGTCCCTGGAAACCGAACAGATCGAGGAGGTGGAGGCCGTCTACTTCGAGGAATTGCACCCCGAGGCCCTGTACCGCTTCCGGGTGAAAAACTTCGGCCCCCTGACCGTGGCCATGGATAGCCATGGAGTGCATCTCTATGAGCAGGTCGGAGAAGAAATCAAGAAAAAACTCCCTAAAATTTATGAAAAACTCGGGGTACTTTAGCCCCGCAACCTACTCAGGAGGAACTATGTCCATTGACTTCGTAGTACATGAAGAAGGCGACGGCGTCGGCGTGGTGGTGGTGGAAGGCCTGAAAGCCGGCAAGGAAGCCACCGGCTGGATCATGCGGGAAAACAAGACCATTACATTCAATATGATCGACGACATCCCCATCGGCCACAAGGTCGCCCTGAAGGATTTCGCCGCGGGCGACACCGTAATCAAATACAAAACCGATATCGGCAAGGTCGTGGCGCCCATCAAAAAAGGCGAACATCTGCACGTCCACAACGTTAAAACAAAAAGGTGGTAAACCATGGAAACCAAAATTTTAGGATACCGTCGTGAGAACGGCCGCGTCGGTGTACG
>CAZFCK010000024.1:0-33279 GCA_964517355.1 uncultured Desulfovibrionaceae bacterium | reverse complement strand
TAACTTTTTAAAATTAAGAAGTTTCGGAAGGGGAGAGCGCGAGAGGGGAAACCCTTTTCAAAGGGTTTCCCCTCTCGCACGTTTTTTTTCATACCGTGAGTCAGATGCTGTAGATTTCCTTTCCGGGGACAATGGGGATATTGTTTTCGGTAAGGATTTGGATTGCTTGGTCCGTGCGGTCGAAGCGGAAAATAAGTATGGCGTTTTCACCGCTTTGCTGCACAAAGGCATACATATATTCCACGTTGACGCCTTGCGTGCTGAGCAATTCGAGAATGTTGGCCAATCCGCCGGGGGTGTCGGGCACTTTCACGGCGACCACGGTTGTGCGCCCCACAGTGAATCCGTTTTCCTTGAGTTTGGTTTTTGCGGTCTCATGGTCGGTGACGATGAGCCGCAAAATGCCGAAATCCGAGGTGTCGGCCAGGGACAGCGCTCTGATGTTGACGCCCGCGTCGGCCAACACGCGGGTCACTTCGGCCAGACGTCCTGCCTTGTTTTCCAGAAATATCGAGATTTGTTCCACTTTCATGGCTACCCTCGCAAGGTTGAAGAGGTGCTTGAAGGATTCCTACCCATTTTTGAGGTCGCGCATGTCGATAACGCGCTTGGCTTTGCCCATGGAGCGTTCGATGGAGTGGGGCTCCACCAGCTTGACCTTGGCGGACACACCCAGGAATTCCTTGATCGCCTTTTGGATTTGATTTTCACGACGTTGCAAGTATTTGATTTCGTCCGAGAACATGGCTTCGCTGACTTCCACCTGCACTTCCATTGTGTCCAGATTGCCCTCGCGTCTGACGATAATCTGGTAATGGGGAGACACGCCTTCGGTTTCGAGGAGGATGCTTTCGATCTGTGACGGAAAGACATTGACGCCTCGGATGATGAGCATATCGTCGCTGCGCCCCATAATGCGGCCCATTTTGACCATGGTTCTGCCGCATACGCAAGGCGTATAGTCCAGGGTGGTGATATCGCGAGTGCGGTAGCGGAGGAGCGGGATGCCTTCCTTTGTCAGGGTGGTAAGAACGAGTTCGCCTTTTTCTCCCGGGGGAAGTTGTTCTCCGGTTTCCGGGTCGATGATTTCCGGGAGGAAATGGTCCTCGAAGATATGCATGCCATGCTGCGCTTCCACGCATTCCATGGCCACGCCCGGACCCATGATTTCCGAAAGACCGTAGATATTAGTGGCCTTGATGCCGCACTTGTTTTCGATTTCGCGGCGCATTTCTTCGGTCCAGGGTTCGGCGCCGAACACGCCGATACGCAGGGGCAAGTCCCGGATATCTATGCCTTGTTCCTGGGCGGTTTCAGCGAGAAAGAGCATGTAGGAGGGCGTGCAGCAGATGACGGTGGAGCCGAAATCGCGGAGCAGGGCAACCTGGCGTTTTGTGGCGCCTCCGGACATGGGAACCACGGTGGCGCCCAGGAGTTCCGCGCCGTAATGGGCGCCCAGGCCGCCGGTGAACAATCCGTAGCCGTAAGCATTGTGGATGACGTCACGCGGGCCAGCGCCGGCGCAGGCCAGTGATCTTGCCATGCATTCCGCCCAATTGGCGACATCGCGCTGGGTGTAGCCCACCACGGTGGCCTTGCCCGTCGTGCCGCTCGAAGCGTGAAGCCGCACGATATTTTCTCTGGGCACGGCGAACAACCCAAAGGGGTAGTGGTTGCGCAAATCCTGTTTGTTTGTGAAGGGGAGCAGTTTCAGGTCAGCGAGGCTGCGGATGTCTTTCGGGGTGATGCCCATTTTCTCAAAGTGTTTGTGATAAAACGGCACGTTGGCGTAAACACGAGCGACCTGTGTTTGCAGCCTGCGCAGTTGCAATTGTTCCAGCTCCTCGCGGGGCAACGTCTCTTTTTCGAGGTTGTAGATCATGTTTGTTTTCTCTCCTCGCCGAGTGTGTCGATGCGTGTGTGGCTACACGCTCCTAGGCCGTAAAACCATCGTCATCAGAGGGTGAATCAATTTACAATGAGCGTGGAAGGGGGCGACTCCCCTCCAACGCTCTTCCTCTCCCAAAGGAATAATAGAGAAACCGCCCCAAGACAATTGGTGCATCAAAAGGCGCCCCAGGGTCAAGTATTTCCTGGAAAATTAGCGTATAAGCTCTTCCAACTGCTCTCGTTCCTTGTCCAGTGCCCGGCACAGTTCCTGGCGTTTGTGCGTCAGAATCCGTAAATGGTCTTCTCTTTCGCTAATATTGTTGAAGAAAGGGGTGAAAATGCTTTCAAGGTGTTGGAAAATGTCGGCGTTGCGTTCCGGCAGAAGTTGCGAGAGTTGGTCGTCGAAGCGTTTACGCCCCTGGAGATAGCCGGCTTTAAACGCCTTGATCACGGCGCCGCGTTTGAAGGTCAGGGTGTTTATGGCCAGCAGGGCGCCCAATGTGGCGAACACGCCCCCGGTGACATCGAAGACCACAAGCTGAGTGGCTCCCGCAATGATCGCGCCGATGGCGGTGATGAAACCGCCCATGACGGTACGGTCTCCAATGCTGCGCAGGACCTGCGGCGTGAGTTTTTCACCGAGGCTTTGATCGCAGAGCAGTGTTTTCAAGTTTGCGATGACCGTATCAATGACTTCGAGCCTGCGTCCAGCAATGGCGGGGATGTTGAGTTCAGTGCCCGTAAAATTGCCCAGGGCCCGTCCCCCGCGTAAATCTTCCAGCAGCGCTTGCATGGACGCCACAGTGGTGGCGGTAACGGCTTGAGCGCCTTCCCGTGAAAGGGCTTCCGCGCGCAAGGCAAGCTTTTCCGCAAAGCCCGAGTTCAGGTCTTCCACCCAATTTTTAAAGGTGTTTTTGCGGCGGAAAAGGCCCGTAAAGGAGTTTTTCATCAAATTGCCAACGGAGAGCCCGTTTTCAAATTCTTCGACAACCTCTTCCATTTGTTCGTCATAGGCTTTGAGCAGCCTCGCATGGAGGGCGTCCATTTCGCGACGTGCTGTTTCTTTGGCCTGCTTCAGGCGTTGGTGAATCCTTTGTTGTTCGCTTTTATCCTGGAGCAGGGCCTGATTCTGGTTTGTCAGCTCTGTGGCCGCGTTGTCCAGGATTGTGGCCGCGGTACCCAGCAGGGATTCCATTTTAAGGTAATAGTGGCGCCCCCCTGTGACGGTTTCCCGGATGAAATCCCAAAGCTGCTGCATACCGCTCTGGGGATTGTTTTCAAGGGCCAGTTTCGCCGAAACAGGGAAGATCCGCGGGTTGTCTATGTTGCGCTCTCGGGCGTATTCCGCCACACGTTGCTGGCTGACTTCCAATTCATGGGGACTGGTGCGGTCTGCTTGCTGCAAGACGAAAATGATTTTTTTATGCCAGGTGGCATGCACGAGTTCGAAAAAATCCCAGGCCGATTTCACGTAAGGGTTTACGGCCGGGAAAACGAAAACCACCAGGTCGCTTTCCGGGATAAATTTTTCGGTGATTATTTGATGCCCTTCAATGATGCTGTTGGTGCCCGGAGTGTCCACTATGGCGATATTTTTGAGTATTTCAACAGGCAAGGCGACTTCTTTAAGGAATGGGGAGATACGGCGTTCAGAGCGGGTTTCGTTATGAATTATTTTCTGGATGACGTCGGTACAGGGGTCGGGAGCAACACGGCAGATGTCTTCACCCAAGAGGGCGTTGATAAAACTGCTTTTGCCGGATTTTACCTCGCCCACAACGACAAAGAGGAATGGTTGATTCAGATTGGCGATGAGTTTTGCCGCAGCCTCGCGGTGCTGCGGTGCGCCAAGTTCCACGGAAAGTTCGTGCAACGCGGCGAAGAGCGTTGCGACATCGCTTGTAAAGCGGCTATAAGCCTGTTTCATTACTGTTGGCTGCATTGACGGTCGATCTCCAATGTCTGTGGCGCTCTGGGGTTTTTTGCATAGCATGCGCGGGGCTTGTTCGCAAAGCGGGGAGATGCGCTCCGCGTGGGCGGCAGAGTGTTTTTTGAGCGGTTTTTCAATGAGTAATGTTTATTCATCCAGTTGTTGCGCTGTTGCCGCCTGTTGTCGATGAAAGGACCTTGCCGCATGCTTGAAGGAAGCGGCGCAGATGGCCGGCTGCATTGCCAGCGGGGTGCGAATGCTTTATGACGTGCGTGGAGGTGATCGCAATGACAATGAAGGATTTGGTGCGCGCCACGCGCAGTTGCCGTCGTTTTGATCAAAGCTGTGCCGTTTCGTTGGATGTATTGGTACATCTCGTTGATCTGGCCCGTTGCACGGCATCGGGGGGCAATTTACAGCCCCTTAAATACGTCTTGAGCTGTGAAGAGGGGATGAACGAGAAAATTTTTACAACCCTGGGCTGGGCCGCCTATTTCACCTCATGGCCCGGACCGGAGCAGGGGCAACGCCCCACAGGCTATATCGTGATTTGCCATGATAAGAAAATTTCGGAAAAGAACATCTGCGATCATGGCATTGCAAGCCAGACCATAATGCTGGCCGCAACCGAGCAAGGGTTGGGCAGCTGCATTCTGGCATCGGTGAATCGTGAAAAATTGGCGGATCATCTCGACCTCCCCGCCAATTTGGACATATTGTTGGTTGTGGCTTTGGGCAAACCGGCGGAGGCCTGTGTGCTTGAAGATGTGCAGGCGGACGGCTCGGTGAAATACTACCGCGATGCGCAAAGCGTGCATCACGTACCCAAACGGTCTTTGGAAGATATCATTGTGGCCAGGCATTGCTGATAGTCGCCACTAACAAGACGGTGTACATGAATACTACTGAATCAATATCACAATATGACGATCCCCTGGAAAAGGCCGCCTTGGTGGCCGAATGGTTGGAAGAAAAACAGGCCGACAAACTTCTCGGCCTGGACGCTCGGAAACTGAGTTCTTCTTTCGATGTTATGCTTATTGTCTCGGCGCGCAACGTCCGCCACGCGCAAGCGTTGGCGGATTATGTGCTGCATGGCGCAGGCGAACACAAATTCGGGCTTCTCGGAATGGAGGGCTACAAAACTGGGCAATGGATTCTTGTGGATCTCAATGACGTGATTGTGCATATTTTTTTGCACGATGTCCGAGAATATTTCAATCTGGAAGGCCTCTGGTCCCAAGCCCCGGCTTTTTTGCAGGTGCAAGAAAGCGATTCCCAGGGAAACGGGCGGGACGTTACAGACCAAGAGGATGATTTTTAATGCGATATAAACCGACCCTTTTATTGATCCTGGACGGGTGGGGTATCGCCCCGGACGGACCTGGAAATGCCGTCAGCATAGCCGGCACCGAAAACATAAACGCGCTTTTCCAAACCTACCCCCATACCAGGTTGCTCTGCTCGGGGCGCGCTGTGGGCTTGCCCGAAGGTTTTATGGGCAACTCCGAAGTCGGACATATGAATATCGGCGCCGGACGGGTCATTTATCAGGATATGACACGTATCGATCTGGCTATCGAGAACGATACGTTGAAAGATAATCCCGCCTTGCTTGAACTCATCGCCAAAACCAAGGCCGCGGGAGGGCGTCTCCATTTTATGGGACTTGTTTCAGATGGAGGCGTGCACAGCCATGTGGCACATCTGCATGCCTTGCTTGCCATCGCCAAAACCTATGGCCTGGAATGCGTTGTCCATGCGTTTCTTGACGGACGCGATACCCCCCCCACCAGCGGTTGCGATTATGTGCGCGACCTGCGCGATTTCATGGCCGCGGGCGATTACGGCCGCATTGCCACGGTGGTGGGGCGCTATTATGCCATGGACCGCGATAAACGGTGGGACCGCAACACCCTGGCCTATGACGCGCTGACCATGGGGCGGGGCGCGTACGCCCAAGATCCGGTAGAGGCCATACAAGAGGCCTATGCCGCCGGAGAGCATGACGAGTTTGTAAAGCCTCGCGTTATTGTGGATGGAAATGGTAAGCCTCTCGGACCGCTACGCCAGGGCGACGGACTATTCTTTTTCAATTTCCGCGCCGACCGCGCCCGGCAGATTTCCCGCGCCTTGTTTGAAGAGCATTTTTCAGAATTCACACGCGAAGCGTGGCCGCAACTGGCCTGTTTCGCGACAATGACGCAATATGAGCAATCCTTTCCAATGCCGGCAGCATTTGGTCCGGAAAGCGTTTCGCACACGTTGGGCCAGGTCGTATCCGCTTTGGGGATGGAGCAGTTGCGCATAGCCGAGACGGAAAAATATGCGCATGTGACGTATTTTTTCAATTGCGGTCTTGAAGAACCTTTGAGTGGTGAAGAACGCATGCTGATCCCCTCGCCGCGCGAAGTGGCCACCTATGACCTCAAACCGCAGATGAGCGCGGAGCAGGTGACGGATACCTGCATCGAACAATGGAACAGCGGCCGTTTTTCCCTGGTGGTCTGCAATTTGGCCAATCTGGACATGGTGGGGCACACAGGCGTTATTCCCGCGGTTGTCGAGGCCTGCAACACAGTGGATAACTGTGTGAAAAAGCTCGTGGATACGGTGCTTGCCGGAGGAGGGCGCGTGTTGCTCACCGCGGACCACGGCAATGCCGAGGAAATGCTCGACGACAAAGGGCGGCCGCAGACCGCGCACAGCAAGAATCCCGTGCCTTTTGTCTTGATAGATGCCGTATATGCCGGTTGCGGCGATGCCGTCCTGCGCGCGCAGGGTATATTAGGTGATATCGCTCCCACTGTTCTGCATTTGTGGGGGGTGGATAAGCCGGAGAGCATGACAGGCCAAAGTCTTTTATCGGAGAAGCCGCATGCGTGAAAAGAATAAGCCCCTTATGCCTGTAAAGCCGTCGGGTTTGGAACTGATCTATCTTTATACCTGCCCCTTTTGCGAGCGGCAGGTGCCGATCATCAGCCCTACGCAACCTTCCATGGCGCAATGCGACGCCTGTAAAGGTCATTTTCCCATTGTTCCTGTTGACGAGCGCACCGTGCATTATGTCAAGATCATGCTGGCCAATGGAAAAGCCGGCATTGACCCGGATTTTATGTAGCCGCCATGAAACAGCCGTCTTTGCCTTTACTGGTGCAACATTCACTTCTCCAACGGCGGGGAGGAACGAGCCGCGTTGCCCGCATGCTGCACGACGCGGCCAGGGAACAGGGTCTGCAGACCAGTTATTCCTTTGAAGTGGCGGAAACCCGTCAAGGCGAGACGCAGCAGCTCGCGAATCCGTGGCAGGCGCAATTGATCGAGGCCGCCCAAAGCGGCGCCATAATCCATTTACACGCCAGTATGGATTGGGGGGCGTTATTACGATTATTGCCCTCCGGAACACGTCTTATGGTGACGTTGCACGACGCCTCGTTGCTGACAGGGGGGTGCCCTCAGCCCCTGGGCTGTGCGTTTTTCGCGGCCGGGTGCGATGTTGACCAGTGTCCGCGCGATTTTCCGGATGTCGCTTCGCGGAGACGGAAGCAAGCGGAGTTGCTACGCTCCCTTTCACCTGTCTTGGTGTGTCCTTCACGTTGGATGAAGGATCTGGTTGCGGTGGCCATGCCCGACATCAAGGTGCAGGTGGTGCCCAATGGTGTGGATTGGCCAGAGATATTACCGACCCAAGCCACTGCCAGGGCGTCACTGGGGGTGGCGCCCAAGGCGCGCATGGCCCTTTTTGTTTCTCACGGAGGTGAGGAGGCCGCATACAAAGCCGGTGCGCACTGGAGGGAATTATGGGGCGGCATAAAACGACGCTGCCCCCAAGCTTTGGGTTTTTTTGTCGGCGGACGCAATGAGAAGCGTGAAGGTGATTTGTTGTTGTGGCCTTATGTGGAAAACGAACAACTGCAGCTTGTCCTGCGAGCGGCTGACGTGCTCGTTTACCCCAGCCTTGCGGATAACCATCCGCTTATTGTGCTTGAAGCCATGTCCATGGGGTGTGCCGTGGTGGCTTCGGCAGTAGGAGGGATACCGGAGCAGATCAATCACGACGTTACGGGATTGTTGGCCCCACCAAACGATTTCAGATCGTTGGAAGACAGGGTTGTGGAATTGCTAGATCATCCGGCACGAGCGCGCAGTATCGGCGCCACAGCCAGAGAACAGGGAAAATCAAGGTTCAATAAGTACCGTATGTTTGGCGGATATATGCGGTGTTATGCCCGCCTTGCGGTCCAGACAAGATCTGAGTGAAAACGCCTTCATTGTTTACTATGCGAGGGGAAACCCTTTGCATGGGTTTCCCCTCTGAGTAATATTCTATTATAATATAGCTGATTAGCTGGTGACGCCAGCTTTCTTGCGGCGCAGGTACAATGCACCCGCTCCAATGAGCAAGACGCCGAAAACGATCAGGCCCTTGTAATCCATAACCGGGACGGAGTTTGGATCGGGAACTGAACGTATCTCATTGATAATGCATTCACTGTTTTCCGAGTCAGGGGGCAGGGAGACGAAGGAAAAGGTGACTTTGGAAAAAGGTTTGTCCGAAATCACGCCCCAGTAATCTCCAGTGACATCTCTATCGATAAAAGGTGGTTCGGAATAGGATTGTCCGTCAATGGTAACGCGATAGACGCCGCCAAGAGAGAACCAGCTGAAGCCGACCGCTTTGACCGGCGGATTGAAATTGATGCTGAATTCAGGGCCGCCTTCTTCATCATAGCGCCAGGCCAGCACTGTTCCAAGATCTCCCCCATCGATGATGGCTACGCCGCCCCCGTTTTCCTTACCGGTTAAGGAAAAATAATTGAAGCCGGTCTCATTGAAGTTTTCAGGAAACTCTCGCTCATCAGCGTCATCGAAATATTCAACGACCGCTTCTCCCGGGATGTTGGCGTACCATTCGTCGAAATCCTGGTATTCGGTGAGTGTTGCAAAAGCGGGTGCGCTGCAGAGACATAGGAACAATGAGAGGAAGCACAACATAACGAGGCGCCTGGACATTGAAGCAGCTCCTTTGTGATTGGTTGATAAATACGGTGGTTACGTGCCACGGGCTAACTGTTTGTTTTTTATGGTGCAACAGCGGAAAAAGTCAATGGGTATCATATCATATCCAAACTGGTTTTTTTTCATATTCCAGTGAAGATATCAACACATTAGTGGTTATATATAATGGTATGATTTTTTTGCTAATGAACTCGGCTCTAAATATCGTACCTCAGCAGCCAATCTGATTTTTTCGAGGACCATGTACGACTTTCGGGCAAAAATAGACAAGGAGTGAGGTCGTGGGCTTTCGCGCCCGTACGGCGAACAGGGGAGGCCCCTGGGCGCCGGAAAAACGACTATTTCATTTTTTCAATAACTTTTTACTATTATAGAATATGTTCCACTTGAAAAGTCGGATCGTTAATCAAAATAATAGCTTTTGACGTCTCACAGTTAGAAACTTTCGGAAGGAGAGAGGGCGAGAGGGGGAACCGCTTTCAAAGGGGTTTCCCCCGGAAAATTTTTATTAAAAAAATAACAACGGGACCAAGGTATAACTTGTTGTCATTTTTCCATTGCCATACATAATATTCGCGGGTCCAGGGGGGCGTTCCCCCCTGGCGGGGTTTGGGGCGGAGCCCCAATAAATCAAATTTCACAATCGGTTAGCTTTTTAAGGATGAGGCGCTCTTATGCCTGAGCATAAGCGAGGCAGGTAAGCCCCAACCTCCTGCTGGAGCCGCTTTCAATCCTTTCAGAAGCCGTATTGGGTATACTCTTTGTCTTTCCGGTTGATGCCTTGAATGATGCGGTAATTGCCTTTGACTTTCGCTTCCTCGAGCATGCGCAGGCCGGCGTCGTGGCATCGGCCGCAAGCGTTCATGGGAATCTCCACACAGCACGAGAGAGGGTTCACCGTGGACCATGTTTCGATCTTGACCACTCCTGAACAGTCGTCGCACAGCAAGACGCTTTCAATCTGGCTTTCACTTATGTTGTCGGTATCATAGTAAATGTCTTTACTACGCGAATAGATGTTCTGCACGATTTCCCCTTTGCTCGGGGTTTTCGGCGGATTGAAATACGTTTCCAGCATAAGATCGCATATTTTTTTCACGTAATCAGTAATGCCATCGTCTTGTTTGAGCTTTTTACGATCATAATCAGGTTCGCGGACCTGGGAGTAATCAAGGCCCGCCATGGCCAACACAATACCCAGATTGACATACGGCAAGGCGCCCTGAATGGCATAGCCGCCTTCAAGCACAGCTATGTCCGGGTTGAGCATGGAGTTGAGCCGGGCATAGCCCTGAGCGGAAAAGTTCATGTTGGTGATGGGGTCGGTGAAGTGGTTGTCCTGTCCTGCGGAATTGATCACGAGGTCAGGTTTGAAGTCTTCAATGAGGGGCAGTACGAGGTTTTTGATGACGTGGAGGAATCCCTCGTCGCTTGTGCCTGGAGGTAAAGGGACGTTGATGGTCCTGCCCATTGCGTTGGGACCGCCAAGTTCGTCCGGAAAGCCGCTTCCGGGATACAAGGTGCGTCCGTCCTGATGGAGGGAAATGAAAAGCGTGTCCCGGTCATTCCAATAGATGTCCTGCGTTCCGTCACCGTGGTGACAGTCCGTATCCACGATAACAACACGCTTGCGGCCGTAATGCTCGCGTATCCATTCCAGCATGACGGCTTCGATGTTGACGTTGCAAAAGCCGCGATTGCCGTGAACCACTTTCATGGCGTGATGGCCGGGGGGGCGCACCAGCGCAAAGGCTTTCTCTTCTTCGCGTTCCATGACCAATTGCGCGGCGCGAATGGCGCCGCCGGCGGAAATGAGATGGGATTTCGTGGTTACGGCTTCAGAGGAGGGCAGACAAAAATGGACCCGCTCCACATCTTTGAGCGTAGCGATTTCAGGCTTGTATTCCGTGATGCCCGGTATATCGAAAACACCTTCTTCCCGTAGTTGGTCCTGGGTGTAAAGCAGGCGTTCCTCGCGTTCAGGATGCGTAGGACTGATGGCCCAGTCGTACGCAGGGAAAAAAATCAGCCCAAGACGGTTGTTCGCTTCCTGCATGTGCTCCTCCTCTTTCGGACTATAAGAAAAATGAATAAAGCCGCTGGCTTTCGCACTAGCACGACGACCAGAGGAGGCCCCTGGACGCCGGAAAAAGGACAATTTGATTCTTGTTTTTTCAACAAACGCAGAACGTTATGATATGCGTTCTGCTCAAAAAATCGAGTTAAAAAAACGGACCTCCGCCCCCCCCCGCCAGGGAGAGGCGCCCCTCCCGGACCTGCGAATAGTGCGTTGGAAATTGCCGATATGCCAATGGGGTATGTTAATAATAACTGGGTGATTCTAACGAACTCTTTATTTACTGTTCTCAAGCCTCAGGGGGCGAACCTTGCGGAGCGTACACGCCGTTCTCCCCTGAAACAACGGTTGAAAAATCTGTTCAATATTTTGAAATTCCGGGTTTGATCTGGCATTTCACGCGAATGTTTCGCCCGGAAAGTCCATAATAGTCCACCATGTTGAACGAACTGGCCTCGATGATTTCCACCTCGTTGCCAAGCTCCTGCGCCTCTTGGGGGGCGAATTCCACAAGACGTTGCTGCAATCTGTTGCGGGCGTCGTTTTCCGCGTCTTTCAACGTGTATTTGTCGGAAATATGTTTTTCCTCACCCAGGTTGGGAAAAAAGAGCTGTTTTTTCTGCGTGTCCGCGAAAAGTTCAAGTTCAAAGGTGGTGCGCGTCAATGCCGCTCCCACGGCGTTGGTGACCTGGTAATTGTTGGGCACAACCACTTCAAGTCCCGTTGCTTCGGCCAGCAGTTTACGAAAGGCCATGGCCGGTCCGCCCATGATGTATATTTTTCGAGGTCGCAAACGTTTCCCCGTGAGTAGTTCATTAATCGTATACACGGGTTTTTGATTGAGCAGCCAGACCAATTCGTCCATGGACTCCTTGATCTTGGCGACTGCGCGCTGGATGGCGCTTTCCGCCAGTTTTTTGGGAGAGATGTCCCAAAGTCCGGCCATGGCTTCAATGCCGCGCATTGACGCCTGCCGGTCGCCGAATTCGGTGATTTTCATGTAATTGAAGGCATCCATCAAGGTGGGGCGTTCGCCGCCTTGAGCCATGGAGGGTCCTTGGCGTTCCGGACCGACAAAGACTTTTTGTTCGCCGTCCAGCACACGGATGTGCAATCTGGAGTCACCGCCAATGCCGATGGACTGTGTTTTGAGCGCACGGACCAAAGTGGGGTAGGAACCGAGTTCTATCCCTCTGTTTTCGATAACCGGCGCGCCTTCAGCGAATATGGCGATGTCCGTGGTTGTTCCGCCGATATCCAATATGGCGCAATCCTCCCGGATATCGCAAAGAGCGACAATCCCCATCACGCTGGCCGCCGGGCCGGAGAGGATGGATTCCACGGGGCGCTCCCGCGATAGAGAAAGGGGCATGGTGCCGCCGTCGGCTTTGAGGATGTTCAACGGGGCCTGCAGGCCGTGTTCGCGGACGCTTTGCTCCATGGCATCGGCAAACGAGTTGTACAAGCGCCATACCGCGGCGTTATAGTAGGCTGTGCTCACGCGGCGGGGGAAGTTGAGCAGGCCGGACAACCTGTGCCCCATGGTCACGAAATCCGCTTCGGGTCCGATGGCCTTTCTCATGGCGATTTCGTGCGCCGGGTTACGTGTGGAAAATTTGCTGACCGTGGCGAAAACGCGGATATCCAACTGCTTGCAACACTGGAGGGCCTCGCGGAGTTCATTGGTGTCCAGGGGCTGAATTTCAAATCCGCGATGATCCAAGGCGCCGTTGATGACGTGGTAGCCTCTGCCTATTCGTTGGTGCTCGGGGTCTATGCCGGGGCCGGCGGAGACCAGCATCCCGACGTCTTCGGTTTTGCCCGTGACGATGGCGTTGGTGGTCAGCGTGGTGGAGAGATTCAGCCTGGAGATGCGTTCTCCTTTTATTTCGGCAAGTACGAGTTCCAAGGCGTTGCGCACTGAAGACAAGAGGTTGTTGTGGTCAGTGATCACCTTGCATGAGGCAGCCACCTGGTCGCGGAACATGACCACGGCGTCGGTGTGCGTTCCACCGACATCAATGCCTAAAAACATATTGAAATCCTCATTTGTTCGCGTTCACAAGAATGCCGGCAAGCCGGAGCGCCGCTCGAAAACTGCCCAAGTCCGCGGTGTCTTTGCCGACAAGCTCGTAGCCTGTTCCGTGGTCCACCGAAGTGCGAATAAAAGGCAGTCCCAACGTGACGTTTACGGCCTGATGAAAATGCAGAAGCTTGAGCGGAGCAAGCCCCTGGTCGTGATACATGGCCAGTACGGCGTCGAAATCACCATGTGCCGCCCGGTAAAAGACGGTGTCTCCCGGAAGTGGACCATGAACGTCTATTCCAGCCCCGCGCGCTTCCTCTACGGCCGGCTGGATATGCTTCGCTTCTTCATGTCCTATGGCACCATTTTCTCCCGCATGGGGATTCAGACCGCATACGGCGATAGCCTGCCGCTTGAGACCGATGTTGACTAAAAATTCGTGGGTGAGCCGCAAGAATCGAAGGATGCGTTCTTTCGAGAGCATATCGGGCACCCGCCGCAGTTCCGGGTGGGTTGTCACAAGGCTTACGCGCAAGATGTCACCGCATAAATGCATACATACGTCTTCATCCCGCAGATTGGAGCGCCGGGCTAAAAATTCCGTATGTCCCGTAAAAGGAAAACCGGCGGCCAGCAGCATGCCTTTATGCAAGGGCAGCGTGACCATTCCCGCGGCGCTGCCTTGAAGACAAAGCTTTGCCGCCAGATCAAGGGTATAGCCCGCGGCCAGGCCGCCTTCTCTGGTGGGCTTGCCGTATTCCGGCTTAAAACCGGCTAACTGCGGTGGTTGGTGAAAATAAATGCCGGAAGCCTTTCCAAGGATGTCGGCGGGGTTGGTGAGCGGTTCCCAGAATGGTCCCATACCGAGCCGGTCAAGGTGGGGTGTAATGGACGCGAGCGGTCCCAGAAGCAGGAGCGGACCTTGCAATTGCACTTTCGGTTCCGCTTTGTTCGCGCCGAACAGCCTGCAAACAAGCTCAGGACCAAGGCCGTTTGGGTCGCCAAGGGTGATGAGCAACGGATTTTCGTATGTGTAGATCATGGCCGTACATTGTGACAAATTCCACGCAATGTCAAAATGGATGCGGTATTTTTTTTCTCTCAGTCGGAGCAGTCACTTTGGGAATCCTGTATGCAAACGAGAACGGCGGCTCAGGTTTTTCACTTGGATCGATTGACGATTATTATCAAGTGCCGACTTGTGGTCATTCCTTGCGTCACTCCTGTGTCATTGACAATTATGTTTGAATCGCTTGCTTAAGCGGTGTGTTCTTGTGTAACTTTTCCGGGCTAAGGGAAAATGTGTTTTACAATGTGGAGTGGAAGTATGTCTGATTTTGATGATAATCCGTTTCGATCACTGGATAAAAAGAAGTACCCTAAAAATAAGGGCAAAAAAAGGAAAAACGCTGCCGCCGTCCTTTCTCAGACTCAAGGCGCAACGGGGCGTGCCCGGGGAGTGAATGCCGTACCCGCTGGCGCTGAGGAAAAGCGGGAGCGGGAAGCCGAATCCGAGGATGTTTTTCTTCAAGCCATGCAAGGAGTGCAACCATTGCACGGTGTAAAAGGAAGAGAAGTCGCGCCGCGCGTAGCGGCGCCATCCGAGTCGGGCGACGGACCCGTGCAGGCAGGAGAGGAGGCCGAGGTGGCTGGTGCGCTGGCGGATTTGGTTTCAGGGAAGGTCGAATTCGCCCTGGAATATTCCGAGGAATACATCAGGGGGCATGTGCTTGGTTTGGATTCCAAAATCGTAGTGCGGCTTAAAACAGGATACTACAGCCCTGAAGCGCATCTTGATCTGCACGGCATGAATGCCGAACAAGCCTATGGTGCGCTTCTTCATTTTATGAAAGAACACCACATGCAGGGGCACCGTTGCGTGTTGCTGATCCCGGGACGGGGGAAAAATTCTCCCGAAGGCTACGGTGTATTGCGTGAGAGCGTGCAGCGTTGGCTTACCCGTGATCCTTTGAAGCGCGTTGTGCTTGCATTTTGCACATCACTGCCGAAGCACGGGGGCGCAGGTGCGCTGTATGTGCTGCTGCGTAAAAACAAGGGCAAAGGTAAAATTAATTGGGAACGTTTTTTTGGCGGCGATTATCCTTTGTAATGCATTGATGCTATGTTTCCTCATGAATGGGGAACGTCAGATTTGCCCCGAACCAGCCGATGAGGCTGACCAGGGGAAACAGGCTCAAGGTCAGGAGAATGTAAAGCCAGTTTTCGCCGAAGCCTCGATCCAATATGTCCGGAGTGCCCATGCGCATCACGAGCGTAACAAGCATCACTGCGAAAAGAACGGGTGGAAGAACGAGTTTCATGAGCGTTTCTTTCATGATTCGTGAAGCGTAATTCAGCCGCCAGGTATAATAGCCGGTAAGTATGGCTATCGGGGTAAAGAGCGTTCCGCCCCATAAACAGCACAGCGCCGTATGATCAAAGCCTTTCCACCCGGAGATGAGGTACAGCACGGTGCAACAGGTCACGGAAATTGAAAAGACTATGGGAAAATGCACGGTCATCGGATGCGGATGCCGTTTCAGGAAAGGAAATTTCTTCATGATATTCGGAACAGAGCGCGTGGCAGCGGCCTTTTCTTTCACGGCGCCCCGCAGTACCCCCACACGGGGGTGACGTTCAAGCACTTCTGTTTTGTGCGGCGCGTTGGCAAAGGCTTGGGTGAGATCCGTGGCTGCCTTGTGGCGGTTCATATGCGTGCCGTTGCGCCATAGTTTGCTGTTTGAAACATCATAGACCACACCATTGAAGGCAATGTACGTCGGCTTGCCGTTTTGTCCGTCGTATTGCTGCAATTCTTCCAGCGTGAATATTTTTTCAGTGGTGCTCACGAGGTTTCTCCTCTCGAGGTCGTCGAAGAAAACAATGGTCGGACGCAGCGCAAAATTATCGTCTTATCCCATTGCTTGGTTGCGGCTGCCGAGAAAACGCAGCCTCCCGTTTTTACGGCTTTCGCCGTATTGCCTTCCTCAGGGGGGGGGCATGTTGCTCTGTACGGGATGAGCGCATTTTCCCTTTGATTCAAAGCCTGTACTTGAAACAAAATCTTATACCATTTCCCATTTCCAGATTGATTTATGAAAATTACCGGGGGGAAACCAGCGCTGCTATCTTCATCCCTAAGGCGCGATACGACCGCGCCCAAGGGCTGAAGTTTTTGAAAAAGGTTCTCCCCCCGGACCCCCTTTTCAAAACTTTAAATTTCATAATATCAACTAGATACTATATTGTTTCTGGCATTGCTCCAAGCCTGGTAGCTCATCCTGTAACGCGGAAAGGGGCGCTTTGCGCCGACACTATGAATAGGAAACGGTATTACACGACTTACGGACTTAAAGAAAAAACATATAAAGTCGCAGGCGTGCGCGCCCTCACGACGATCAGGGGAGGCCCCTGGAAGCCGGTAAACGACAACTAATTCATATTTTCAACAAATGAAAAATGTTATGGTATGCGTTTTGCTCATGAAATCGAGTATCTTATTGTTTCGGATAAAGGTGTAAGAGTAGCTGAACCTTTTCAAGGGTGCTATGCTCTACTATTGGTTTTCAATGCTGCTGAATATTTCAAATTTAAACAGCGTGGTCAACTGCCTGAAACGCGAGTTTGTTTCATTTTTGGATAAACAAGGGCCCGGGTCTGTTGCAGAGGCTCCATACAATGATGCTCTTTCTGCTTTTAATTAATGATTTTAGTTTGTTGTATGGTTGGACCGTTTGTGGCGGCGTGCTCCGGATGTTTACTTTTTTTGCTCACGGTACTATTACGCCATTCACTTTGAAGATTTTATTCAAGAACAATGAAAAACAAGCGTCTGTTACGTGTTGATAACGAGGAGTAGTGTGTGACCCAGTCCAGTTTGCCTATTGTTTGTGTCATCGGCCTTGGGTACATAGGTTTGCCCACCGCCAGCGTATTGGCCACCAAGGGGTTCCAGGTCCATGGCGTTGATGTGAATCCGACAATTGTTGAGAATTTGAACAAGGGGCGGGTGCTTTTTTTTGAGCCCACGCTCGATATCATGATCAAGTCCGCGGTTAATTCCGGCAACTTATTGGCGCACATGGAGCCCCAGGAGGCGGATGTTTTCGTTATCGCCGTACCGACGCCGTTTAAGGACGACCATTCTCCCGACTTGAGTTATGTGCGTCAGGCCGCCGTGACACTGGCTCCCAAATTGGTCCCGGGCAATCTGGTCGTACTCGAATCCACTTCTCCTGTGGGCACCACGCAGATGATTGCCGAGGTCATAGCCGAACAACGTCCGGATCTCTCTGTGTGCCGCCGCAGTAACCTTTCCAGTGAATGCGCCGTACCTCCGATATATATCGCACATTGCCCGGAAAGGGTCTTGCCGGGGCAAATATTGCGTGAGTTGGTGGAAAATGATCGCATCATCGGCGGCATTGACCCGGCGTCAACGGAGAAGGCCAAGAGTTTTTACCAATTGTTCGTATCTGGAAAAATTCTAACCACAGACAGCTCAACGGCGGAGATGGCGAAATTGGTGGAAAATGCCTATCGTGACGTGAACATCGCGTTCGCCAATGAACTGTCGTTGCTGTGCGACCAAATGGATATCAACGTCTGGGAGTTGATCCAGCTCGCCAACCACCACCCGCGTGTGAACATTCTGCAGCCGGGTCCAGGGGTCGGAGGGCACTGCATTGCCGTGGACCCCTGGTTTATTGTCCATGCCAATCCGGAATTGGCGAGATTGATCAAGACAGCCCGAGAAATCAATGATTACAAGTCAATGTATGTTATTGACAAAATTTTGGAAAAATCGAGAAAGTTTAAACGCCCCGTCATCGCCTGTCTGGGATTGAGCTACAAGCCCAATGTGAATGATCTGCGGGAAAGCCCGGCAATAAGGATTGTCCAAGAACTGTGTTCCGTGGCTGAGGGCGAGATTTTGGTGGTGGAGCCGCATATCCACGAATTACCCGCGGACATGAATAAGGCAGCCCGGTTCACAGCGTTGGAAGAGGCCATCCAGCGGGCGGACATCATTGTCGTTCTCGTGGGGCATAACGGCTTTAAAGAGATCAAGCCGTGTATGTTGAAAGACAAAATCATCCTGGATTTTGTCAATACATTTGCGTAGCGGTTGGAGCCGCCGGGGTACGGCGGCAACGAGATCGGGGAGAGCTTTCCTTATGGAAAAGGGGAAAACCCATGAGGTTTTCCCCTTACACAATTCAAGTCCGTAAACAGTTGCGAATCAACTGATAAACACCTGTTCGAATTTGTTACGGTTATCGATGATTTTTCCGGCGCCGCGCACGCATGTGGTCAAGGGATCTTTGTCCACTATGACGGGGAGGGTGGTTTCCTGATGGATCGCCTTGTTCATGTTGCGAATAAGTGCGCCCCCGCCTACGAGCAAAATGCCGTTGCGCGTGCTGTCTTCAATGAGACTGGGAGGTGTTTTTTCCAGGGTTCTGCGCACGGCGCCTAGGATTGCGCGCACCGTAGGCATGATGGCTTCGCGTACGTCCGCATCGGTGATGGTCACGGTGGTGGGAATGCCGGACGTGAGCGCCCTGCCCGAGACCTGCATTTCCATGGGTTTTTCCAGAGGCAGCACTGATCCGAGGCGGATCTTGATTTGTTCGGCGGAGCTTTCACCAATGAGCATCCGGTAATTTTCCTTCAGATAATTCTGGATGCCTTCGTTCATTTCATCGCCCGCCACGCGAAGCGATTCGCCGCACACATGTCCGGAAAGACTGATAACGGCCACATCGCAGGTACCGCCGCCGATGTCCACCACGAAATTGCTCACGGCTTCGTGTACGGGAAGGTCGGCCCCGATTGCGGAGGCCATGGCCTCATCCACAAGACGGACATCGCGCACCCCGACTGAGTAGGTGGCGTCGATCACCGCCCGTTTTTCCACATTGGTGATGTAGGGGGGAATGCCGATGACCATGGAAGGAGAAGCAAGGCGCAGTCCGGTTGTTACCTTGCGGATAAAATAAGAGATCATGCGGTTGGTGACGTCGAAGTCGGCAATCACGCCATCTTTTAAAGGGCGGATGATTTTTATTCCTTGCGGAACACGCCCCATGTAGGATTTCGCTTCGGCGCCAACGGCGAGCACTTTGTTGGTGCGTTCCTCAATGGCCACCACGGAAGGCTCGTTGAGAACGATGCCGCGCTTGGAAACGTGGATCAACGTATTGGCCGTGCCGAGATCCATGGCCATATTTTTGCTGAAAAGACGCATTAGTCTGCCCAGAAACATATATTCCTCATAAGTTGCCGTCTGTGGCGGCGCATGCTTGTGTGTGCAGGAGTGTAGCTGTCCCTGTACAGGGAGGGAGACACGTGAGAAAACACAGTCTCCGTAATTATCTCTTCAGGGTTTAAGCGTCCTGTCATCTTTTTTCAAGTCATTCTGGGATGCAGGCCTGCAGGTTGTACTGTTGTGTTTGAGAACATGCCGAGAGTATTGTCTTTTCCAAATGGTACGGTAGAATTTTCGGGCTGAGGCCGATGAAAGGCGTTGCTTCAACGCTCTCTCCGTACGCATGGAAAAGCATCCGCTTCCGATTGTGGCGTTTGAATCAAGTTGGGGGGGGAGAGCGCATATGACCTGCCGTTTACCGGGTTAGGGGGCTACGGAGAACAAAAAGGTTGTGCCGACATGGTAGAGGGCAATAGGCAGGGAGGATATTATTATTCTGAACTCGACTTTTTGAGCAGGACGCATACTGTAACATTGCATATTTGTTGAAAAAATAAGAATAAAATTGTCCGTTTTCCGGCGTCCAGGGGTCTCCCCTGGTCGTCGTGCGGGCGCGAAAGCCCGCGACTTTATTCTTTTTTTCTTTAAGTCCGAAAGTCGCATTCTGAATAAAAAACCATCAACGTGCCGCTGCCGCGACATTCCCCGCGTGCCTTTGCCGGTTTTTTTCGATTGTGACCGTTATTGTAACTTCAAGCAACAAAATGATAAACATTACGTGAGTTCGGTTTTGTTATTGAAATAGAGTATGCCGATGCAGGGATTGCTTTTCAAGAAGAGTCCGGACAGGGCGGATACGCCCATAGTCCTGCCCTGTCTATTACTGGAATCTTCCTGAAATAACACCCATTATCACGTACTGCGCCGAAAAGGGCACTCCAAGGGAGTCTTTACCGGCGGGACGATGAAGCGGGTCTGGCAGGCAACTCATGCTTCAGTTGCGTTGCTCAGAGGGAGAAAGAGTGTTTTGACTGGAGCGGGCGGACAATTGACATTGGGAAGGCTTTGCCTCAATTGTAACGCCCTGCTCAATTGAGTATGAATCCAATACGTCGTAGCCTTGATGACAGGGCGAGTGGGACGGCATTGGCATTTTCAGTTAACGGCAAGGAGTGTATATGCATTTGCGCAAACGCGTACTCGTCACAGGCGGCTCTGGATTTCTTGGCTCGCATCTTTGCGAACGTCTTTTGGAACAGGGGTGCGAGGTTCTGTGTCTGGATAATTTTTTTACCAGCAGCCGATCCAATGTCAGCCATTTACTCGGTGATCCTCGTTTTGAACTCATGCGGCACGACATCACTTTCCCGTTGTTCGTGGAAGTGGATGAAATCTATAACCTGGCTTGCCCCGCCTCGCCTATCCACTATCAGTTGGATCCCGTGCAGACCACCAAAACTTCCGTACACGGCGCCATCAACATGCTGGGCTTGGCCAAACGCACCAAGGCGTCTTTACTACAAGCCTCGACGTCTGAAGTGTACGGAGATCCGAAAGTACATCCGCAGCCGGAGACATACTGGGGTAATGTGAACCCCATCGGCCCCCGCTCGTGTTACGATGAAGGCAAGCGGTGCGCTGAAACACTCTGTTTCGACTATTTCAGACAGCACAAGCTTAACATAAAAGTGGCTAGAATATTCAATACGTATGGACCGAGAATGCACCCGAACGACGGACGTGTGGTCTCCAATTTCATCATTCAGGCTCTGCGCAATGAACCCATAACAGTATATGGCGATGGCTCCCAGACCAGGTCTTTTTGCTATGTGGACGATCTGATTGAGGGGCTTGTGCGGTTTATGGCCTTGCCCAAGGATAAACCCGGCCCCATTAATTTGGGCAATCCAGGTGAATTCACTATCTTGGAGCTGGCGCAGATGGTCATCAGGATGACAGGCTCGTATTCCGAAATCGTGTATAAACCCCTGCCGTCCGATGATCCCACCCAGAGAAAACCCGATATCTCCAGAGCTCAGGCGGAATTGGGCTGGCAGCCGGTGATTCCTTTGGAGGAAGGATTGAAAAGGACCATCGATTATTTTCGCGACCTGTTGGAGCAGGGTTGATCCATGAAGCGCTTTCCCTCCAAAAAAGAATCGGATGGAGCATGACACCGGAGCGCATCTGCATCACAGGAGGCTGCGGTTTTGTCGGATCGAGTCTCGCTTTGCGGTTTAAAGGGGCATTTCCATCGGCGCGGATCGTATGCCTGGACAACCTGAAGCGTCGCGGCAGTGAATTAAATATTACCCGGTTGCGGCGGCATGGCATCGAATTTCTCCATGGAGACATCCGTTCTCAGGAAGATGTGCAAGCCGTCGGGGATTGCGATCTGCTCGTTGAGTGTTCGGCGGAACCGTCTGTGCTCGCAGGGTACGGTTCTTCACCTCAATATCTGGTCAACACCAATCTTGTGGGGACACTCAATTGCCTTGAATTGGCCAGGCAACGGGGGGCGGTGTTTCTCTTTCTTTCCACAAGCAGAGTGTACCCCTATCGTGCGCTGGATGCCTTGCGCGTGCATGAGACGGACACGCGTTTCGTTTTGCAAGACGCGCAAGACGTGCCGGGAGCCGGATCGCGAGGCATTGCCGAAGATTTTCCTTTGCATGGCGCACGGTCCCTTTATGGCGCCACAAAGCTGGCGTCGGAGATTGTGATTCTCGAATACGTGGAGATGTACGGTGTGCCCGCCATCATCAACCGCTGCGGCGTGCTCGCCGGTCCGTGGCAGTTTGGAAAGGTTGACCAGGGGGTTGTTGTCCTTTGGGTGGCGCGTCATTACTGGCGAAAGCCCCTGAGCTATATCGGATACGGCGGCGTCGGCAAACAAGTCCGCGACATATTGCATGTAGACGATCTTTATGGCTTGCTGGAAATGCAGCTGGACAACCTTTCCAAGCATAACGGACAAATCTACAATGTCGGCGGGGGGCGGTCATGCAGCATTTCGCTTATGGAACTCACCGGATTGTGTGAACGCGCCACCGGCAAGAGCATCCGCATAGCATCCGCCCCGGAGAACAGACCGGCGGATGTGCGTTGCTATCTCAGCGATACGCGAAAGGTGCGCCAGGCCACCGGATGGAATCCCACACGTTCGCCGGAGAGCATTGTGGAGGAAATCGCTGCCTGGATACGTGAAAACGAGCGGATGCTCGAACCGATACTGCGTTGATCGTTGCCTTGAAATTACTCCGGCTTTTCCGGACTCATGAATCCATCGAGATAGCGAATGAACGCAGCGGCCTGTTTTTTTTGTTCTCCTTCCGGAAACTCCTTGTAGGCCTGATTCGCTAAAGTACGGGCCCGGTCCAAGTCTGTTGGTACGCCGTTTCCCTCGGCCAATTGCATGGCTAGATTGAGCATGGCCGGAGCATAATTCTGGGCCGCAGCTTCACGATACCAGTGCGCGGCTTCGGCGGGATCTTTCCGCACGCCGCGCCCCAACTGAAATGCAAGGCCAAGCGAAAATTGCGCTGGAGCAAAACCTTGGGCCGCTGCCAATTCAAACCAATGAAGCGCGGCCACAACGTCCACCGGAGTGCCGTGCCCCTGCGTATACATGGCGCCCAGAGCATGTTGCGCATGGGGCAGGTTTTGTGCCGCCGCCTGTTCGTAATATTTTTTGGCCGCAACGTAATCAGGCGGCGTGTCCTGTGAGTAGAGCAAGCCGAGATTGTATTGCGCGCGAGCCATTCCATTGTGGGCCGCTGCTGCGTACCATTTTTTCGCCTTGTCCACATCCTGCGGCACGCCTTGGCCTTTGCTGTAGGCTACCGCCAGATTGAACTGCGCTTCCTCAGCGCCTTGCTCCGCCGCCTTTTGATAGTATTCAACGGCGGTTTCCATGCTTTTATCTCCGCCCAAACCGTTTGCCCAAAGCAAGCCCATGAGCATTTGGGCTTCGGCGTTTCCAGCGGCGGCATGAGGTTCAAGAATCTGCCTGGCTCGAAAGTAATTTTTTTCCGTGAAAGCCTGGAGGCCTTGTTGCATTGGAGCGGTATCGTTGCGCTCCCCGGAGAGAGGCGCGGCCTCCATCGGCAAGGGCCAAAGAGCGCTCATCCCGAGCGTGCATACGCACCACAGGACAACGGCGGCATGAGATGAAAAATGCTTTGCAGACATAGGTGCTCCTCCGATGATTATCTCTTAGGGCATTTATTTATGCGGTGTCCAGTCTGAGAAAAGTGCGGAGGGCATGCAGTGATTTCAGTCGGTTCCCACTTTGGGGAATGATTATCCGGGGGAAAACCCTTTGATATGGGTTTTTCCCCCGGAAATGCTATGCATATTCAAATGCTTCCGAGAGCAATGATCAATGCGTTTTTCAGCCTTGTTTCAAGGCGAAAATGCGCTAGTGCGCCGCGTGCGAAGCCGCCCGGGGAGAGGGAGAATGGTTGGCGCTGCGGTGCAGGGCATGGGAACCACCGCGCTCTTCACGACTGCGCCCCTGATAAGGGCGGCGGGGCTTTGAGGCGTTGCCCGAGTCATGGCGCTTGGCCGCAAAGCGGGAATTTTCCTTGCCGGCGGCCGTGCGCATTCCCTTGGGGCCTGGGGCGTTATAATCAAAGCCTTCGATACGCTGCTGGTCGATGGGCTTACCAAGCAGGCGCTCCACCGCCTTGAGCATGCGCAGATCCTCGCGCGTGGTCAGACTGTATGCCTGGCCTTTTCGTTCCGCACGGCCCGTGCGGCCGATACGATGGGTATAAGTCTCGGGTGTGTCCGGCATGTCGTAGTTGATAACATGCCCCACCTTGCTTACGTCGATTCCGCGTGCCGCGATGTCTGTAGCAACGAGCACGGTGCAGGCGCCTTCACGAAAGGCCCGCATCGTGGCCTGACGCTTATTCTGCGAAAGGTTGCCTTGCAGTGATTCGGCCTTGTAACCGGCGCGGCGCAGTTGTTCCGCCAGCTGTCTGGCCTTGTGCTTCGTGCGGGTGAAAATCAGGGATGAGCCGTCATTTTTACTTTCCAGCAACGCAAGCAGCAGTTTTGTCTTTAAATGCTGCGGCACAGGATAGGCGGTATGCGAGACGGTTTCAGCGGGAGCGTCGTTTTTAATGGCCACGCACACAGGGTCGCGCAGAGCGTCGTTTGCCAGGCCTTTAATGCTTTCGGGCATTGTGGCGGAAAACAACAAGGTTTGGCGCTCCTGAGGAAGCCGCGCCATTATTTTATTGAGATCAGGCAGAAAACCCATGTCGAACATGTGGTCGGCTTCATCGAGAACAAGTACCTCCAGGGAGGAAAGATCGATGCCGCCGCGGTTCATAACATCCAGCAGCCGGCCCGGACAGGCCACGACGCAGTCCGCACCCTGACGCAACGCCCGCAGCTGCGGAGCGATATTGACACCGCCATAAACCGTGACGCAGCGGACGCCGGTCTTCCGTCCCAGTTTTTTGGCGCTGTCGTTGATTTGCTCCGCCAGTTCCCTGGTGGGGGCGATGATCAGCGAACGCACCCCCCTGGAGCTGTTTTTTCGTGAGCGCCGCATGGTACGTTGGAGTATGGGCAACATGAATGCGGCGGTTTTGCCGGTGCCTGTTTGTGCCAACCCCATAAGGTCGTGACCTTCCAGGATGGGGGGGATGGCGTTTTCCTGGATCGGTGTGGGGGCGGTGTAGCCCTGTTTTGCTATGTTGTCGCGAATAATGCCATGAAAACCAAATGAATCGAAGTCCAAAATATAATCCTTTTGTTGAACGGATACGACGCTGCGCGAAAAACGCACCACGCCACAAGGGCGATCGTACGTTGCGGACGCTGCTGGCCGCATACACGTCGCCAATTTTATGAGTACAATAATAAGGAAACGGCTGAAACAAAGCTGAAAAGAAAAGATGCGAGTCTTGCAGCGAAAAACGCCGCATCACAGGAATGTTTGCCGCGCCTAGCGGAATTTATACTTATAGGGATTTTGTTGCGTGGTGTCAAGCAGGTTTTGCCGCGTGGAGGATATTCCTGGTTCCCTTAGCCGAAAAGTTCTGCGTGTTGGATCTGATGGTGCTCTGGCTTGTGCGGTGGGTTAAAACAAGCTATTGTTCCGTTAGGAGATAGTAGAGCGTATTAACCTTGAGACGGTTAAGACGCTCTTATGCACATATCTGAAACAATAGGTTGTCGTTTCAGGTGCAAGCCTTGTTTCAAGGCGATAATGCATTGATGGGAGCGGATTATATTTTACGGCCCTCTCCCGCGGCGTTCGCCGAAGGCCCCGCCAACGGCGTGGCCTTCCTTATGACGCAGTGCAAGAAAATTACAATATCCTAGCATGCGGATTGTATTGCATCCATGAATCTACACAATATTACAACGCCAGGTTCCCGTTTTCAATGGGATATTATTTTTATGGAAAAAGGGACCATCAAATCTGCATATGTTCAGGGAGCGGATGCCGAAGTCTTGGCGGCCCGGCTGCAGGAGGCCAGTATTTTAGGGCGGCAGCTGCTTTTGGTGGTGCGTTTGCGCAAAGGGTTTTTCCGAAGGAAATATTCCGCTGAAATTGTCCAGCACAATCCCATAAAAAGTTTGTCCTGGCGGCATAACCTCAATGTTTTTCTTCGTAACAGCTATGCAAACGGCGATGCCCTGAGCGACCAACTGGATGCGTTGCAAGAGCAGGAAGACCGTGAAGAGAGGATAAGGACGTACAAAATTGCGGATCATCCCCAGGATTTGAAAACCATGCTGCACGCCATTAAGGCCAATTATACCGTCAAGCCTGTCCTTGTAGCTTTTTCAAGCGTGAATAGAAACTGGGAGCAACAGCGCGAATGGTTTGTGGGGCCTTTGGTGGATTATGACCGGCAGCTTCACGTTCTTGAGGTCGTATACGACAATCAGGATGAAAACAAACATGTTGTTCAGGATATTTTTATTCGTTTTAACGTGCGCCATGTTCCTCTCTGGATTATGTCCACGCCGACGAAGCGCGGTGACAAGGTGAGCGTACAGGTTACGCGGTTCGATAAATTTCGGGACGCCTACTTCGCCCGGCAGGAAGCACAGAGCGGCAGAATGATGGAGGCGGGCAATCCGCAGGATGTGCAGGAGGCGTTTACAAGCTATGTGTTGTGGGGTTTGAAACAGATGCAAAAGGTCACGGTTAGCGAAAACATTTCGCTCTGAAAGTGCGGTCACATGATGATGAGCCAAGAATTCCGAGCGGATATGGCAAAGCAGATGGCCGGCTGGGTTTGGATTGCCGTATCTCTCTATAGAAGAGCCTTCAACCTGCGTTATTCACAACAACACGGTTGCGGCCCAACCGTTTGGCCTTATAGAGGGCCGTGTCCGCGCTTTTGAGCACCAACTCCGGATTGTCAGCGTGTTGATCAACAGAACACACGCCCAAGCTTACAGTATAGGAAATGCCCTGCTCATGACACTGCACGCGGTTGTTCTCCACCGAGGAGCGCAATCTTTCCGCCACGTGAAACGCACAGTCGATGTTTGTGTTCGGGAGCAGTATAGCGAATTCTTCGCCCCCCAGGCGTCCGACAACGTCGATACTGCGCAATACGCTGCGACACGATAAGGCGAGATGCCGCAATACGGCATCTCCGACATCATGTCCGTAGGTGTCGTTGATCGCTTTGAAGTTATCCGCATCGAGCATCAGCAGGGAAGAATTGTGGCCGTAGCGTCTTGCACGCATGAGTTCTTGGCGCAGGGCTTCCATAAAGGCGCGGCGATTGCACACTTTTGTCAATTCGTCTGTGCGGGCGAGTTCGCGCAAGGAACGCTCCGCCTCTTTGCGTTTTGTAATGTCGCGCAATGTTATTACGGCGTGCCAGGATCCGTTGTGTTGAAACGTGGCGGCTAACAGTTCCGCAGAAAACTCTACCCTGTTTTTATTAACAACTTGGATTTCAATCTGTTTTCCCACGAAAGGGGCGCAGCCTGTCAGCCCGAAACTGCCCAGCCGTCCGCGTAGTTCCTGCCGTTTGTTCAAGGGCAGCAGCAAATTGAAGAATTCTTTGTCCAACGCTTCTTGTGCGCTGTAACCCAATAATCGGGTGGCTGCGGGATTCCAGAATTTTATGATGCCGTTTCCGTCGATCATGACAACGGCGTCGAGAACCGCGTTCGCAATGCCGGCGACTTTGGCCTCGCTTTCACGCAGGGCTTTCTCCACCTTGCGGCGTTCTTCGAGTTCAAGAAGGGCCTGGTCCCGCATTTCGGAATAGGCCTTGAGGCGGTTGAACGCCTCAGTGACATCTTGAGCGGTGATCATGGCGAAATATGTACCGTCACTGCCACGTACTGCGTTGATAACGGTATGTTGAAGCCTGGGCCCCCCGGTGGGCAGTGTGGAGGGGAAAAGATGCTTGTGCAATTGGGGGGAAAAAATAGCCGGGGGACCGCCTTGGAGTATGGCGTCTATGCGCGTCGTGTATTTCTCTTTGCCTAAGCGGGGGAATACGTCACGGATGTCGCGCCCCACAATGTCTGCTGTCTGGATGTTGGTCCACATCACCAGGCAGCAATTCCAGTAGACAACTTTGTAGGTGTTATCAAGAAGACAGACGCCTACGGGAAGTAAATCCAAAACCGCAAATTGATCTATATGGGGAATAGGGCAAGTATCACCCATTATTATCCTCTAGTGTAAAAAACTGTTGTGTTGATTTTTAAATTCTGGTTTTATTATGTAAAAAAATATTGACAGTAAATATATATAATATGTGTACAATGTAAGGTGAATCATCTTTGATTAATACTTGTTAAAAATAATCTTCCCTAATGCGTATGAGCAGTAAAATGCTTTAGCAGGATACTGTGGTATTTATTTTTTGAAATGGAAGGGGTTGAAGTCTGTATGGTTAAAAAACCTATTGGATTGCAATTCGTGGTAAAATAGAGCACATTGTTTACCGTCTTTTTTTAATGGTGTTTATGTGTTGAAATAATTGAAAATAACCAATGTAATTTTATTAGGCTGTGTTTCTAAATTCGTTTCGAAAAGAAAATGCGAGAGGGGAAACCCTTTGAAAAGGGTTTCCCCTCTCGCGCTCTCCCTTTCCCAAACTTTCTAATTTTGAGGAGGTTAAATATATCATTTTGATTTCTTACGATGTTTTTGAACGGCCTTCCATAATCATTTTTATTATAGAAACAGGCCCTAATTTGGTTGAAATAATTTAGAAACAGGCCCTAATACCATCTTTGTTCTTTATTTGGAATTATTAAGGTTGTTGTTTTTATTTTTTATCTATTAAATAAAGTTAATAAATTATTAACTTGGTCATGACGAGATGGGAACATGGGGAAAGGGAACAATGACGCACTCGTGATGCTACGGCATTAGGAACATCTCAAGCAGTATGTCGGAAAATTCTCATGTTGTGCGCACGACGTGCCTCACCGGTATGGAAGTGACGGCTTCAAGGCCTGGATTGCTGTATGCCTGCGAGAGGATGCCGCAGACATACGCCGATCAGTCGCGGCAGGCAACAAAGAAATGACGGCTTATGGATATGTGTAATTATTTCAGGAGATATGATGGCTGGGGAGGGATTGCCACGCGCATTGGAGCAAATTAACCCCGAAACGGTTTTGAGGTTCTTCCGCATTTATCTGAAACAATAGGATAGTGTCGCAGGCGCCAGCCTTGTTTCACTGCACTGACACGCTTCATACCAATTCCCGTTTCGGGTTTATTTAATGGAAACTTTGCGGGGGAAACCAGCGCCGCTATATTTAGCCCTAAGGCGTGACACGACCGCGCCCAAGGGCTGAAGTTTTTGAAAAAGGTTTTCCCCTCGAACCCTCTTACCCATACTTTTAATTTTATAATATTAAACAGATATTGTATAGTTGCTGAACTTGACCAAAGCCGCAAACGCCCTCCCACAATGTAAAAAGGGGTGCTTGCGCCGGCACTATAAACAGCAGTTGATATTACTTCTCAAAATTAGAAAGTTTGGGAAGGGGAGAGCGCGAGAGGGGGAACCTTTTTCAAAAGGTTCCCCCTCTCGCATTTTTTTCGCAGTTGGAAAAACGGCTTAGCGCATTTTCGCCTTGAAACAAGGCTCTCCCCTGAAACAATTTCCAATTGTTCCAGGGAAATGCATAAGAGCATCTAGCGCTTTTCAAGCGTGAGATGCTCTAGAAAGAACTGAAGATGGGAGGACAAGAGGGGCTACACTTTTTGTTCAACCGCATCAAAGCAAGGAATACACAGGGTTTTTCCCGCATATTTACGGGTGCGCGACTCCATGGTTTGCTCACCGCAATTCTCGCAGGTTATGCTGCAGAGGATTTGCGCCGGCCTGGGGGGGCGCATGGCGGGTTCACCGACAACAAACATATCTTCAAGCGGCGCCTGCAGGAAACGCTCTTCCAGCATCCGACGCAACTCTTTATAGCGCCGCTGTTGTTCATCGCTAGCCCTGCCGTCATCTATCAGTTTGGACAGCATGCCGATTTCGTCATCCATGTCCGAGCGTACATCCGGCCGTAGCAGCAGACGAACCCCTTCCTCCGTGCGCCTGTTGAACATATTGAAAGCCATTTTCCCAAAATCCTTGTGGATCAGATTACCTTTGCCGTAAGTACATCCCAAGAGATACTGGATGGCGTCAACACCGCACATATCCGTTTCCACCACGGCCACCAAATCATAATCCACGGCATTCGGCCAACGTAACAGCGCAAACTCGGCGACACGGACGCCCACCATCACCCCCGGGCAGCGGTGTCCGTGAAATGCGACAACGTCTTCGATACGTTCTTTCGCGATGGTGCAGGACATAATTTCTCCTTTTCATCCAATCGATAATCATCTCGAGGCGCCTGATCGCAGACAGGCACCACGACCGGGCTTCCGTTCAGGTGATGCAACTCCACAGGGAGGCCGTAGACCTCTTCCACCATGTCCGGACTGACCTCCTGGGTGCGGCCCATGGAGAACACAGCGCCATTTTTGAGGAAGATGAATTTATGAGCATAGCGGAGCGCGGTGTTCAGATCGTGCATGGTCATGACGGCCGCGATGCGGTGTTCTTCAACAACGTTGCGCAAAAGGGCCAGTATTGCGACTTGGTTTTTCAAGTCGAGGGAGCTGGTAGGTTCGTCCAGAAGCATAAGCCGCGGTTCTTGGACAAGAGCGCGGGCAATGGACACTTTTTGCAATTCGCCCCCGCTGAGCTGGTCGATATGGCGTAGTGTCAGATGTTCCAGCCCCAATCTGCGGATGGCCGCTTCCACAATTTTCAAATCGTTGCGTTCAACGCGCCAGCGCAAGTGGGGTTTGCGCCCCATAAGCACGGCGTCGAAGACCGTGAGTCTCGCTGTTTCGCTCCGTTGGGCCACGTAGCCGACTTCTTTTGCAATTTCAGGAGGCGAGAGTTGAAGCACATCGCTTCCGCCTACGTACACGACTCCTTCTCGTGGCGCATGGATACCGTTTATACATTTCAGCAGCGTTGTTTTGCCCACGCCGTTTGGCCCGAGAATGGCGAGCAATTCACCGGTCTCCACGTGAAAGCAGACGTCTTTGAGTACGGGATGGCTGTTGTAGTTGAACGTCAGATTTTGCACGGAGAGTATCATCGACGCTGCCCCCTGATGATAAGATAGATAAAGACCGGAGCACCCATGAACGCCGTGAGCACGGAGACAGGAAGGACATTGGGTGAAAGCACGAGTCTGGCGGCGGTATCTGAGGCCAGGAGCAGCAAGCCGCCCACGACGGCGCAGGAGGGCAACAAAAATCTGTGATCCGCCCCAATACAGTGTCGCACCATATGCGGCACGACCAAGCCCACGAAACCAATGATGCCCAAAAAGGCGATGATGACCGCAGTGAGCAGCGAAGCCAGGAACATACTCACCAGGCGTTCACGCTCCACCCGCACGCCCAGTCCTTTGGCTGTTTCATCGCCGGCGTCGATGGCGTTGTAGGTCCAGGCCCGGGCGCATATATACAGGGCTGCACCCACGGTAACGGCGCTGACCATGCCCAGTTCGCCCCACGATGCGCGGGCTGTGTCGCCGAATGTCCAAAAGACCATGGCCGCAAGTTGTACGTCGTCCGCGAAGTATTGCAGGAACATGGTTCCCGCGGTAAACAAGGCGCCCAACGCCACTCCGGTCAGCACCATGACTTCGGGGCTGGCTCCGCGCAATCTTGAAACCATGATGATCACCCCGGCGGCAAGCAAGCTGCAACACAAGGCGCTGCCCGTCGTTACCCATGGGCTGGTGATGTTCACCGCGCCCACATTGCTCGATGTCATCAATCCTCCGCCGAGGACCATGACGCTGAACGCCGCTCCAAAAGCGGCCGCGTGGGAAATGCCCAAAGTGAAGGGCGAACCCAGGGGATTGCGCAGCACGGATTGCATGGCCGCGCCGGACAAGGCCAGACCCGCGCCGGCCACGATATCGGTTAAGGCCTGGGGCAGCCGGATATTCCAGACGATAACCTCCTGGCGGCGCGAAGCCGCCTCTCCAAGAAGAGTCTTGACCACGGCGAGCAGGGGCAAATCGGCAGCGCCCAACGATACCGAAACAATCAGCGCAAACCCCAGAAGCACGACGCCGCTTGTCAGGAAAAGCAGTTTGCGTCCGATATAACGACGATAGGCCTCGGGAATCTGTCCATCAGCGAAATGCATGCTACTGAACCGGGACGGGGGAGAAGGCCAGGCCTTGAAACAATTCGTTCATTTTCCCAAAAACAGGTTCTCCTACAAGAAATGTATATATTTCGTCGGCTTTGGCTGCGGGGTCCACCTCGCTGAATTTATCCGGGTAGAGCAGCTTGCCCACATACCAGGCGTCGGCCAGTATTGAGCCATAATTTCTCGTGTACCAGTTGTAGGGGAGCAGCCCATAAACATGCCCCTGCTGTACCGCCTTGAGTGTGCGATACGCCGGGTCCGTGCGGAGTTCGTACAGGCCGCTGGCATCATCGCCGAGCTGCAACGTGGAGAGGTCCAGGAACAATATGTCGGGATTCCAGGCGACGATCTGTTCTTTCGCCACGTCGGCATGTTGCAGATCCTTGCCGGACAAACCTTCCTGGCGGGCCAGGTTGCGTGCGTTGACAAACGAAAACGGCGGATAGCCCGGCTCGGTGGATTGGTAGCCATGGGGGCCTTTTTTTGCCACGCCCCCAATATAGACTCCGGGGCGTTGTTCTTCCGGTATGTCGGCGGTGCGAGTCTGCATATCCTGGATCTGCGTCTCAAAAAAGGCGATAACATCTTCAGCCCGCTGCTGCCGTCCCAGGACCTCGCCCATGGTGCGCAATGAGGCGTAAAAATCGTCCCGTTGCGCTCCCAAATCTCCATATTCAAGCACGACAACAGGAATGCCGGTTTTTTGTTGTAGCTCAACGGGATCATGTCCCATGGTGCGATAGGTTTTAAAAATAACCTGCGGCTGGGGATCCAGTGTCAATATCAATTCCGGATTGTCGAATCCCCTGAACTCTCCGAATAAGGGCATGCCTTTGAATTGCGGATTCGCCAAAGCGTAGGGGCGGGCGTCAAAAGTTTTGCGTCGTTTTTCAATATCATCCACTCCAACGATTCGATCCTGGGCCTGAAGGTAGACCAGCAGGCGCAAACAACCAGGACCGGAACAAATCACGCGCTCAGCCGCATCAATATTCAAAGGGGCGCCTGTGGCGTCCACAACCGCAGTCTTGTCTTGCGCAAGGAGTGCCCCGGGGCACATCAAACCAAAAAGGAGCACGACAAATAGTATACGATTGGGCATTCCTATCTCCTTTAATGATACGATAATTTAATTGTATAACTGGAAAGTGAATAAAAAGAATATTCGTGCTACTGAGATATTGTTATCCTAGCCGTATTTTTGGGTCAAGCCCGGGGAGATATATGCCTGTTTGTAATTTTTGAGGCGAGATAGCCCTAACGGGCGGTTTGGGCAGGGAAAGCGGAAAGAATATCCGCCGTGGTTCGGGTGCAGTCTGTTTGGGATAGACGCTGTTTCTTGTTTGATAGGAACATATTAATTATAATTGATTAGAGCATCTCACGCTTGAAAAGCGTGAGATGCTCTTATGCATTTCCCTGGAA
>CAZFCK010000023.1:0-33411 GCA_964517355.1 uncultured Desulfovibrionaceae bacterium | reverse complement strand
CCAGGGAAATGCATAAGAGCATCTAGCGCTTTTCAAGCGTGAGATGCTCTAGTATTATGGTTTGTTCGAAATGGAATTGGAATTAACCAGCCTGCCGGACCGCGCCCAGGCCGTCTCGCTGCAATTGGGTGCGCAAGGTCTGTGTTTCCAGGCTCAGGGGATAGCCCAGGCCATGCACGATGGCCTCTTCGCAGCGCCGATAGGCCGCAACGGCGCCCGCGGTATCGCCCATGGCGGCGCGGCACCGCATGAGCGCGCGATAGGTGGGCTCGCTATGTTCTTCCAGAGCCAGATGCTTTTCGGCATAGGCCACGCATGCTTCCCATTCCTGCCGCTCCTGGAGCAGCCGCATGATGCGGGACAAGCTGGAACTGTGGGCGAAACGCACCCGCAAGCGCGTGTCGTGCGTCCACTCCTCATGGATCTGCGCCGGCAGCAGTTCTCCCGAGCATAACGCTTCAGCCGCTAAATACCGGCGCAGCGCCTGTTCAGGGGAAACGTGCTCACTGCGGCGGGCCTGCTCCACGGCCTGGAGAAACAGCGCCGCGTCCACCGCGCCTCCGGGCCCCAACTCCAAACGATAGGCATCGCCGCGACGTACAAGATACGCCGAGTGTTGCCCCCTTTGCAATTGGGGCTCCAACAAGCGGCGGACAGCATGCAGCGCCACATGCAAACGTCCCGCCGTACAAGCGGGGTCTTCCTCGGGCCAGACAAGTTCAAGCAGCGTGTCTTTGGGGATAAAATCTTGCTCATGCGAAAGCGCTAAATATTGAAAAATACGCCTGGCCTTGGCGTTGCGCCACGCATCTTGGGGCAGTTCCCGCTCTCCCACGCAGACCCTGAAATCCCCCAGACAGGTCACGAGCAACCGCTGCGGCGCGTTCGCGGATTCCACGGCAACGCTCCCGCCGCGAGGCAGGCGCGCGGCCATGGCGCGCAATCTGGTCCACGGCTCGCCTTCAGGGCTTGTACCGGGCAGCATGTCCCCGAAAGGGGCGAACCACGCCGCGTATCCGCGTTCCTCGGCCACATCCAGAGCGGCCGCCACCCATTCCCCGGCCTCCAACCACAGCCCGCCATGCGCCGCGACTACGCCGCGCAATGCGCCATACCGAAAGCGGTTGAACGAGGAGGCGTCGCCGGAGAGGTCCACGGCCTCAAGCACGGCGGCGGCTTCCTCAATATGCGCGGCCCTCGGCCTCGAACCTTCCCGCCCATGTCCGAGGAGCGTCTCCGCCAAGGACAGGCGGAGTTGATTCTGGTGGACGACGAGCCCCGTGCCCCGGAGCAGCTCGATAGCCGCATGCAGTTCTTCCACCGCCTCGGCGCGGCGGCCCTGACGCAGAACCACCCGTGCGAAAAGTTCGCGCACAGAAGATTGCCCCCACGGGTTGCCGAGAGCGATGAAAATTTCCTGCGCTTCATGCATGCAGCGCACAGCCGTCGCCTCGTCTCCCGCCAGAAGGGAATTGCCGGCCTTGACGTACAAAAGCCAGGCGAGTTGATGATCGGATATGCCGAGCCGCCTCGCCAACCGGAGGCCCTGCGCGGCAAATTCCAGTCCCGTCGAGGGGCGCCCCAGCAACAACTCGTTGAGGGAAGTTTGCATACAGACTATGGGCAAAAGGAAATCGGCCCCGGCCTCGCCGAAGCTCTCCCGCGCGCGTTCGAGCCTCACGGCTGCTCCGGAAAAATCTCCCGCCATCTGCTGGCGCACGCTGTCGCAAAACAGAATCCATTGGCGCGCCAAAAGCGCGGGGGTGCCCTCTCGATGGGATATACGCAGCAAGGACGTGTCGCGCCAGGCCGAGGCCTCCTGGAATCGCCCCAGCAAGGCCGCGAAAAAAACCAGAAGTCCTCCCACCTCGCCGTAAAACCATGTATCCAGACCCTGCTCCGGCCACAGACTGCCCAGGGTTTCATAAGCGCCCCGCACATCCCCGGTGAGGTAGCGGAAAAAGGCCATGTCTTTCAGGCAGTGAACCTTTCCCCGCTGCTCGCCGCAAGCCTCCAGCAGCCTCAACGACCGCTGCAACCCGCCCAAGGCCTTGGGCTTGTCGCCCCGCCAGGAATCGAGGCGCGCCCGCAGAAGCATGGCGGCAGGATATCGTTCCAGGAAAACGGGGGGCAGAAGTTCCACGGCTTTAACCACCAGGGAAAAGGAGCAGTGGGCAAGGTCGCTGAGCACCAGTCCGGACAGGACCTTACACAAACTATCGTACGAGCCTGCGGCGAGATACTGCTCCAGTGCGTTTTGCATGTCGTTCCGCGCGGCGAAATAATCCCCGGCACGTTGCCGCAAGACGGCGCATTCCTTTTCCCCCAAAAGAACAGAGGCCTTATCCAGAAGAAAGGAGCGTAAGAGGTGATGATAGCGCACATGGCGTTCGTCACCCTGATGCGTGAGAAGCAACAAACAACTGACCCCAAGGCGTTCCAGAACGGCGCGCGAACCGGGACCGCACAGCGCGTCGCATAGCCCCGGCTCAAGGCAGGGCGCCATTGCCGTGCGCAGCATGAATACCCGCACCTCTTCGGGCTGGGGCAAAAAAACGTTTTCTTCGATATACTGCCGGAGCGAACTTTCGGAGAAGGGCGCACCGCTCGACGCCATGCGCTCCGCAGTTGCCGGAGAGCGCATGGAATCGTTACAGACCAGCACCAAGGCGGCCGCCCAGCCCTCGGTACGGGCAAGGAGCCCCTCCACCAGCTGCGGCCCGGCATTTCCAGGCGCAAGCATACGGCAGAGATCCAGAGCTTCGTCGCGAGTGAAAGCCAGCTCTCCAGGTCCGATGTCCAACACTTCCCGCGCGGCGCGCAAGCGAGACAACCGCAATGGCGGCAGCATGCGGCTTATGATGACCAGATGCACGGTACGGGGCAGGCGGGCGAGCAGATATTCCAACGCCTCAGGAACCGGACAATCCTCACGCCCTTCATGGAGAAGGTGAAAGTCATCCAGCACCAAAGCCATATGCTCCTGGATGTCCGTCTCCAACGCCTGAATCAGCGCGTCAAGGAGCCCCCCCTGCTGAAAAAGGGCCTCGCGTTGCGAGGGTCCGGCTCGCAAAAAGGGATCGAACTGGTGGAGCAGTCGCGGCAATGCCCCGCCGAAATTCGGCTGCCGTTTACGAAGTGCGCAGAGAAGACCTTGCAGAAAGTAACGGCTGTCCTGATCATTGTCGTCCAGACCGTACCATACGTGATCCATGGCCAGAGAGCGCAAGGCATGGGCTACGAATGTCGTCTTGCCGCTGCCCGCGCCGGCGATCACCAGGGCCACGCGCCGGTGCGGCAACGGCCGTAAAAGCTCATGCAAACGCCGCCGCTCCAACAGCGACTGCGCGAGAGCCGGAACCAGCTTGGAGCGGGGCACATGGGAAGCAACCTGTTTCATGTGTTGTCTCGCATGGCTGGCAGTGCGGAGCCAAGCCTAAAGATGTATACGAGTTACGGCATACACCATCGGGCAAAACGCCTCAAGGCGCCACCTATGGAAAACAAGACGCAAAAAGGGACCTGGGGCGTGTTTCAACAATACTTGTTAAAAAATGCGAGAGGGGAAACCCTTTTCAAAGGTTTTCCCCTCTCGCGCTCTCCCATTCCTATACTTTTATGAATTGAACGTAGGCTCATGAATCCTTTTTTTCGGACAACGTGGATGAACAAGTTTTTTTTCAGATCACAACATGATACTCTTATTGCACGTTCGTTACATGTAAATTCGCTCACCGCCGGTATGCCGCTTACATGTCCGTCTCCTGGAGGAAAACGCCATGGACCAGAAATTTTATCATAACCTCCTTGATTCTATGGCAGATGGCGTATATTTCGTTGATCGAGAACGCCGTGTGACCTATTGGAACAAAGCCGCGGAACGCATCAGCGGCTACTTGGCGAGCGAGGTCATCGGTAAAAGTTGCGCCGACAATGTACTGCGCCACGTCGATACGCAGGGCACCCAACTTTGCCTCAAAGGCTGCCCCTTAGCCGCCACTATGCAGGACGCGCAGGTCCGCGAAGTCGATGTCTTCATGCACCACAAATCCGGCCACCGCATCCCTGTTTCAGTGCGCGCCTCGCCCATGTACGATGAAGAGGGACGCATCATCGGCGCCGTGGAAATCTTTTCCGACAATTCTAAAAACATTGATTTGTTACAAGAGCTTGAAGAGCTGCGTCAGGAAGTCTTGCGAGACAAGCTGACCGGCATCGGCAACCGGCGTTATGCCGAATTGACCTTGCAAAACTACGAAAAGGCGCACCAAGAGAGTCAGGTGCCGTACGGGGTCTTGTTCGTCGACATCGATTTCTTCAAAAAAGTCAACGATTCGTGGGGGCACAACGTGGGCGACCTGGTATTGCGCATGGTGGCGCAAACGCTGGCCAAAGGCTTGCGCCCATTGGATGCGACGTGCCGATGGGGGGGAGAGGAATTTCTTGTCATTGCCCCAAATATCAATGCGGTCGCTTTGACCACCATGGCGGAACGGTTGCGTATGCTCATCGCAAACAGCTGGCTGGATTATGACGGAGCCACAATCCAGGTCACGGCCTCATTTGGCGGCGCAATCGCCATCACGGGCGAACCATCCGCATCCGTGGTCGGCCGGGCGGACAAGCAAGTCTACCTAAGCAAGGAAAGGGGGCGCAACTGCGTGCATATTGATGCCGGATAACTCCAAGTCATCCGCAAGTCCGACTTCATGCCGGCGATCTGCCGTTGTAGAGCATTGCGAATTTGAAAGAGCAACGCTTCCGGCAGATTATTTTTACGGTATAATCCGGCAGTACATGTGCGACGTTACGCATGCCGCCGCGGGGCCCGGGAGGCGTTCCTCCCTGGCGGGGTTTGGGGTGGAGCTCCAATAAAAAATGGCTAGCGCATTTTCGCCTTGAAACAAGGCTCTCCCCTGAAACAATTTCCAATTGTTCCAGGGAAATGCATAAGAGCATCTAGCGCTTTTCAAGCGTGAGATGCTCTAGCGCCGGTTATGCAGCTTGCGCTCTTCAATCATGAGCACCGTTTTTGTTTGGGAAACGTGAATGTACATTTGCTCGTAAGCCGCTTCGGGACTGCGGCTCAACAACGCCGTCATTATTTCCCTATGCGCAAATGGATTATGCGTTTCTTCGCCATTGTGCGCTTCTGTTGAGCACATGGCCAGAAATGTATCGCTGAATGCCAGGAGATTTCGAATAAGGAAGGCGTAAAAGGGATTTCCGCTGAGTTCTCCGATAGTGACATGAAATTCCGTTTCCAACGCCAAACGCTGCCCTCTGTCGGCCACCTTCAAAGTCGCTTCCGTCAAATCGTTGAGCTTCTGCAAATCTTTTGAAGACGCATTTTGTGCAGCCAATTGCGCCGCCCTTGGTTCCACCAGAAGGCGGGTGTTGCCGAGATCCTGCACGCTCAACCGCCCCATAAGAATAAGATCGAGCAACATTGTGCCCAATTCCCTGGATTCTATGAGATCCTTGACAAAGGTGCCGCCATTCACGCCGCGCCGAGCCTCGAGGTAGCCCTGCGCCTTTAAGATAGTCAACGCTTCACGGCACAGGGGACGGCTGACGCCGAGCTGTTTGGCCAAATCCTCCTCGCTGGGCAAAACATCGCCGGGGCGCAGACGTTGCGAGATGATATCCTGTTTCAAGGTGGCCACAACCTGCTCGCACCGGCTTCCGCCTGGCTGGCCGGTTATGGTTCCAACTTTTCGCGGCACACGCCCCCCCTTTACTTCCAATCCTGCGATCACGAATCGTCTCCTCCCGCAAACAGCAGATGTTTGTCCAGAGCCAGCGCCAATAAATGGACTGTCCTTTGCAAAATCGTGCATCTGCGTCACAGTCTCCTTTGGTTAGGCAGGTCAATGCGGCGAATCCACCTTGTTCAACTTGTACGTCTCGTTCAATGTTTCATCTTGCTGGGATATTGCCCCCCGTTCCGGCCGGTAAGGCCCTTTTACGCACTGCCGTTCAACGCTGTTTCCCGGCATCGCCATTCATTTTTGCGGACCATGCGCCATACGCCTGCGCAACAAAAAAATGCGTAAAGGTTTTACTGAATCACTTTTCCAGGTTTCCAAATACCGTAACAAATTATGGGCTACTGCCCCCGTGGCGTTGTCGGCAAAGGGCATTGTCTATCCGGAGGAAAGAATCTTAACGCATTGTGGCGGTGAATTTCCCCGTCTTCATTCAACGCATACCACCTGGAAAAAAGTTTGCGACAGGGAAATTCACCTAAGGGTACGTCAAATATTGCTTCCGTTTCTCAAACCCCCTTACGACCCCGATTGCCGGCTGGAGCGGATTGCGAGAACGTCCACCCCCGCTCCAGCCGGCTTTTTTCCAATGCCTTACAACCGTTGACGTTGCACGTAATGCGTGTGCAACAGATGATGCGATTTCTCACCCAAAGGCTTGCCCAGATACTTTTCGTACAATTCTACGATGTACGGATTCTCGTGGGACTTGCGGAGCGGCTTGTCGGCGTCTTCCTTATAAAGAGCCTGAGCGCGTTTCTTGATGAGTTCCGCATTGCCGTGATGGTAGGGCTGGCCGCCACCTCCGACACATCCGCCGGGGCAGGCCATAACTTCGATAATGTGGTATTGCTCCTCCCCGGAGCGTACCTTTTCCATAATCCGGCGTGCATTGCCCAAACCGTGGGCAATGGCGACCTTCAATGTGTGGGGACCGACCTGCACTTCCGCGGTGCGCAACCCTTCAATGCCGCGGACGGACTCAAAATCCACGCTGGGCAGGGTCTGGCCGGTAGCGACTTCATATGCCGTGCGCAATGCAGCCTCAAGCACACCGCCCGTGGCGCCAAAGATGGGGGCGGCGCCGGTGGACTCGCCCAAGGGCTGATCAAAATCTTCGTCAGGCAAGGCGACGAAGTCGATATTCATCTGCTTGATCAGATTGCCCAGTTCGCGCGTGGAGATAACGATATCCACGTCAGGATTGCCGTCGACACTGAATTCAGGCCGCGTGTGCTCAAACTTCTTGGCCAGACACGGCATGACCGAAACCACGACCATTTTCTCTCTGTTGATCTTCAACAGCTCGGCGAAATACGACTTGGCGATGGAGCCGAACATCTGCTGCGGCGACTTGGCCGAGGAAGGCATGTCGAGCACGTCGGAGTAATTATGCTCATAGAACTTGATCCAGGCAGGACAGCAGGAAGTCAGGATGGGCAGTTTGACGGAGGCGTCGCCGCCCAGGAAGCGCGTCAAGCGATCAAGAAACTCGGTGCCTTCTTCCATAATCGTCAGGTCGGCCGCGAAATCGGTATCGAAAACATAGTCGAAACCGATGCGGCGCAATGCGGCGGCCATTTTACCGGTCACGCATATGCCCGCCTCCATGTCGAACATCTCGCCCAAGGCCGCACGCACGGCGGGGGCGGTCTGCACAACCACGATCTTGTCCGGATCGGTCAAGGCCTGGATGACCTTCCAGGTATGATCGTTCTCAATCAGCGCGCCCACAGGACAGACGGCCACGCACTGGCCGCAGTTGGTGCAGACGGTTTCGGACAATTGCATATCGAACGCCGGGCCGACGACTGCGGAAAAACCGCGATTCACGCCGGACAGAACGCCGCAAGTCTGGACTTCATTGCACATGGCCTCGCAACGGCGGCACATGACGCATTTGTTCATGTCGCGCACAATGGCGGGTGAGACATCCGTGCGGTAACTGGACTGTTCGCCTTCGTACGGCGTTTCGCGAATCCCGAACTTATGCGCGAGATCCTGCAATTCGCAATTGCCCGACTTGAGACAGACGAGGCAATCCTTGGGGTGGTCGGAAAGCATCAGTTCCAATACCGTACGGCGCGCGTTCAAGACCCGCAACGTATTGGTTTTCACTTGCATGCCGTCCATAACGGGCGTTGCGCAGGCAGGGGCCAGGTTCCGTCTGCCCTCGACTTCGACAACGCAGATGCGGCATGAAGCGGTATTGTTTTCATAATTCAAGTCATCAAGTTTCATATGACACAAGGTCGGGATGTCTATGTCGAGCTTTTTGGCAGCGTCGAGAATCATCGAGCCCTGGGGCACTTGTGTCGTTTTTCCGTCTATTGTGATCGTCAGCATTTCACGTTGCCTCCTTACCTAGCTCTTGACCACGGCGTCGAACTTGCACTTTTCAAAGCAGGCACCGCACCGAATGCACTTGGACGCATCAATGGTATGGACTTCCTTTTTCTCGCCGGAAATGCAGGAAACAGGGCACACGAGAGAGCACAATGTGCAGCCTGTACATTTTTTCGGATCAATCGTGTACGTGAGCAATGCCGCGCAAACGCCTGCCGGGCATTTCTTGTCCTGCACGTGGGCGATATATTCGTCCCAGTAATTGTTCATGGTCGAGAGTATCGGGTTGGGCATGGTCTGGCCAAGACCGCACAAGGCCGTGTCCTTGACAACGGTGGAGAGGCTCTTCAATTTTTGGAGGTCCTCTAATGTGCCGTTACCCATGGTGATCTTATGCAGAATTTCAAAGAGTCGCTTGGATCCGATACGGCAGGGGGTACACTTGCCGCAGGTCTCGTCCATGGTGAACTCCAGGAAAAACTTCGCAATTGAGACCATGCAGTCGTCTTCGTCCATGACGACCATGCCGCCGGAGCCCATCATGGAGCCCTTGGCGATCAGGTTGTCATAGTCAATGGGCACTTCCAGGTCGCGGGAGGTCAACGCGCCTCCGGAGGGTCCGCCTGTCTGCACCGCCTTGAACTTCTTGCCGTCCGGGCAGCCGCCGCCGATTTCATTAATGACTTCGCCGAGGGTGATGCCCATGGGCACTTCGATCAGCCCGGTGTTCGTAATTTTACCCGCCAGAGCGAACACCTTGGTGCCTTTGGACTTTTCCGTACCGATAGAGGCGAACCAGTCCGCTCCGTTCAGGATGATCGCCGGAATATTGGCGAACGTTTCAACGTTGTTCACGATGGTGGGTTTGTCCCAATACCCGGATTGGGCGGGAAAAGGCGGCTTGGTTTTGGGTTCGCCGCGCTGCCCCTCCATGGAGCGGATCAACGCCGTTTCTTCGCCGCAGACAAAGGCGCCGGCGCCGTATTTGATCTCGATGTCGAAATCAAAGTCCGAGCCCAGCACGTTTTTGCCCAGCAATCCCGCTTCGCGGGCATCATCGATGGCTTTTTTCAAGCGCTTGATGGCCAGGGGATATTCGGCGCGAATATATACAGTGCCGATGGTTGCGCCGATGGCGTATCCGCCAATGGCCATGGCTTCGACCACTGAATGCGGATCGCCTTCGAGCACGGCGCGGTCCATAAAAGCGCCGGGGTCGCCCTCATCGGCGTTGCAGACCATGTATTTTTGATCCGCGGCATTCTTGCTGGCGATTTCCCACTTGACGCCGGTGGGGAAGCCGCCGCCGCCACGGCCGCGCAATCCAGACTTTTTCACGATCTCAATGGTTTCGGCCGGCGGCATTTGCAGCGCTTGAGCCAAAGCCTGGTAGCCGCATACGCCAATATAGTCGTCAAGGGATTCCGGATTTATGAAGCCGCAGTTTCTCGTGGCTATGCGCAATTGTTTGCGCACCGGATCGGGCATGACGCGCGAGGTATTAGTCATTGTTGCAGATCCCATGTTGTGCCTCCTCCCTTAAAACGCCACGCGGACGTAGTTGACCGGAATCACACCCTCGACGGCCTCGTCTTTGGCTATGTATTCCGTCACGAGAGCCCGCGCCTTGGCCTCGTCGACAAACCCGAAGACAACGGGTTCACCGCCCGGCTTGGTGATTTCAACAGTGGGTTCGGCGTAACAGTAGGTCATGCAACCTGATTGCACGAGTGCGACCTTGTCGGACAAACCCGCATTTGCCAGCTCGTCGGTAATGGCTTCCAAGGCCTTTTTACCGCCCGCCGCAATGCTGCAGGTAGCCAGAGATACGTTGACTATGATCTTTTCCTTAGCAAGAGCGGCTTTGTGTTCCTTTATCGACGCGCATTTGCTTTTGAGCTCGTCGAAACTTGTTATCTTTGTCATTGTCGCCTCCCTAGAACTCTGCCAGGATTTTTTTGACCTGGCCGGGCTTCACGTTGCCGAAAACCCGCTCCCCGATCATGACGATGGGCGCCAGGGCGCAACCGCCGACGCAACGCAACGTATCGATGGAAAACTTCCCATCAGGCGTCACTTCGCCAACTTCGATCTGCAGTTGCTCTCTAATCGCGTTGAGAACCTTTTCCGCACCCTTCACAAAGCACGCAGTGCCCATGCATACGGAAATAGGATGCTTTCCCTTGGGAACCATTGTAAAAAAGGTGTAGAAGCTCACCACACCGTAAACTTGTGACAGTGGAACACACATTTGATCGGCCACAAACTTCTGAACCTCAACGGGGAGGTAGCCGAATGTGCTCTGCGCTTTGTGCAGAACCGTAACCAGATGCCCCTCTTTTTGCGGGAGCGACTTAACAAAGTCCTGCACTTCTTTGTAAAGCGGCCCAGGCAGAGTTGCATGATCTGGCAACCTGCATCCACCTGCAGCCTGACATGTTGAGTTTTGCATGCCTACGTTTCCTCCTTGCATCAATTGCACGTTATGCATCTCACCGGTAACGCCATAATCCAATACGATTCGTGATCATGCCAGACATCCTGGTGTCGTTGGCGCCGGTCGCTGCATTGCTGAACACGTCTTCTCTTTCATTATCCCGGCTGTACGACTGATCATAGTGAAGCGGATCGCCTTCCGGGCACATCCAGAATCATAAGGGGTCATATGCTGCGCTCCTTCAATGGACATGCGCCAATAAGCTCCCTTACCTTGTTTTCTGAAAAAATGAAGCGCGAAAACGTCCCATGAAGGTCTATGGACTTTTCTGATCGGCGGCAGAAAAGACCTTTCACAGACAAACATGCGGCCAGGGGTAGGAAGCGCTGGGTTAACCCGGTGGCCTTATGGGGCGTTGCGGCGTTGCGCTTCACCTTGGCCCGGAAGGCGTCGGCAACGGCAAAACAATCTTGCATCGAATTGGAATCAAAAACAAAAAGCTTGAACCTGCGGTCAGCTTCACGCCAACGTGAAGCATCCACCGCTGCGGAGCATCGGCAATTCGTTTTCAAATCGTTCACGGCCAGAATATGAGCTCCGCCATCAAATCCCTTTTCCAACCTGTTTGTCAGAGAAGCAGTTTTAGTGATATTTTTCACAAATAACCGCAAAAAAACACTTCGGGAATACAGAGAGATATGCTTGCCGTCACGCAATCGCCGCTGATTTCCACCGCTTCTTTGGGAAACGACCCCAGCGGACTTTGCGGACGCTGCAGGCACTTTCGCGCAAGATCTTTTAAAATTGGACAAAGACGCAGCATTGGAGGGACGCTCGACAAATCCCGTCCCACCTTCGGGGGCAGCACCATATGCGCTTTGAAATACGAATTTTTCCACGTTAACGACACGACACAATGCAATACCTTCACCCCACGATAATACCCCACGGGTCATGGATGCGGCGCCCTTGGCGCTCCGGTGCGCATCGAGTTCACGGAAGAACACGACCGGCGTCATACGACTACCTGCGGATACAGGCAGTTGGCTTCGTATTGTCGCTAAGTTACATATCATTTGTCGTACCCCTCAGACTCCCGACCCATCCCGTTCATGGTGTTTCATGGGGAAATGTCTCCACGTTGGCGCGGAGCGCTATAATTTAAGTTTACTCTGTGAATTTTTTCACATATAATGGTAAAAAATGAAAAATCACTTAATCCTACCCACTGGATAACAATAGAAATCGTCCCAAAAAAAATTTACTGCCCAGTTTTCCCGCATTTCGCATCCCGAAACCCTAAAGTTTTGCTTTCAGGATTCTGCAGCCGTTTTATCTTTGCCAATCCTAATACCTTTACAACTCAGCTTGCGCGACTTCCTTTTATGCGTCTGGCTTTCAGATGTCAACAATCAAATACCCAAATAAATTTTAAACGCCTTATTTTTTTTACATCCCTGCAATAAATACAATATGCTCCCCGAGCAATGCGCATAGCCTCCGTCAACAGCGACCCAGAAAGCCTGCAAATCATCTGCCCGGGAACATCTGTTTTTCAACAACGCCGACAAAAAAACGACCTATTGGATCAGTAATCAATGCAACAAAAACCAAATTTTATGAAAAAAAGAAGCGCAGCCATCAATGCGGAGCCGGATTCCAATAACCGGCTTGTTCTTCGCAAAAAAACTCACCTTCGTGGTTGCCATACTCAAGGAAGCACTGATTAAAGACTTGTTAGGTTCCCCCCGGATCCCCCCTTCCAAAGACTTTTGGCGGAAATACCTATAAATTCATCGTCTTACAAATATCCCTGTCTGGCGACAAAGTTTAGGAAAGGGGAGCGCGAAGGGGAGAACCCTTTTCAAAGGGTTTCCCCCTCGCATATCCAGTGAATTAATCAGCGTTTCCTAAAGTTCCGGTACGCCGTCAGGCACCAGGCAGACGATGATCATGGGCTCGTCGCCCGTGTTCATGATCTGGTGCTCCTCTCCCGGCGCCACATAGACCACGTTTCCGGGCCCAAGCGCTATCTTCTCGCCGTTTTTGACGATGTAGCCAACTCCGGCATGATAGAACTGCTGATGCTCCCACGGGTGGGTATGGGGCGGAATCTGGGCGCCGGGTTGCACCTCAATGACCCGCATGCAGAAATTCACGTTGTCGTCGGCCTTGCCGATGACCACCCTGCCTGAAACACCTGGCCCGGCAACGGGCAATTCCCGTGCCTCGACATCCTTATAATGAATAATCTTCATGCAGAGATCTCCCTTGGTTTGTCTCGTGGTCCAGCATTGAAGCCATCCCGTGTCCTGGGGGGAAGCGCTCGTTTTCTCAGCACCTCGAAAACAGAAGCATAGGCGGGCAATCTGGCGTGAGCCCGAAGCGGAAAAGAATAAAGGGGTAGTTGTGCTTGAACCGGAGGTTCTTCAGCCACTCTTCATGGGAGCGGTTTGTTGTCGCCATCTTGCTCCTGAGGCTTCGCCCCCATCGCATCCGCGCCTTGACCGGTTGTGGAAAGACTATTTCATTCGTGCTGCCAGCCGCGTAATATGGTGCAAATATTTACAATCCAGCGGATGCCCCTGACCTGTGCCGATTCAATATGCATCATCCTTTCAAGGAGTCGGACTTCTTCCAAATAAGTTGACTTGTCAAGTCATTTATTCTTGTCGGGCGCCTGCCAGTACCCACTCGGCCTTTGATCGCCCATCCCCGCTGCATCCCGGTAATCCAGACTTTTCCTGATAATAACCCGGCCTTTCGGGTAATGCGTGTGTCCTTACACTCCGCGTCGGTAGAAAAACCGTGCATGAATAGACGGTTATCTTACGGCCAAGCGCTTCCCCCGGTCACAATGTTTTCGCATATTTAGTTGATTTTATTCTTTTTTTCCCTAACGTCGTCATCGTATAAAATACGGAATGCTCCCCGCCTCCTCATCGAGAAAAGGCCCCCGCTTTCCCGCACAGGGGCAACCGGCGAAAACCTCCCGGCCACGTTAAATAATTTTTGGTAACCACATATATTTTTACTCATCTTTAATTTAATCTCCCTATTGAATCCCGATAACTTTTAACATTTAAGGAGTTTTTTATGAAGGTAAGCGCACGCAACTTGATTCCAGGCACCGTAAAGAAAATCAATATGGGGATGGTTAACGCCGAAGTCGTTATCGAGGCCGGCCCAGGCGTTGATATCGTCTCCGTTATCACCAAGGAATCTGCGGAAGCCTTGGGCCTCAAGGAAGGCGCCAAAGTCAACGCGATGATTAAGGCCACCAGCGTCATGGTCGTCACTGACTAGGGCATCTTCGCCTTTGGATAAGACTCCCCCCTGAAACACTGCTTCTTGTTTCAGGGAAAAGCATAAGAGCATCTATACTTTTTCAAAGTTAAGATGCTCTATGGCGGCGTAAGCTTGAGGGGCTCTCGATGCTCTTGGCCTGTTTCTGCCGCAATTGAAACTTGTTGCAGAGGAGGTCTCGTTTAAGACGTGAATGGGGAAGACACCTCAGCTTCCGCCACAGCTTCGTAGTGATACTTGCCGGTTGGATCAAGCAGGAAGTTCGCAGCTTCCTGCTTTTTCATGCGCCATCCCGGGCGCACGCAGCAAAAAGGCCAGGGGACAAAGCCCCTGGCCCAGGAAGAGAGACACCCACAGTTACGGGTGCAATCCAGACATCTTACAATGAATTTCTGAAGATGCGTTCAATAACCTTTTCATCCACAGGAATGGGAGCAAGACCCAACAAAAACTTGCTCAAGGACGAATCCATGGTCAATTTCACCAAAGCAGGGACATCGGCCTCGCTGAAGTAGTCGGACATCTCGGTTTTCTGTCCAACACTGGCACACCAATCTTTCAAGCCCTGTACAACCTTGGCGGTTTCGCCGGGAATACCCTTGAGACCGGGAACGACGGGCTCAAGCACGTCGGCCAGCATTTCAGGAACTGCGGGATAGATTTCCTGCACCACGGCGGGCATCAGCATGCCCAGACCGTCGCCGTGCGTCACCTTGGCGTTCAAGGTGCTCATGGCGTGCTCCATGGAGTGCGTGATGTGCAAGTAGCCCAAGTCAAAGCTGATGCCGGCGATGGCCGCTGCATACATCAGATAGTACCTGGCGGTCAGGTTGTTCGGCTCCACAATGGCCGTGGGCAAGTACGTAGGCACCAACTGCATGGCTTGCTTGGCCAATCCGATGGAGTAAGGGGTTGTAGTAATGGTGGTGCAGGCTTCAAGCGCGTGGTTGAACGCGTCGATAGCAGTGGATATTGTCTGCTTTGTGGGCATTGACGCGGTCACCGACGGATCTTCAAGGGTGTAGGCCGCGTAGATATGCGGCGACGCGATGCAGGGTTTGTCCTCGCCGTCGGACTGGGCAACGGCAAAGGAATTGCACTGGGAACCGGTGCCGTGAGCGGTGTTGATGAGAATCAGGGGAACCGCATCGGTGATGGGCTCGCCTTTCTCATAGAAATCAACAGCTTTTTTGCCGGGGTGCTTCATCAGCACGGCAGCGGTCTTGGCCGTGTCCATGGAGCTGCCGCCGCCGATGGCCAAAATATAATCGGCTTTCATGTCGGTGCCGGCTTTTGCGGCTTCTTCACAATTATCATAGGTGGGATTCGGACGAACCTTGTCGTAATGCTTCCAGGACTTCGCATATTTGTTCAAGGCAGGTTCAATTATATCCCACGCGCCGCACGCCTTGTAGGCGATGCTGTCAGTGACAACGAGGATGTTGTTCTGGCCCTTATTGGCCAAAGTTTCCAGAATTTCGTTGATCTTTTGAAGGGCGCCAACGCCAAAGTAAGTTAAAGGACGGGTGGGCTGCAGCACGAATACCTTATTAATGTCGAGTTTTCCTTCCCAATTGCTCATTGTTGTCTCCGCGTGTGATATTCTGTGAATTGTTAAAAGCTTTATGGGACAGTTTACTAACATTATTCATTGCGCCATCACGCCATAGGCAGTTCCTCCGTGATTGAGATTCATATGTTCATATCTGCGTGAGCGGTTTCGTCTGACAAAGGGACAACGTCCCTTCCTCTAAGCGCTCAAGACAGTATGAAACCGTAGCATGTGGTGTATCGGGCACATCGTGAAGCCACCCTAACCATGTGAACATGTGTTCGCATCAATCGAAAAAAATTTTTCCTTCATTTTTGATGCGGAACACACTGCACGTTTCACCCCTACATGACGTACACGGCATCTGTAGGAAAAAAGCGAACACGTGTTCACATTTTGCCAAAAAAAATTACCCTTTCAGCGATTGTTCAAACAAGAGCCAATTGACTTCCGCTTGTTTTGCCAGATCAATTTCATGAATATTTCTGCTGGAGACCATTCCGGGCATCACATACGCACAGATATACGAAATAAACAAATATTCAGCGTCGATATCAGTTCGTATGGCCCCCTGCTCCTGGCCCTCTTCAATAATGGAGGTTAATACTGCCCTGCCTCTCGCAACCTCTTCCCTCATACGATGTCCAAGATCCGGAAACTCGAAATAAATCAAATCGGAAAAATATATGAGCGCCAATCCCTTATATCTTTTGAAAATATCCATATAAGAAAAATAAATCTGTCTCAATTTCTCCATGGGCGTTTTCGTTGCGTCGTATGCAACGCGCTGCGCATCGGATCGCGCTTCAAAGAGAACATCCAGCGTGGTGGAGACAATTGCCGCCTTATTTTTGTAATGACGATACAAGGACGAAGCAGCCACACCTGCCTGAGCAGCCACATTACGCACAGTCAGCGCGCGTACACCTTGATTGATAAACAGCTCCAACGCCGCTTCGGTAATTTGTTCTTTCCGAACTTTGGACTCAACTTTCAATGTCATGTTTTTTTCATTACCAAAACCTAATATACGAGTAAAGGGGGCTACATGAACGCTCTTCCAATTGTCAACATAATGTATTAATTACCTTTTATTATTAGTCGCCTATTTCCTACCAGACACAAGACAGTTCAGCATAACGAACTTACTATTAGAATGAGCTGAATATACTACTATTTAAATCTTACTCATTTGTATGACTCAACTGACGACACCGTGTCTTTTTTTCACACAAGTTTAAAACTTTTTTTCTAATTCAATTTCTCATTCAAAACCGCGTGCGGTTTTGAACGGGTGCGCAAATGAAAAGTTATTTTTTGACACAGCGGAACGCTTTTCCTTTCGAAGGCCCTATCCTGCCGCGTTTTCAAATTCCACCAAAAAGACACAGCTTGTTTGAAGAGGGACCGGCACAACAGGGTGCTCAGAGAGCTTGCCGCTCGTTTACGCCGCTCACCGCCTGACTTTCAGACGTCATCATACTTTTCTTGCACACAATCCAAAATCGGCTCGACGCGCTTTCAGGGCTTTTTGCTTTGAATAGATTGTGAGTTCCGCAAATACGGGGGGAGGCCAACCGCGTATTTGCGGAACATCATTTCAGGTACGGCATTTTTCAAAGGTGAAAATCCGCTAGCCTTGGCGGGGCTTTCTGATTTCCACCCAAATGCCGTATTCATTGTTCATAATCCGATAGTCCTTCAGTCCGGCATCACGTAGCGCGTTTGGGATGCGCCCTTCCTCTTTCCAGGCGTTACGCGGATCTTCGTTCCCCTTTTGCGACCATTCGGGCCGCATTTTCGCCACTTCTTCCTTGGACTGATAACGGCTGAAACCGCACCCAATAAATGTCGCGCCTCCAGGCGCCAAAACACGATATATCTCCGTAAAAGCGCCTGCCATATCATCCCAAAACGGGATGGAACCACGGCTGATAATCACATCGACGGAATTATCAGGCAAAGGAATGCTGCAAACGTCCCCCTTCATGAACCGCACTCTTTCAAGGGGCACTTCATGCTCCGTCATGTTCTCCCGCGCAATTGCCAGGGCCATATCCTTATGGTCCAACCCGATCAAATTCACGGAAGATATCTTTGCGAGTTCAATCAACAAGGCGCCGCCGCCGGTTCCGATATCCAATAAGGACGTGATCCCTTGCCCATAGTCATCAAGTATTTGCCTGGCCAATAACGGATACATCGCCGCAAAACGATGCTCTGCGTTATATGTGTAAAATTCTTTGTCACCGGATGAAACATTCATTGCCGTCTCCTTGTTGCTATTCCATAGCATTGTCTTTCACTTCAGCGCGCATTAATAAAGCCAACGACATGACATTGTATGATCAGATTCAAGTCGGGAACAAAAAAACGAAGCCATACCGCCTCGTTTCTGCATAGCCACATCACAGTTTAAGACATATGACCATCGACAATAAACCGCTCTTTTAAATCCTATTTCACAATTTTAACTTATTTTTTTGCTCAACGACCTGTCAATTACATCACGAAATAAACGAACAAGTGACAACAAGTAAGCACTCGGTGCATACGTATCAAGAATACTATCCACGGTTGGCGGTTGCGGCATTTTGTATATGAATTGATCATCTCAATGTCATGTGGTGGAGACTTCTTCCATGTTTGGCTTTGAAACAGGCATGCTTCCGGCGTGTAAGAATATTTTGATATGTGGTTATTTCCTTTGCTCCGACAGTACCTTCGGGGGGAAACCCTTTGAAAAGGGTTTCCCCCTCGCATATCCAGTGAATTAATCAGCGTTTCCTTAGCGCATTTTCGCCTTGAAATAAGGCTCTCCCCTGAAACAATTTCCAATTGTTCCAGGGAAATGCATAAGAGCATCTAGCGCTTTTCAAGCGTGAGATGCTCTAGACAACCTATTTCCATGTTTACTATTCCATGCATGACACTCGCGGGTCCAGGGGAGGGGCGCCCCCCTTTGCAAGTGGCGGCCCCGCGTCCGGCCCACCTTCCTACCGCTGGACCCGAAGCGCTCTCTTTGGCATATTGCGTGCGTCCGCCAACGGAAAAGAGGAGCTCGCTACGTATGGGATATGAACCAATCAGAGTGTACGGCCACGTCTCGAATGTGGATTCCGAGGCCTGCGACCTCAGGGACGATTTCGAGTTCACCGAATTTTCGTGCGAAGACAATGAGCTTGAAATCGAATACGAGGGGAGCCACTTTTTTATCGACGACTTTGTTGAGCGTCTTGAACAAGGGCTGACCCAGGAAAGCGAAGGGCGCATCGATTATATAGATCAACAGGATTTCACCATGATGCGCATTACCATCGTCAAGGGGCGTCTCAGTCGAAAACTTGTGGACCTCAACAACGTGCTCGAACGTTACAACCGCGAGTAACATCCTTTAGGCCGCGCCCTTCTCTCAAGCGGCGCGTTACCTTCCTGTCGTTGTTCCCTTTTGCATCAAACACGGGCGTCACACGGTGAGGCAGGTCCAGCCGTTCTTGAGCATGCCGGTCAAATCCTCGCCCACATAGCGAACGTCAAATCCCAAATGCTCCAGATACTGGCTGGCGCCGAAAGAATCCGCACAGCTCTTACAAGCCCACAATTCAACGCCAGCGTCCCTGAGACCTGCCACAGCGTCCTGCAATTCGGTTTCATTACGCATGGAGCGCGCCGAAGGTCCCCAAATGATAAGCCGCACCTGCTCCCACCAGCCGCGCATCATGCTGTTGCGGGCGTACATAAAGGCCATTTGCAAAGCGGCTTCCGGTTCCGCATTGCTCCACACAATCACCAGGTTCTGTTTATTCTGCGTTGTTTCAAGCATATGGCAATACCTCGCTCTGGTTATGTCATCGGACGCCGACAACGGTAAATATGGTTGCTCAACCGGTAACGGGCGCGCAGGCCCGAATCCAGCGCTTTCACATGCAGCACTTCGGCCGAAAATCCTGCTTGCCGGGTTAAGCTTATGAAGTCCTCCATTCCGTATTCACGTCTGTGATCATTGGGGGTGAAGCCGCCGGCCGGAGGCTGATGCACGAGGGTTGCGCCCTTGAGCGTCGGCACCATGATCCAGGCCACGCCGCCCGGCGCAAGCACGCGACGCAACTCTTTCAAGGCCGCGAGATCATCATCGACGTGCTCCAGGACATGACTGCAAATAAGCCAGGCAAAGGAGCTGTCCGCGAACGGCAAGCGCGTGATGTCCACATTGTTTCGCGCGCGCTCAGCCTGAAGGTCGCAATCCACGTAATCCAAATGTGCGCACGCCGCAAACACGGCGCGTAAAAAAGGCTCGGGGGCGAAGTGCAGCAACCTGCCCCCTTGCGTGAACAGGTCATTTTCATGACACAATTGCAGCCACAGCCGCCGGTGGCGCTCCAGTGAACCGCACACGGGGCACTTCGCGTTCTCCCGCCAGGGGTGCTCGGGCTTGTGTCTGAAGCGTTCGAAATGGGCGAAACGCCCCCCGCAACAGGGGCACTGCACCCCATCCGCTCCCTCTCTTGGAGCGAATTCCGGCTGCTCGCGCAGCAGATCGGCATACTTTTGTGCGTAGCCGTGCAAAACACGGCGAACAGCGTCAACAGATCGCAAGGCCTCCGGCACGGAGGCCTCCATGGATACATCCGGCATGCGTTTTTCCCTGTGGCAAAATAATGACGAAAGCGCGTCACACGGCGGCCCGGTGGCGCAAACGCCGGGCGGCCTGCTCCATAAAGGTTTCCAGCTGCAAGCTCATGGTGCTGGAGGCCGTCCCGTCGAAAGGAATATTGATAAACGGTGCGTTCCAGCCATCGCAGACGTTGCGCAACAGCGATGTGGCCACCGTACCGGGCATACAGCCGAAAGGCATGGCCAGAATGACGCCCTGGACGCCTCTTTCGAGCATGTCCACAGCCTTGCCCACGCTGAGCACGGCCTCGCCCTGAAAGGAATGATGCAGCCACGGCGCGGCATTGCGCAACAAGGTCCGGGTATTGGGATCGCTCCCGTCGAGCAACGCCCCGTTCATGCTCGCCTCAATCCTGTGCGCCATGCGGCGTTGCAGCCGATCCTGAAGCGCCACCTGCAGCAGGCGCGGCACTTCAAAGCGTTTCACGGCGCTGCGTGTCGCGCACCAGTTCACATAGTACACCCATTCGTCCACTGACGCCAGCCAGGCCTCGCCCCCATGTTTTTCAACGGCCCGCACCAGATTTTCATTGGAATAGGCATTGGTGCGCACAAAAATCTCTCCAACAATGCCAATACGCGGCTTGGGCTCCCGCACCACGCGCAGCGAAGCGAATTCCCGGCCGTAACGCGAAAGCACCTCGAGCAATGTGTCGAAATCGCCTGAAAAATAACCGGGAACCCGTTCCAGCGCGTCGCGGTACAAGGCGTCCGCGGCCCCAGGAGTCTGTTCATAGGGGCGTGTGGCGTGCAGGCATTTGAGCAAATGATCAAAGGCCACGACACCAATCCAACAGACGCGCGCGAAATCCCCTCCGCTCAAATCCGCGAATTCCGCGTACATGGCGCTGTCCTGCATGGGAGAGAGGATGGGCACGTCCGGATAGCCCGCGCGCTCAAGGATCATCTTTTGCAACAGGTTGTATTGGCCGAAACGGCACGGCCCATTGCCCGAGGGCATGAAAAAGGCGCTCTTTTCAGGACGGAATCCCGGCGCCTGCACAACCTTGAGCATGTCCGCCGTGGTCACGGCAAACGGATAGCATTCCTTGCCGCTCACGAAACGCCGCGCCTCGTCCATGGCTTTATCGTCCGTGGGCGGCATGACTTCAGCCTCCACGCCGCAGGACGAGAACGCCGCCTGCATGCCGAAGGCCTGATCACCCATGCGCGGAATATAAATCCTGCGCTTGCCGCGGCGCACGATATGCGCCAGGGGGCGCACCTCTTGAGCGGCCGCCTTGGCGACCACCTCGCGCTGTTCGCGCATGGCCAGGCTGTCCAAATACGCCTCGCAGCGGGTGATGACCCCGGCATCGGCACTGTGTTCGTCGATTTCTATGTGCAGAAAAGGCTCGCCGGCCATTTCCCGCTGCAAGTAAGGCAGGATAAAGGAATCCGGTCCGCAGGAAAAACTGCCGATAACCAGGGCGTGCAAACCCGGGTCACGCCGCACCACACGCGCGGCGTGCAGCATCCGCTGCCCGGAGCGCCAATACATTTCGGGCCAGTCCCTGTTCACCTGTCCCTGTAAATCATGGGGCAGCATGTCCATGGGCACCGCCAGGGCGTTGAGCGTGGCCAGCTTGCGCGGAATCCCCAGGTTCATGCCCGAATCCATGGCGTTGTAGCTCCTGCCGATGACCACAAGCACCCGCTCCACGCCCAGGCTGCCGCCTTCGGCCAACACGCGCCGCCCGTGCTCCTTCAGGGCGTCTTCATGCCGGCGCTGGACCTCGGCCGCGGTCTTCATGGCGCTCCACAACTGCCACGGACGCACGCCCAAAGGCGCCAGCGACGTCAACAGCCGCGTGAAGACCGCGAAATGCCCGTCCCTGACCTGTATGACCGGGGCCAGGACCTCGGCTTGCGCAAAGGCTTGGCGCACCTGGTACGGAAAGCTCTGCGTCAAGGGGCAGGCCAGGGAAGAGGCCATGTCGTCTCCCGGACGCGCCATATTCACGAAACTTGGTACAAAAAGCCGTGTGACGCCTCGTTGCAGCAAGGAACGCACATGCCCCAGCGCGGCTTTCACCGGGAAGCAGGTGTCCGCCAACGTTGCCTGTACGCCAAGGGTGGCGACCTTGTGATCCGTGCGCGGAGAAAGCGCCACCTCAAATCCTAGTTCCCACAGCAAGGTGGCGTAATACGGCAGATACTCGTGCATGAAAAACACGCGGGGCAGGCCCAGCACGCCCAGGCGCGCCGGCCGGCCGGACGCGGCGAAGGCTTCGGCGCGTTCCAGATGGGCGCGCTCCAAGGACTCCTCGCGCAGGGCGAAAAGATCGGGCAAATGACCTCCCGCCTGCCGCCGGATGTCGTATTTTTCGCAACGCCCCCCGTAATAAAGGAAATCTTTTTCGCCCAGGAAGCGTACCCGGTTTATCTCACAGCGATTGTCGCACCCCTTGCATTCAAAGGAACTTTGCTCATATTCCCGGCGGGCGACATCGAAGCCCTTGAAGCGCGTCTCCTCCCGCCCCGCAACGTTCATATGCTCACGGGCCAGCAGGGCCATGCCTATGGCGCCGGAAACGTCCGTATGACGGGGCACCCGGATCTTCTTGCCCAAATATTTTTCAAAGGCCGCGACCACGGCCCTGTTGCAGGCCGTGCCGCCCTGGAAAAAAATCTTATCCCCGATGGGGCGCCCGGCCACCACGCGGTTGATATAGTTCTCCACGATGGAATAGGACAACCCAGCCAGCAGATCGTCCTTGCCCGCTCCCTGCTGCAAAGCGCTCATCAGGGAATTTTCCATGAACACGGTGCAGCGTTCGCCCAACGAGCACGGCGCAACGGCTTCCAACGCCAGTCCAGCGAACTCCTCTTTCACGGATACGGCCAGCTTTTCGGCCTGTTCCTCAAGAAAAGAGCCCGTGCCCGCGGCGCAGGCCTTGTTCATTTCAAAATCCACGATCACGCCGTCTTGCAAACAAATATACTTGGAATCCTGGCCGCCTATCTCAAAAACCGTATCAACGCCGCCACCGCCTTCCAAGGCGTCCAGACTCACGGCGCCACGCGCCTGGGCCGTTATCTCGTTTTTGACCAGATCCGCGCCCACCAAATCTCCGATCATGTAGCGCCCCGATCCTGTGGTGCCCACACCGCGCACGCGCACGCCCCCGTCAAGCTCTTCCTGTATGCCGGCGAACCCCTGCCGCACGGCCTCGATGGGGCGGCTGGCGGTGCGTAGATAACGCTTGGTCACAAGTTCGCCTTGGGCGTCCACCACGGCCAGACACGTGCTGATGGAACCGATATCGATGCCCAGATACACGGACGCCCCGTCATTGAGACGCTCTGCCGGCGTGTCATTGCCCGCGCAGCGCTCCCGTTCGTGACGCTGCAAAAAGTCATCGCCCGGGGCTATCAACCTGCCGAGCCGCGACGCGGCAATGCCGCCGTTCGTGGCTTGAGCCGCCAGGGTCAGGCGGACGGCGTCGAGAAGCGCCCCGCCCTTCTCACGGGCATGCAACGCCGCGCCCAAAGCGCTCATCAACGTGGGCGGATCAGGCACCAGCAAATGGTCCAGGGCGAATACCTCGCGAAAAGCGCGCACAACGCCTTGATTCAGCGCCACGCCTCCGAGAAAGGCCGCCTTGGGGAGCACTTCCCGCGTGCGCACTATGGACCCCCTGAAATTGCGCGCCACCGCGAAACACAACCCGGCCACAATGTCTTCCAAGGGAGTGGCGATCTGCTGCAAATGGATCATGTCCGACTTGGCGAACACGCTGCACCGCCCTGCAATGCGTGGAGGCGTGCGGCTTTCCAGGGCAAGCGAGGCAAAGGATTCGATATCCAGCCGCATGCGTTCGGCCTGTTGATCCAAAAAGGAACCGGTGCCCGCGGCGCATACCGAATTGAGGGCGAAATCCTTAACAACGCCGTCTTCCACTATAATGAGTTTGGCGTCTTCGCCACCCATCTCCATAATGGTCCTGACGTCAGGATATTCTTTGTTCACGGCCCGGGCCAGGGCCATCAACTCATTGACATGGGGCACTCCCAGCACTTTGGAGATGCGTTTTCCCGAGGTGCCGGTGACCGTGGCCGGCATCGGCCCCCATTCGCGGATGATTGCTTCCAGCAAATACAGGGCGGTCTGCAAGGGCCGTCCCTTGTGCCGTCGATACCGACTGTCCATCACTGCGCCGGCGGCGTTCGCGACCACACATTTCACGCTCACCGAGCCGGCGTCCAGACCAAGGCGAAGATCTTTCATCTTACCACCGCATAACAGTCTTGGTTGTGAACAACTTACGGTGCGAATGTGAAACCTGATAAAGGTTTCCTCCTTCGCGCTCCCCATCAGATATTGTCAACAATCACAATACGTCATTGGGACGCCACCGGGGCGTTGCACCCCGAAAAGAAGCAAAAAACCCCACAATTATATCCAGATATGAGTGAATATCGCCAGACTTCGATCATGCTCCACACCAATGTAGCGCACCTTGCCCGTCTCCAAAAGAATTTTATTCCTGGACATGCCTCAATGACGAAGGCCGGCTGCAAAAAAACAACTCCGAAAAGCATGCCCGGTCAGTGCGTCCTAAACTTGAAGATAGCTTGATGCCTATATGCATCTCTCTGCAACAATGGAAAATTATTCAAAAAGAAGAATCTTGCCTCAAGACGAAAACGCGCAACTTCGCCTCGCCCCCAGTTTCAAACGGATATTGCGCCGAAGCGGCAAGCCGCTTGACGCTCTCCGGCTGATAATTACGATGTCATGTCGCAAAAAAAGAGACACGCGGGGGCGCCTCCCGTCAAAAGGCCGCCCCCCCCCGAACTATACCTCTTTTTTGTACGAAACACACCTTTGATGTCGATAAAGAGAATGCGATCTTTAGAGCATGTCACACTATACTACGTCATGGGCCGCACGTAAACACGGCTTGCCGGCTGAAGAAAAGAACGGAACGCCACGGCCGTTGTTTGCGCTGCGGTGTCGGCGTGAACCGAAAGAAGCCCTGGCGCTCTTTGTTCCAGGGGTAAACAAACGCCGTGGCGGAGCCGCGAACCATATCGATTCAGCAATGCGGCCTCATTTCCATGGGCCGAGTGCGCGGCGCGCACGTCTGAAGCGACCGCCAGATTCATCGCGCGTCCATATTCGTGCGCGCCCCAGGGTCATTCGGAAATGCCGTCGTACCGGGCATGCGCCTCGTGGAGCATCGATTCCGCGCACTGCCCCCGCCCTTGTCCGGCAGGCACGGTAGGGCTTATTGATGTGGCGAGGGTCTGTTCGTACATGACCCTCTTCATGGCCGCCCCGCAGATATCGGCAATACGTTCCAACAGTTCCAGATCATCCCTGACATAATTCCGGGGCGCGTTGCACAGCCCCACGCACCCGAAAATCTTATGCCTGGAAGCAAAAATAGGGGCCACCGCCAAACGATCAACAAAGATACGCCCTGGCCGCGCTCCCTTGAATCGATTATCCTTGGCAGGCGCGTTCGACATAATGGATTCGCCGGCCCGTTCCAACACGGAGTACAGGCCCTTGACGGCTTCACGCCCCCAGCGGTTGTCGGCGCAGTCGCACACGCCCTTTTTTAGCGGTGTACACACGTAACTTGTGAATTTCTGCGTATCAGGATTTTTGAAGCCGAAAATGCCGCTCGTGCTGTCGGTCAAATATCCGGCCGTCTCCAGCGTCAGCAAGGCCACCTCCTCAAAGGTATGCCGCGACAGCAACCGCTTGGCGAATCGCATGAGGATCATCGCTTGCTTGCGTGTCTGGCGCAAACACTGTTCATCGCACCGTTCATCCGAGACATCCAGAATGATTTCCAACGCCCCCGTCAGTTCTCCGACGGCGTTGAAAAGTGGAACCGCCTGGCTTTTCGAATAAATCCAGTCGAACCGGGGATCGAACCGCGTGGAATATCTTGTTTGCGCCGTTCCCGTGGCGAAAACCTCTCGCACAAGGCACTCGGGGCATGGATTCTCGCGCCCGTGATACACTTGATAGCAGTGACGACCCCGAAGCCTGGAGGTTTCCTTCACCCCCAAAGCCTTTAAAAACGACTCGCTGACGTCCAGGATTCGAAAATCCTTGTCCACGGAATGGACGTAGCCGGGCACGGCGTCATAGAAAAATCGCAAGCGATCCTCAGCCGAAGCCACTTCGGACTGCGCACGCTTGAGAGCCGTTATGTCCCGGCCGATGCCGCGAACTCCGAAAATCCTGGTCTCTTCAGCATCCGCGCCATCGTGAATCGCCTCGGCATCCACAATGAACACAGAATAGGGTTTTTCCTTTTTCCGGGCGGGGCTCTGAACGCCGGAAGTGTTGTGCGCCTTATGCAGCACGCGCAATTCCATACACCCGGCGAGATTGTATTTCAGATAGGAGCGCAGCCAGCCGCGGTCCTCGGGATGCACGACGCTGAACAGGCTGGCGCCGAGCAGCTCCTCTGGGGAATAACCGTACTTTTTCACCGCATTGTTGACGAATACGAACTTTTTTCTGGAATCCAGGCGAAACACGACTTCAGGGAGGGAATGGATAAAAGCCACTATCTTGTGTTTCTCTCTTTGCGCCTCCAGAAGCTCTTTGCGATATTTCAAGGCGAGTTCATGCAATCCCAGAACCGTGCGTTTGGTCAGGTCGTGCACATGGACAAGCCAGGCTTTGCGTCCTTCCCATTGTACGGGCAGGGAACGCATCTCGCTTTTGAGCACGTCCTCTTCCCGGTAAAGATCGATGTCGGCGAGGGAGTCGCCGAACATCCCGAAGCTGAAGGGTTCTCCCACCAGCGCTTGTTCATCGCGGCCAAAGAGCGCGCAAGCCGCCATGTTGACGTACATAATCGTCCTGGTGTCCTGGTCCACCACGACCAATCCCTCGCTGCTTTTTTCCATGAGCAGGCGCATGAGGCGCGACTGCTCGACAGCCCTTTCCGCCACGTGTTCCTGGCTGCCGAACCTCCTTTGCAGCTCATTTTCCAAGTCGGCGATTTTGCCACGCAACTGTCCAAGCTGGCGCAACAATTCGCTGACCGGCTGATTCCGCCATTCATGCATGTTCATGGTCTCCGCCGCATTCCGCAGTCTCCGTGACGTTTTACGAAAAATCCAAAACTTTTTTTCATATTTTTAGCGCCATATACCCAATTACGCCTCTTCCTGTCTACTTAGGGGGATAACGGAATTTCCCGGATGGGCGTCGCTTTTTTGTCGCACAAGGCCGCATTTCTTCAGCGTTGCCCCCTGGACCCTTGTCATACGGAGCTTGGCAATCTTTTTGCATGGTTCATAGGCAAATCTTCCCGAAACCCCGTGCAGAGAGGTGTTGACATGCTGTTCCTTATGAACCACGGCGAAAAAAAAGGAAAACGTCGCGATTCCGCGCAAAGCGAAGAGATGGCCCGCATCAAGGAACTTTTTACCACAGGCCGTTTTCCCGTTGTCACGACGCAAAACATCGAAGGCAAATTCGTGGAAAAAGTTCTCGGCCTTGTGGCGTGCAGAGGCTACGATTCCGAAGAAGCCTTCTTCGGGATGACGGCCAGGGCCATCAACAAAGGCGCCCAGGCCATTATCGGATATCAGGAAAATGTGGCTTTTCATCCCGACGGGAGTAAATTCTTCTCCTGCTACGGCACGGCGGTGCAGTTCGAGAGCGCGAAAAAGACGATGCAGCGACGCCTTTCGAAAACCGCGTGACGCATCGCGAGGCCTCAGGACCATGCAGCACCTTTTTCCGACCCCACGAAGGGCAAAGGGGGGATCCGCGAACCCCGCGGGGCCTCCTTTGCCGCCGCAACGCCCCGTCCGGCAGGGGTTATTTAGGCATTGACTTCCGCCTGACAGACGGAGATAACCAAACCCCAAATGCATAAGTTGTAGCTTCAGGTCCGCGTGCGGCCGGAAACAACTTCTACAAGGGGTTATGGTGACAGCCGAGAATTTGCAGCAACTCTTCCGCCCCACTTCCGTGGCGGTGATTGGCGCATCCAACGATCCGCAAGAACCGGGCAACGTGATCATGCGCAACCTGACCCAGGGGAAATTCCTGGGACCGGTCATGCCCCTCAACGAGGAGCAGGAAGTGATCATGGGTATCGAGAGTTACCGCAGCGTGGACACACTGCCCCTGACTCCCGACCTTGCCGTGATCTGTTCCCCGGCGGATACCATCCCTACCTACCTGGACGAACTCGGCAAGCGCGGCAACCACGCCGTGCTTCTGCTCAGCAGGGGGCACTTCCGCAGCGACGCCGCCCTGCGCCAGAAACGCCATAAAGCGCTCCTCGCCGTCGCACGGCAACACGGCATCCGGATACTCGGCCCAAACTGCCTGGGCTTCATTTCCCCAACCGTGGGGCTCAACGCCAGCTTGGCCCATCGCGACGCGCTGCCGGGCAAAGTGGCCTTTGTCTCCCAATCCGATTCCCTGTTCACCTCGGTGCTGGACTGGGCCGGCTCCATGCGCATCGGTTTTTCCCACTTCATCTCCCTGGGCGATCGCGTGGACATCAACCTCGGCAACGTGCTCGACTATCTCAACGGCGACCCGCACACCAGGGCCGTGCTCATGTACATTGAAACCATCAAGTACGCACGGCTCTTCATGTCCGCCGCACGGGCGCTTTCGCGCAACAAACCCCTGTTGGTGATCAAGGCCGGACGTTCCCTGGAAGGAGCGGCCGCCGCGGCCGCCCATTCCGGCGCACTTTTGGGCGCGGACGAAGTCTACGACGCCGCGTTCCGCCGCGCGGGCATGTTGCGCGTTTTCGACGTGGACACCTTGTTCGACACCGTGGAGACCCTGGCCCGCACGCGCCCCCTGAACGGCGACCGTCTGGCCATCCTGACCAACGGCGGCAGCCCCGGTTTTCTGGCCACGGACGAACTCATACGCGGCGGGGGCGTGCTCGCCCAACTCTCCGACGACAGCAGGCAGGCCCTGGAAAAGGAACTGGGGAATATTTTTTCTTACTGGAACCCTTTGGTCATAAAAAGCATTGTTGCTCCGGAACTCTATGAGGCCGCCATCAAGGTCCTGATCAAAGACAAGGGCGTGGACGCCATACTGGTGATGCACGTGCCCACCGCGACGGTCAGCAGCAAAGAGGTGGCCGAGGCGGTGGCGCGGGCGGCCAAAAAAACCAAGCGCAACATTCTGACCAGCTTCATGGGCATCGAGGACGCGGAAGAGGCCCGCACCGTTTTCGCCGCCGCCGGCATCCCCACATATTTCACGCCGGAAAAAGCCATCAGGGGCTTTTTAAACATGGTGCAATACCGGCGTAACCAGGAACTCCTCGTTGAAACGCCGCCGTCGTTGCCCGAGGATTTCGCGCCGGATTCCTTTTCCGCACGGCAGATCGTGCTCAAGGCCCTGGAGCAGGAACGGCTCATGCTCACTGAAATCGAGGCAAAAGAGGTGCTGGCGGCCTACGAGATTCCCATTGTCGACGCACGCCTCGTCAGCGATCTGGACGGCGTGGAAGGCTGCGTGGAAGCGGCCCAGGAACTGGGCTATCCCGTGGCCCTGAAAATCCTCTCCCACGACATCCAGCGCAAATCCCTGGCCGGCGGCGTGGCCCTGGACCTGCAAAACGACGACGGCGTCCGCCTGGCGGCCCGGCAGATTCTGCAGCGCGTCCGCTCGGCCAGGCCCGACGCCCGCATCCAGGGGTTCACCGTGCAACGGATGATGCGCCGCGTCGGCGCTCATGAGCTGGCCGTGGAGATCGTCACCGACCCCGTCTTCGGCCCCACGATCCGCTTCGGCCAGGGCGGCAGCCTGGCCGAAGTGCTGGCGGACCACGCCGTGGGTCTGCCTCCGTTGAACATGCACCTGGCGCAGGAACTCATCTCGCGCACCAAGGTCTACCCCCTGCTCCAGGGTTTCCGCGACCACCCGGCCGCCGACATGGACATGCTGTGCCTGAGCCTGATCAAGGTGGCGCAGTTGGTCATCGATATTCCCGAAATTTTCGAACTTGAAATAAACCCCCTGTACGCCGACGACAAAGGCGTGCTCGCGGTGGACGTGCAGATAAACGTGGCCAAGGCGGAAGTCAGCGGCGCCGACCAGCTTTCCATCCGCCCCTATCCCAAGGAGCTCGAGGAATGCGCTCAGCTCAAGGACGGCCGCAAAGTGTTGCTGCGCCCCATCCGTCCGGAGGATGAACCGGATCACTATGAGTTCCTGGAGCATGTTTCAGCCGAAGACAAACGTTACCGCTTTTTCGGCAATATCGGCGAACTGCCGCGCAGTGAGATGCAAAAACTCACCCAGATCGACTATGACCGCGAAATGGCGCTGATCGCGAAAGGCGAGGACGACGACGGCGTCGAAAGAACCCTGGGCGTGGTGCGCGCCATGACGGACCCGGAAAACTACGCCGCGGAATTCGCCATTCTCGTGCGCACGGATTTCAAACGCCTGGGTTTGGGACGCATGCTCATGGAAAAAATCATCCGCTATTGCCGCTCCCGCGGCACCAACCGCATCATCGGCCAGGCCTTGCTTTCCAACCAAGGCATGGCCGGACTCGCGGAGGCTGTGGGCTTTGACGTGAAAAAGAATTATGAAGAAGACGTCTGGGATTTTATTTTGGTTCTGAATCCCTCGTGATCCAAACCTGTTGTGACAAGTTTTCCATGAACTGACGTCCCAGGCTTCACTTTTCCGTCTCCTTGTCATACTCTGCCTGTCCTTCAATTGCCGACATGCCGTGAGCGCATGCGGCTGAGCAAATCCAATTATGATGCCGCCAACGCGGCAATGCAGAGGTTCACAATGCACATTCCGCCTATTCCCGCGTCGATCCCCGACGTGCAGCTCTCCCCCAACGCCGCGCTCGTGCTCGCCAAACGCTACCAGCGCAAAGACCTTGAAGGACAACTCACGGAAACACCCCGCGAGTTGTTCTGGCGCGTCGCCTACAGCATAGCCGCGGAGGAAGCCAAATACGAAAACTCACCGTTCGGCGTGGACGAACTCGCCGCCCGGTTCTACACGCTGATGACCACGTTCCGGTTCCTGCCCAATTCCCCCACGCTCATGAACGCCGGTACGGAATTGGGACAATTGGCCGCATGCTTCGTGCTCCCTGTGGGGGATTCCATCGAGGAAATTTTCAACGCCGTGAAATACGCCGCCCTCATCCACAAATCCGGCGGCGGCACGGGCTTCTCCTTTTCCAGACTGCGCCCCAAGGCGAGCAGGGTGGGGTCCACGGGGGGCGTGGCCTCCGGTCCCTTGTCATTTTTGCGCATCTTCAACACCGCCACGGAACAGATCAAACAGGGCGGCACCCGCCGGGGGGCGAACATGGGCATCCTGCGCGTGGACCACCCCGACATCCTTGAATTCATCCGCGCAAAAGAACGCGATGGAGAATTGAACAACTTCAATCTCTCCGTGGGGCTCACTGAGGAGTTCATGAAAGCCGTGGAAAACAACGCGCCCTATGATCTGGTGGCCCCGCACTCGGGCCAGGTCACGGGCCAGCTCAAGGCCAGAGAGGTCTTTGAACTGCTCGTGCAAAAAGCCTGGGAAAGCGGCGATCCCGGCATCATCTTTCTGGACCGCATCAACAAGGACAACCCCACGCCCGAACAGGGGGAAATCGAAAGCACCAACCCCTGCGGGGAGCAGCCGCTCCTGCCCTACGAAGCCTGCAACCTGGGCTCCATCAACGTGAGCGCCTTTTTCGACCCTCAACGCCGCGAACTGGACTGGGAGGGCCTTAAAGAGACCATCCACCTCTGCGTGCGCTTTTTGGACAACGTCATCGACGCCTCCCGGTACCCTTTGGAGGCTATCGAGGAGAAAGTGCGCGAGAACCGGAAAATCGGACTGGGACTCATGGGCTGGGCCGACCTGCTCTACCAGTTGCACATCCCTTACGACAGCCACGAAGCCCTGAACCTGGGCGAAAAGCTCATGGCCTTTCTGCAGGGCGAAAGCAAAAGCGCTTCCAAAACGCTGGCCAAGGAACGCGGCCCGTTTCCGGCCTATGCGGCCTCCACGTTCGGGAAACGCAACCTCGGCCCCTACCGCAACGCCACCACCACGACCATCGCCCCAACCGGTACGCTTTCCATTCTCGCGGGCTGTTCATCCGGCGTGGAACCGCTTTTCGCCCTATGCTTTTCCCGCAACGTCATGGACGGCGACAAGCTGGTCGAAATCAACGCCCATTTCGAAACCGCGCTCAAGGAAGCCGATTGTTACAGCCGCGGCCTCATGGAAGAAGTCGCCAAAAAGGGCTCCATACACAATAGCGACTACCTCCCCGAGCAACTGCGCCGGATTTTTGTCACGGCCATGGACATCGAACCGGTATGGCATCTGAAAATGCAGGCCGCGTTCCAGCTACACACGGACAACGCCGTCTCCAAAACCGTGAACCTGCCCCACAGCGCCACTCAGGAAGACATCCACTCCATTTATTGGATGGCGTACGAACAAGGATGCAAGGGCGTCACCGTCTACCGCGACGGCTGCAAGAGCGCGCAGGTGCTCTGCACCGGAGAAAAGGGGCAGCAGACCGCCGACCAGCCCCCCGCCGCCCCCGTGCGGACCGTGCGCGAACGCCCGGACGTGACCTACGGTTTTACGCAAAAGATCAACACCGGGCTCGGCGTACTGTACCTCACCGTGAACGAAGTGGACGGACGCCCCTTCGAGGTCTTCGCCACCATCGGCAAGTCGGGGCGTTCCATCACGGCCAAGGCCGAGGCCATAGGCCGCCTGGTGTCCCTGGCTCTGCGGTCGGGCATCGACGTGGTGGACGTGGTCAGCCAGATCAAAGGCATTGGCGGGGAACACCCCGTGTTCCAGAAAAAGGGGCTGTTGCTCTCCATACCGGACGCCATCGCCTGGGTGCTTGAACGCCGCTATATCAAGGGCGGACTGACCTCCAAACCCGGCAACGGCCTGGACCGCAACCTCTGTCCGGAATGCGGGGGCGAATTGATTTTCGAAGAAGGTTGCAATATCTGCAAGGCCTGCGGCTTCACCAAATGCGGTTAGAGCGTCTTTACTTGGGGACAGGAATGCCTCCGGCGGCTTAAGAACCTTTTGACTGGCTTGAAGTAAAAATTTCAACGTTTCGAGTTAAGCGCGTACGATAACACACCAAATTTGTAGAAAAAAAATAAACATGGCAAAGTCGTTATACCGGCGTCCAGGGGCCTCCCCTGGTCGTCGTGCGGGCGCGAAAGCCCGCGACGTTATTCTTTTTTCTTTTAGAGCATCTCACGCTTGAAAAGCGCTAGATGCTCTTATGCAGTTCCCTGGAACAATTGGAAATTGTTTCAGGGGAGAGCCTTGTTTCAAGGCGAAA
>CAZFCK010000022.1:0-34303 GCA_964517355.1 uncultured Desulfovibrionaceae bacterium | reverse complement strand
GTTAAGGCATTGACGATCGCGTAATTTGAAATAAAGGCTATTTCGCTTGACAAGGAGCCACATAGGAAACTTTAAATTTCATAATATCACCGTATACCATATTGCTTCTGGCATCGTTGGAAGCTTGGAAATTCCTCCAGTAATGTAGAAAGGGATTCCTTGCGCCGACACTATGAACAGGAAACGGTATTATTGCTCAGTTGAAAGCCTTCCGGGGGGGAGCCTTGCTGATAACAGGTGCTCCCCCCGGATAATTATCATTTCGTTATTTGGGGTCCACGCTCCAGCGCAGCCCATCTCGGAAACAATTCCACATGCTCTCCATCTTCGCGGAGCGAGACATGGAACGCATGCAGTAAGAAAATAGGCGGAAATAAAAAAACAAACTCCGCGCAATGCACGAAGCGCTCGAGAAAGGGAAGGCGAGGAAAGACAAAGCTGAAGCGCTCCGTCGGCGGCAAGGCCGTTGGGAGCGCTTCAGCATACTATGGCAGATTAGTTTACTGCGTCCTTGAGCCCTTTGCCGGGAGCGAATTTCACAGTCTTGGCGGCGGGGATTTGGATCTCTTCGCCGGTGCGGGGATTGCGCCCTGTGCGAGCTGCGCGTTCGCTTGCCTTGAAGGTGCCGAACCCTACGAGGGTGATGGTCTCGTCTTGCGCAAGAGCATCGACAATAGCCTCCAGGGTGGCATCCAAAGCTTTGCCGGCCGCTGCTTTGGTCTCCAGACCAGCCTTGAGTTGAATAATGCCGATCAGGTCCGTTTTGGTCATCGCACTCTCCCGACTGAGCGGTTGGCACCGCTTTTTTTTATGTTGAACAAAATTAACTCGAAACTAATAGCCTGTAGCAATCAAATGTGCAAGGCCCAATGCGGAAGACCTTGCAAAGATGCTATTCGCAGTGGATTATAATAGCAGAATAATTTTGGTAGGGATTATTTTTCTCGGTGATTATGGGGGCCTGCGCGGCATTGCTGACTGAAGACGCCTTCCGCGGAACCGCATGGTGGGATGAGCGCGTCTGCCTCTCGCGCTCTTCCTTTCCCAAACTTCTTAATTTTAAGAAGCTAAAATCTATCCGTTGATTATTTTTGTTTTTTTGCGGAATGGTCTTCCCGAAGCGTTATTTTTAAGAAGCAGGCCCTAGAGCATCTCACGCTTGAAAAGCGCTAGATGCTCTTATGCATTTCCCTGGAACAATTGGAAATTGTTTCAGGGGAGAGCCTTGTTTCAAGGCGAAAATGCGCTAGTTTATGTACTGGTGATTTTCAGGGGGTAAACCAGCGCTGCTCTCTTCTTCCCCAAGGCGGTACGACCGCGCCTACGGGCCCAAGGCGCGATACGATCGCGCCCACTGGCTGAAATTATAGAAAAAGGATCTCCCCCAGGATCACCATTCCAATACTTCGATTTCATGATGGTAAATGGATCTTGTATTGTCCCGAGCCGCAAAAGCCCTCCTGCCTGCGGAAAGGGGTGCTTTGCGCCGACTCCATGAACGGGAAACGGGATTTCGGGGCAGCAGGTTTGCCGGAGATGCAAACAAAAAGGCCGCTGCGTTTGCAGCGGCCTTTTTTGACCAGCGGGGTGGTCTTATGTTCGGTGGTGCCGAAGGGGAGAGTCGAACTCCCACGCGGAAACCCGCACTAGACCCTGAACCTAGCGTGTCTACCAATTCCACCACTTCGGCCTCAGAAGGAGATGTATATCCAACTCGACTGGGCTTGTAAAGAACTTTTTTCGATTTTTAATATTTTTTTCATGTCCGGAAAGGCGAACGCGCACTTGGTAAAGCAATCCCGAAAACGGTCTCATCCTTCGGGGGAGATCAAGGATTTGCCGGGGCCGGCGGAAGCGTCCTCAACTCTTGTAATTGATGACCTTGCCTGTTTCCGCTTCAATAGTGGTCTTCACATCAATGCGCGAAGGCAGCACATCGGGAGTAAAGGCTTGCTGCTCCTGCTGCATGGCGATGAATTCCCGCAGGCTTTGCGAGGCGACGCTGTGGCTGAGGGAAGACAAATCGCTCACCATTTCCAAAAATTTCAATTGGCCTTCAACGACCTTCATAACTCGCTCCTTGCTCGGGATGCACAAGCCTTTTGTACGTGTCGTCACTACTGCCGTATCGGCCACGTGGCGCCGCCGTGATAGGGGCAGTCGTACGAAAATCCTTGCGGAGGGGAAAAGAAAGCCGGATGTGCGTATTACGGAGGATTGCAAAGATAAATTCAAATCTCTTCGGCAACCCGGCCATCTTGGACATCTGGCCAAGATCCGTGGCTTTCCGCCCCCGCCTCGCGGCAGGTTTGGCTTTTCAAAAAGATTTTTCCTGAAATAGAAAATACGCCCGGCCAAGGGGGCTGTCAAGGAGAGGGAATCGCCATTTTATCGTGAAAGGCGGCGGATAGGGCGGGGAAGCCGGCCCTGCCTCCGGCTCCCCCCTATGCGGTTCTCGTCGTGTCCTCAAAGAGTGAACGAGAGAAGGTTGCCCGCTTGCAATTATTTCGCTGCAAAGAGTTACAAGCAAATCTTTGCCGAGCCTTTCAACTTTTTCGAAGTTTAAATGCTCTAAAGGATATCAACAATAAAAAGTCTATATCAATTTGTATAACTGATTGTACGGACAAAGCAAGCGAATATGTCCGTTGCCTCACGGAGCCTGCAAGGCTTGAAAAGACACTTTTCCTGTACTTTTCATATGTTGAACTCTCTACTCGCGCCAAGGAACCGCGCTTTGTTTCAAGGAGAAAATGCGCTCATGGCATCAAGCGGCGCAGGACTTTCATCCGTGCAGCGCGTACCCCTCGCGCAGGGCCCACTCGCGTATGCGCGCTATGGCGTCGTTTATTTCCTGCTCCGCCCCGCCAAAGGAAAGGCGCAGATGACGTTCTCCGCCCGGGCCGAAGGTCCCGCCGGGAATGGTCACCACCCGCGCCTCACGGACAAGCCGTGTGGCCAGTTCACGCGAGTCCGGCAGGCAGCTGTCGCAACGCGCCATGATGTAGAATGATCCCTGGGGACGGACGTAAGAGAACAACGGCGCAAGGGAGTCGAGCCCCCGGCAGAGTAGATCCCGGCGTTTTTCCAGGAGTCCGCGGAACTCCTCATAGACGTGTTGCGGTCCGGTAAGCGCGGCCAATGCCGCATGCTGCGCCGGGGTGGGCGCGCAAATCACCGAGCAGTCATGCACCTTGAGCATTTCCCCCAGCAATTCGGAAGGCGCCACCACATACCCGGCACGCCATCCCGTGAGCGCGTAACGTTTGGAAAAGCTGTTTACGAGAATAAGCCGGGGTCTGAGTTCGGGGATGGATGCTATGCTCCATGAGCGCGCCCCGTCGTAGACCATGCTGTCGTAAGTGTCATCGCAGACCACATAAAGTTCGTGCTCCAGGGCCAGGTCCGCCAGAACCCGCAGCTCTTGCTCGGAGAAAACCGCGCCGGTGGGATTTTGCGGCGTATTGACGATGATCATCTTGGTACGGGACGTGATGGCGGAAGCCATTGCGTCCAGGTTCAACCCCCAGTTTTCGCCTTTCAAGGGGACGGCCACAGGCGTTCCTTCCGCCAACAACACCTGCTCCACGTGCGAGGGATAGTAGGGGGAGGGCAAGAGAACCTCGTCGCCGGGACCCACCAGGGTCATGGTCGCCATGAGCAGGGCCTCCATGGCCCCCACCGTGATGGCTATCTCGCTTTCGGGGTCGATATCCAGCCCTTTTTCCGCACGCAGTTGTTCCGTAACGGCGAGTCGCAGTTCGGGAAGTCCATGCTGCAACGAATACTTGCCCGCGGCATGGTTGCTGCGCAGGGTAGCGCATACCGTATCGACAACGTGCTCGGGGGTCGGGAAAGACGGCACCCCCTGTCCCAGGGACACGCAGCCGCCAACCTTCGCGGCAAGTACAGGCATTTGCTTTGTGGCGGAGTGCGGAATCTGCCGCACACGCCGGCTCACATCATAGAGGGGCATACCTCACTCCTTAGCTCGTTCGCGCTTTTCCCGGAACGGGGCGCCGTGTGTCGGGAACACAAGACGCAGGCGCGAAAAAAAGTTTACCCGGATTCAAAAGATCCAAGGGATCGAAAAGACGTTTGATGCCGTGCCGCAACTTCATATGCAGAGAGGAGCTTTCCAGGTGCGGGAAAAGCATGGTGTCCATGCCGGCGCAGGATTCGCTGGAAACGCTCCCTCCGTGGGATAAGATGGATTGCAGACAGTCGAGCACGGCGCAGTCCACATGGCGGGTATTTTCCGTTTTCGGAGCCCTGAAAAACAATTGCAGGTTTCCGATGTCGGCATAGCCTCGGACATACGACCGCACCCCATGCCGCGCCTCCAGGGAAGGAAGCGCGGCAACGAAGGCGGCGATGCTTCGTAAAGGAACGGTTGCGTGCACTACGGCGCAGACAGCGTGATCGCAGATACGCGCCTGAATCAGCTGCCAGGCGCTGTCCAGGCGTCTGCGCACGGCGTCGTCTTCCGCCGGTAATGCTTGCGAGGCCCCGCCTTGACGGCAGATCTCGGCCAATAGTTGCAACCGTCCGTTCATCGGTTCGTAGGTATCGTGGGTTTCAACTGACAGCGCCACCCCGGTATCGGAACGCAAGACAAAAGGCAGCAGATCGCAAACGAGTTCCAGGCATGCGCGATCATAAAACTTTATGACAGAAGAGCAGCCCTCGCGCAACAGGATGCGCGACGCGCAGGCCATGGCGGATTCCAGGTCCGCGAAAACCGCGACCACGCTCCCGGCGGGTGAGGGGGGCGGCATAAGCTTGAGAACCACTCTCGTGATAATGCCCAGCGCGCCTTGCGATCCCACCAGCAGATGTTCAAGGTCGTACCCCTTGGATCGCGTGCGCGCGTGGATGCCGGAGGTCATCAACTCGCCGTTGGGCAAAACGGCGTCGAGTCCCAGGACGAAATCGCGGGGAAGGCCACGGTGGATACGTGTGGACATGACGGTCTGGGCGGCCACCATGCCGCCTATGCTTCGTTCATCGCGGCCGCCAGGATCCGGCGGGAGAAACAACCCCTTTGCCGCGGCGGCGTGGCGCAGATCCCGGAGTGTTGCGCCGGGTTCCGCTTCCGCCACCATAGTTGAAGCGTCCAGAGCGAGAACGCGATGCATGCGTTCAAGGCACAAGAGGACGCCCCCCCTTATTGGGGCGGAGCAATCCGAATCATGCGCGGATGAACTGCGGGGCGTCACGGCAAAGCGTCTTTCGGTCGCCAGGCGCATCAGGGAACAGATCTGTTCAGCGTCCAGGGCGAACACGAGGGCTTCGATACGGTCTGAGTCCATGCCTTCCGCGTGCTTGCGCGCGATGCGGGAAAGAAATGAGGGATCGGTAATGCATTGCCCTGGGCCGAAAAGTTCCCGCAACGTTTGCAGCGTATTTGCGGAAAGCGGCGTAAGGGCCCGAGACATTAGGACCTCTGACTTTCGAAGCCCGGGACCGCAAGCCTGTGTTCAATCCACCGCAAAAGCAATGTGGCCACGGTGACAAGCGCTAGATAATAGAGTCCCACCACCAGATAGACTTCGGTGTTTTTCCAGGTGCTTTTGGCGATGGCCCGGCCCACGCCGGTAAGTTCGTTCACGGTGATGATCGAGGCCAGGGAGGAATATTTAATGAGGTAGATTATTTCATTGCCGCAACCGGGCAAGGCGCGCCTGAAGGCTTGGGGCAGCACGACATGGCATACGGAGGTGAACGGCGACATGCCAAGGGCCTGGGCGGCCTTGATCTGCCCCCTTTTTATGGAAAGCAGCCCTCCGCGGATGTATTCCGAGTGATATGCGGCGCTGCAAAGGGCAAAGCCGACAATGGCGGCGGTTTTTGGTCCCATGACGATGCGGTATCCCCAAAACGAGGCGTAGGGCAGCGCGAAATACCAGAAGAAAAGCTGTACCACCAAAGGGGTGCCGCGAAAGACCGCGATATAGGCTTCCGTGATTTTTTTCAGCCACAGTGGACCGTAAACCCTCAAGGCTCCGACAATGACGCCCATGAACAATCCGATCAACGCGGAAGGGATGATGAGTTGGACCGAAGTCCAAAGCCCGTGGTTGAGTCCCGGCACCACATCTTTGATTACAAAGTCCAGGACTGCGCTCATGCCGCGATTTCCCCTGTAAGCTCGTTAAGCTTGGCGCAAAAGGCCTTGGTTCTGGTATCGGCGTTTTTGGCGAGCAGTTCCGCCGGCGTTCCCCGTTCAATGATTTTGCCGTGTTCCATGAAAAGGAATTCGTCCGCCAATTGCGCCGAAAAGCTGGTCTGGTGCGTGGCCATGACCATGGTCATGCCCGCTGTGGCCAGGTCGCGGATGACGGCGAGCACTTCTCCTATGAGTTCGGGGTCCAGGGCGCTTGTGGGTTCGTCGAGGAGCATCACTTTCGGGTCCATGGCCAGGGCGCGGGCCACGGAAACACGTTGTTTCTGGCCGCCTGAAAGCTGGGCGGGGTAGAGTGTTGCCTTGTCGGCCAGTCCCACGCGCGCCAGCTCGGCTTCCGCGCGGTCGGTGGCTTCCTTTTTGCTCATGCCTTTGACCTTGACCAGGGCGATGCGCACGTTTTCCAAGGCGCTGAGGTGATCGAACAGGTTGAAGTCCTGGAAGATCATGCCCACCTGCTGGCGAAAAGAGTAGAGTTCCTTTTTGTTTTTCGGATTGATCTCGGCGCCTTCCAGCCAGATATGTCCTTTGTCCGGTGTGATCAGCATGTTGGTGCATTGCAGGAACGTGCTTTTGCCCCCGCCCGAAGGTCCGATGAGAACTTTAAGATCGCCTTTATTAAGTGTCATGGACGCGCCGTCCAGGACGATGTTTCCTCCAAGGGTCTTGACGATTCCGTCCACATGCAGGATGGAGCTGTTTTGCGGCATGTTGTGGTCCTTAATACGAATAGCCCGGAATGCGGACCTTTTTTTCCAAAGTTTTCAGAGTCTTCACGCCAATCCAAGTAAGCACGAAAAAGAGCACGCCGGCGAAGAGCGCCAAAGGCAGCGGCTGGTGCGTGGTGGCGGCCACGGAGCGGGTGCGGGCCATGATTTCGAGCACGCCGATAACATAGGCCAGCGCGGAGTCCTTGAGCAGAATGGAATACTCGTTGGACCATGCCGGGATGGCAAGGCGGAGGGCCTGCGGGAGCACGATGGTCACAATGGCCGTAAAATCGCTCATTCCCAATGCGCGCGCGGCCTTGAGCTGTCCTGCGGGCAAGGAAAGGATTGAGCCGCGGAAAATTTGCGATTGGTAGGCGGAACTGGTCAGTCCGAGCACGATGACCGCCGCGGCGAAGGCGCTGTCCAGATGCAGCGAGGCGAAAAAAGCGTATTTGCCCAGCCATGCGAGCAAACCGAAATAAAAGAGATACAGCTGCACGAGAATGGGAACGCCCCGAAATATCCAGACATAAAAACCGATGATGCGCCGCAGGGGCGCTGCGCCGTAAACCTGCCCCACGGCCAGGGGGACTCCCAGGACCAGTCCCAGCCCCATGGCGCCGCAAATCAGGCCCAACGTGTACCATGTGCCGTTGAGCAGGTAGGGTAAGGCTTCCCAGATGGCTTGCAGGGCCTCTTGCACTGTACGTCTCCAAAAGTTCTGAGTGAGCGCCCTGCCTATGAAGAGCGGGGCAAAAAAGCCCGGAAGGTTCCGGCGCCGCATGCACCTGGCGCCCCGAACCCTCCGGGCCGGCATTAGCTGCCCGTGAGGCCAGGGCCTACGGGATATCGTATTTGGCTTTCAAATTCTGCCAATGCGGGTCCGCCATGAGTTTCTTCAGACCCTCGTTGAGCGTGTTCAGCAGCTCCGTGTCTTCCTTGCGCACGGCGTAACCGTAATCCTGGGGCTCCGCGTCGAAGGTGCCGATCACTTTGTATGGTTTTCCCTTCATAAGCTCATAGGCAATGGAGCTGTCCATGCCGGAGCCATCGATGCGGCCTATGGGCAAATCCTGCATGGAGAGATCGGTGGAGTCGTAGAGCACGATTTCGTAGTTGTATTTGTCGGGATCTTGCTTCTTGAGATCTTCGAGGTACTTGCACGTGACAGTGCCGCGCTGCACACCGATCTTCTTGCCCGAGGTCAACCACTCCTCGATAGTTCCCTGTTTGTCGTCCTGGGCTACGAGCACCTGAGTGACCTGGTAGTAAGGATTGGTGAAATTCACGATTTCCTGGCGTTCTGGAGTGATGCTCATACCCGAAGCGATGAGATCGATTTTCCCCGCGTTGAGGGCGGGGATGATGCCGTCCCAATCCATGGGTTGGTGCTTCACCTGAAAGCCCATGGTCTTGGCGATCCAGTCCATGGCTTCCACGTCGAATCCCGCGGGTTTGCCGTCTTTATCCACAAATCCGAAGGGAGGGAAACCGAAGTCTATACCATTGACGTAGACCTTTTCCTGGGCAAAAGACGCGCCACAGGTGAAAACCACGGCCAAAGCCAAGCCCGCAAGAATGCAAATGATTTTCTTACCCATTGTGTTGTGCTCCTGTTATGGATTTCGTGACTGGTTCCTTCAGGGGAGTACCCTGTTGGTGACGATTGGCGCGAATATGAGGTTCAAGGGCTGTTACCCCCGCCATTCTCCTTTTGCTGCAGGGATTGCCGGCAGCCATGGAAGTAGCAGACTTGCACAAAGTGATCAAGCGAACTATGGCGAAATAACATTGCAATCCTCCGGCGTGCAGTTCGCGGGCTTCTTTTCCCTATTTATTTTCGACACTCCTTTTGTTACTTTTCATCAAACATCCTGACGTACACTCTCTCATTCCTGAACACGCTTGGGGCATGGCATGCGCATGGATCATATTCTTATCCCTCTTTTTATTACCTTGTTTTTGATGGGAGCGCCCGCAATTGCCTTGAGCGCAGACATTCCACAAAAAATCATCATCGCGGGCAGCGATGATTACGCCCCCTTTGAATATTTCGACAAAGAAGGGCGGCCCACCGGCTTTATCGTGGATTATTGGAACTATTGGTCCGAAATCACCGGAGTGGAAATCGAATATCGGCTCCTGCCCTGGAACGAGGTCCTGGAAGCCGTGCGGCAGGGCAAAGCCCACGCGGTCAGCGGTATTTTTTACAGTAAACAGCGCGATAGCGTCTTTGATTTTACCATGCCGTTTTTCACCACCTCGACGCGCATTTACCATAAACGGGATATGCCTGGCGTTGACGGGGTGCAACAATTGCATGGCCGGCGCGTCGGAGTGGTCGAGGGAGACCTGGCCGTTGAGAAAGTGCGGCAATCCGTGCAAAATGTTGAACTTGTCGCCTATCCCACCTATAAAAAGCTCATTGGCGCGGCCTTGAGAGGTGAAATCCGCGTGTTCGTGGCCGATACCCTGACCGCGACGCATTATTTGGCCTCACTGGGCAAGGAACACGAATTTGTTCATGCTCCCCACCTGCCTTTTTATGTCTCTCAGGTTCACGCCGCCGTGCGCGAAGGAGATCATGCGACCCTAGCTCTTTTGGAAAGAGGCATGGCGCAGATATCGCAAGAGCAGATGCTGGTGTTCGTTCAGCACAACCTGCACAACAAGGCTGCCGCAGTTTTTTCCTGGAAGTATATTGAATGGGGCGCTCCCATCGCACTCTGTATCGTCTTGGCGGGCCTGGTCTGGAACAGGTTGCTCCAGCATCGCGTACAGCAGGCGGTGAGCGACCTTGAAAAGAGCAGGCGGAACTTTGAAGCCATTTTCAACAATTCCTTCCAGTTTACCGCCCTGCTGGACCCGTTGGCCAATGTGCTTGAATTGAACCAGACCGCCAAGAAAATCCACCCGGAATTCGCCGCGACCGTTCTTGGGAAAAAGCTTTGGGATGTGTCGACCCGCCCCCGGGAATCTGAAAAAGTTCAGTTCGAGCAAAACGTGGAAAAGCTTAAAAAGGCCGTCTACAAGGCTCTGTCGGGAGAAGTGGTGCGCATCGAGCTGGAAACCACCGAGGCGAATGGTTCCCTGGTGCTGGATATCACCTTCAAGCCTCTGCGTAACAAAGACAATGAAATCGAGATGTGCCTCGTGGAAGCGCGGGACCAGACCGTGCGGAAAAAGGTTGAACGCGAACTGCAGCTCCTCCGGGACAATCTGCAGCACCTCGTGGATGAACGCACATATGAACTCAAGCAGGCCAACGAAGCCCTGCACAACGAGAATCTGCAACGCCAAAAAGCCGAGGAGGCCTTGCGCGCCAGCGAGGAGAACTACCGGCTGCTGGTGGAAAAGGCCGGCGAAGGCATACTGGTGATTCAAGACGCGCTGATGCGTTTTTGCAACCCGAGGCTCGAACAGATTTCAGGCTACCCGCCGCAGGAACTCATCGAGCGGCCGTACATTGATCTCGTGCACCCCGAAGATCGCGATATGGTGGCAAGATATCACAACCGGCGTATAACAGGCGACGATGTCCCTGAAACGTACGATTGCCGCATCATCGACAAACAAGGCTCTCTGCGCTGGGTGGAGATCGTGGCCGTCCGCTTTTCCTGGGATGGCCGTCCGGCAACCATATCCCTGCTCACGGATGTCACGGAACGCAAACAGGTGGAGCTGGCAAGGCGCGAGGCCCAGAAGATGGCCGAAAACGCAAGCCGCGTCATGAGAGATTTTGTCTCGATGGTTTCGCATGAACTGCGCACGCCCATGACTTCCATTCTGGGCTTCACAAAACTCGTTCTCAAGGATTTCCAGCGCTGGTTCGATAAAAAGGCGGCGCAGGATGCGCATCTGGCGGGGCGCGCGGTCCGCATCAAGCAGAATCTCGAGATCGTCATCACGGAAAGCGACAGGCTGACCCTGCTGATCACTGACGTTCTCGATTTGGCCAGATTGGAGTCCAAGCACTATGTCTGGAGCATGCATGAGCACTCGATGTTCGCCATTGTGGATCAGGTGTGCTGCACCACGTCCCTGCTGTTTTCCGGCACGCCCGTGACCCTGACATCCTCTGTGGAGCGTGATCTTCCGCCCGTGCGCTGCGACCGTAAGGGCATTGTGCAGGTGCTTGTGAATCTCGTGGCCAACGCCGCGAAATTCACGGAGCAAGGTCTGGTCTGCATAGAGGTCACACACCAGGGGCGGGAGGCGCTTTTTTGTGTCCGTGATACGGGCATCGGCATCCTTCCGCACGAGCAGGAGCGTATCTTCGAACGGTTTTGCCAGGCCGGTTGCCAGCTCACAGGCAAACCCCGAGGCACGGGCCTGGGACTTTCCATCTGCAAAGAGATCATCGAACAACACGGGGGGCGCATCTGGGTGGAGAGTACGCCCGGGCAAGGCAGCGCCTTCTTCTTTGCCCTGCCCCTCGGCAACCAGCCTTCGCCTTCCATACTCGCACAGTAATACCGATTCCTGTTCATAGCGCCTTGCGCCGACACTATGAACAGGAATCGGTATAGCTTCGTTTCGAAAAGAAAATGTGGCTATGTCCTTAACTCCGCAATGTGGGAACGACTTGTTTTTCCGAGGGCAAAACCAGCGCTGCTATCTTCATCCCTAGAGCATTTAAACTTTGAAAAAGTTGAAAGGCTCTGCAAAGATTTGCTTGCAAATCTTTGCCGTGAAATGATTGTAGGCGGGCTTTGCCCGCCGTTAAGCCATCATTTCAAGCGTTAACTGCTCTAAGGCGCGATACAACCGCGCCCAAGGGCTGATAGTTCTTGAAAGAGGGTCTTCCCCCCGAAGGCACTTTCGGAGTAAAGGAAATAACCACAAAAGAAAATGCGACAGCGCATGACGGCCCTTCAAGGACGCTATGCGCTGTCGTGTTGAGCTGATGCGTATGATGCAAGCAAGGCCGGAGGGAAACCCTTCTGCACTGCGGTTTCCCCCCGGATATTCGTCAGACTGGATTATTTACCGGCACGGCCGTCGTCGCACGGGGCGCCGGAACCCGGACGGGCCTGTTCCGGAGTATCGGTGGTGTCGCAAGTCTCGGCGGCTTCAGCGGTGCCTTTGATCTCGATGGTTTGGTGTTCCTTGTCGTAGGGATTGACCTGGGCCAGCAACTCCAGGATGTGCCAACGCTCCATGACATCGCGTTCGATGTCCGCGCGCAGGCGTTTGCTCTCCTCGGGGTGCAGCTTTTCCAAAGCGCCGTAGCGGTTTTCGCCGGAGAGGAATTCCTGCAACGTGCCGTCGGGAGCCTTGGAATCCAGCTGGAAGGGGTTCTTGCCCTGCGCGGCCAGTCTGGGGTCGTAGCGGAACAGCGGCCAATAACCGCTCGCCACGGCCAGACGCATTTCTTCCTGCGTGCGCCCCATGCCTTTGCGGATGCCCTGGTTGATGCAGGGGGCGTATGCGAGCACGATGGAGGGGCCGGGATAGCTTTCCGCTTCCACCATCGCTTTGAGGAGCTGGTTCTTGTTGGCGCCCATGGCCACGGTGGCGACATACACGTAGCCGTAGCTCATGAGCATGCGCGGCATGTCCTTTTTGCCGGTCTTTTTTCCGGACGCGGCGAATTTGGCCATGGAACCGCGCGGCGTGGCCTTGGAGCTCTGTCCGCCGGTATTGGAGTACACCTCGGTGTCCATAACCAGGACATTGATGTCTTCGCCCGAAGCCAGAACGTGGTCCAGGCCTCCGTAACCGATGTCGTACGCCCAACCGTCGCCGCCGAAGATCCACACGGATTTTTTGGTGAACAGATCGCTCTGCGCGGCGATTTTTGCCAGCAGGGGATCAGTGGTGCCGGCCAGGAGCTGCTTCAGCTTGTCACCGGCTTCCTTGGAGGCTTCAGCGTTTTGTGCGCCATCGAGCCAAGCCTGCATGGCCTGTTTGATTTCCGCGGAAGCGCCGTTGTTCAGGGCTTGGCGCATATCGTCGGCCAGGGCGGCGCGGCGGGTGTTGACGCCCAGATTGATGCCGTAGCCGAATTCGGCGGCATCTTCAAAAAGGGAGTTGCCCCATGCGGGACCGTGGCCCTCTTTGTTCGTGGTGTAAGGAGCCGAGGGAGCGGAAGCGCCCCAAATCGAGGAGCAACCCGTGGCGTTGGCGATGATCATCCGCTCGCCAAAGAGCTGCGTAAGCACGCGCACATGGGGCGTCTCGCCGCAACCGGCGCACGCACCCGAGAACTCGAGCAGCCCCTTTTGGAACTGGGAGCCCTTGACCGTGGTGCGCGGCATGAGGTTGTCCTTGAAAGGCACGTTCTTGGCGAAGTCGTAGTTGGGCACCTGCTCTTCGCTCTGCGTGCCCAGGGGCTTCATGACCAGGGCTTTTTCCTTGGCCGGGCAGATGTCCGCGCAGTTGCCGCAGCCCAGGCAGTCCATGGTGTTCACCTGAAGGCGGAAATGCAGGCCCTCGAGCCCTTTGCCCTTGGCCTCCAGGGTTTCGAACGAGGCAGGGGCGGCCTTGAGTTCCTCATCCGCGGCCAGCACGGGCAGAAGCGCGGAATGGGGGCAGACAAACGCGCACTGGTTGCACTGGATGCAGTTTTCCTTGATCCAGAGAGGCACGTTGATGGCCACGCCGCGTTTTTCGTACTGCGATGTGGCGGTGGGGAAGATGCCGTCCGGGGTGAAGGCCGAAACGGGCAGCTTGTCGCCTTGCTGAGCCAGCATGGGGCGCATGACCTTGCTGACGAATTCGGGCTCCTCGCGCTGCACCGGGGCTTCCGGGGCGACCTGGGCCCAGGAGGCGGGCACTTCGATTTTATGCAGCCCTTCGGTGGCCTGGTCCACGGCCGCGTTGTTCATATTGACGATCTTGTCGCCTTTTTTGCCGTAGGTCTTTTTGATGGAGGCCTTGAGCAGGGAGACAGCCGTTTCAAAAGGCAACACTTTGGCGAGCTTGAAGAACACGGTCTGCATGATCATGTTGATGCGGCCGCCCAAACCGACTTCGGCCGCGATCTTCACGGCGTCCACCGTGTAAAAGTCGAGCTTTTTCTCGGAAATGACGCGCTTCATGCTGTTGGGCAGCTTGCTTTCCAGTTCGTCCTGGGTCCAGCCGCAGTTGAGCACAAAGGTGCCGCCTTCTTTGGCGCCTTCAAGCATGTTGTACAGGTACACGTAGGCCGGATTGTGGCAGGCGATATAGTCCGCCTGGTTCACCAGATACGTGGACTTGATGGGATTCTGGCCGAAACGCAGATGGGATATGGTGATGCCGCCGGATTTTTTGGAATCGTAGGCAAAATAGCCCTGGGCGAACATGTCGGTGTTGTCGCCGATGATTTTGATGGCCTGTTTGTTGGCGCCCACAGTGCCGTCGGAACCGAGGCCCCAGAACTGGCATTGGATGGTGCCCTGCGGACTCGTGTCCGGGAACGCGGCGACCGGAGGCAGCGAGGTGTTGGTCACGTCGTCCACGATGCCCACGGTGAAGTGCTGCATCGGGGCGTCTTTTTTCATGTTCTCGTACACGGAAGCCACCATGGCCGGGGAGAATTCCTTGGACCCGAGGCCGTAGCGGCCGCCGAGCACCTTGATGTTGCGGCCGTACTGGAACGCGGCCTGGCACACGTCGAGGTACAAGGGCTCGCCGGGGGCGCCTGGTTCCTTGGTGCGGTCGAGCACGGTGCAGATCTTGGTGGATTCGGGCAGAGCGGCCAAGAGGTCTTCGTTGGAGAATGGACGGTACAGCCGTACTTTGACCAGTCCCACTTTTTCGCCTTTGCTCTGCAGGTGGGAAACGACTTCTTCAATGGTTTCACAGCCGGATCCCATGGCCACGATGACGTGCTCGGCATCGGGCGCGCCCACGTAATCGAACAGATTGTACGTGCGTCCGGTGGCCTGGGAGACCTTGGCCAGGCTTTGTTTCACAATGGCCGGGAGGTTGATGTAATAAGGATTGGCCGCTTCGCGGTTCTGGAAGTAGATGTCCGGATTCTGGGCCGTGCCGCGCACGTCGGGGTGCTCGGGATTCATGGCCCGGGCGCGGAACGCAGCGATCTTTTCCTGGTTCAGCAAGGGCGCCATTTCGTCGTACTCGAGCACGTCCACCTTCTGGATTTCGTGGGAGGTGCGGAATCCGTCGAAAAAATGCACGAAGGGCAGGCTGGATTCAATGGCCGCGATATGGGCGGCCAGGGCCATGTCGTGGGCTTCCTGCACGGAGTTGGAAGAGAGCAGCCCGAATCCGGTCTGGCGGCAGGCATAGATGTCGGCATGGTCGCCGAAAATGGACAAGGCGTGGGCGGCCAGAGCGCGCGCCGAGACATGGAACACGCCGGGCAGCAGCTCGCCGGAAATTTTGTACATATTCGGGATCATGAGCAAAAGGCCCTGGGACGCTGTGAAGGTCGTGGTCAACGCCCCACCTGCGAGCGAGCCGTGTACGGCGCCGGCTGCGCCGGCCTCGGACTGCATTTCACGGATCTGCAAGAGCTGGCCGAAAACGTTTTTACGTCCCTGCGAAGCCCAGTCGTCTGCCAGTTCCGCCATGGTGGAGGAAGGCGTGATGGGGTAGATTGCAGCGACGTCGCTCAAGGCATAGGCCACGTAGGCGGCGGCGGTGTTGCCGTCAATGGTGATTTTTTTTGGCATGCATGATCTCCTTTCCAAATCATAACCCGGACATGGTCGGGTTTAGGTGGTGACAGACCGGCGCAAGGCCGATGTTGGATTCCACTGACTCTTGTACGGCAGACTCTGTTCCAAGAGGGGCACGCTGCCGGGACGCGGTACTCGGAGCTGGTCTGCTCTGGAAGAAAAGTTTCCCTTACGTTAAATATATAGTTTTATCTGTGGCTCGTACATGCAAAAAGTGTGTCAGAGTGAAATAGCTCTTCGTTGTATGGTATGACCACAAACAATATGCTGTAAAGAAAAAAAAGTCCAGATTTTGGAGGGACCACATGTAAAAACACGCACATTATCATCTTGTCTGAGGGTAGGACCATGGCTGTGGTGGTGGCGCCTCGTGGTTCCCTGCTCCTCTTCTTGAACCTATAATGTCTGAAAAATGAGGCGGCGTCTATCCCTTGGGAGAAAAACACGCAAGTCGGGTCTAAAATTCCTTGGCTTCAGGGCATAAAATCTGCATCTGTCGTGTTGAAACGCTTCTGCTGGTCTTTCCAGCAGATGAGAGCCGGCAGGGCGGTCGTGTCGCGATCACGGTCCTAAGCGCATCTGCGCCTTGCAGCAAGGCGTGCATCTGAAACAATATCTCATTGTTTCAGGTAAATGCTTAAGAGCCCAGACCTTTTCATGGTCCATCCGCCCTGGAACATAGCGGCTTTGAAACCGAAACGCCTTCGGCGGCGCACGAACATTTTGGAGAAGGTTCCCAAGATTCTCAAGAACTCTGTGACGAGCGTAAGATTTTTATTCTATTGATAATTTTATATGAGATGAACGCGGGTCCAGGGGGGGATGACCCCTTGGCGGAGGTTGGGGCGGAGCCCCAAACCAACTCATCGTAACGTTGCAATGCGCTAGCGCATTTTCGCCTTGAAACAAGGCTCTCCCCTGAAACAATTTTCAATTGTTCCAGGGAAATGCATAAGAGCATCTAGCGCTTTTCAAGCGTGAGATGCTCTAATGAACCAGCATCCCCCGCAGGCCATTTATGACGGGCTAAGCTGGGAACCCATGCGTAACGTGGCCGTTTTCTTTACTCCGCGATGTGTGTGAAAAACCGGAAACCGGAGCCCAAGGGATACAGGCTGTCAACGGGACTATCCTTTGGGCTCCCCTTTTGGAAAAACAGGCGCTTATGACGCATTGTTTCTTTATAATCAAAGAGTTATTCATTTATTTATGGGTATTGCCGCATGCCATGCAAAACGCGTGGTCAAGGGCGGCCAGGATTCACGGCGCTTCTCCCGTCTGTTATAACGGACTCAAACCGTTTCTCCGGAATATGGCTGTAATGTTTTTGTCAATGAACGCCGGAGAGCCTCCATTGCCCCAACGGCTTGCCGGAATGAAGGAAAAAACCGCTGTACCCGCAGAGGCGTGGACAACGGATGCCGCGGGATGGGACAAAGTCAACCTGTTGAAATTGGATCGGATCATAGTAATTATCGGCGGACATGTCACAGGGCTACGCCTCCCTGGATCTGCGATTCCCGTTTTTGTATTCGCAACCCTGCTCAGATGGTGCGTTGACAAAACCGGTGCGGATAGTTTTGGAATCGTATTCACGAGGCTAGTAACCCAGAGGAAATGTAACTATTTCAATGGGTAGTGATCTGGCGTGGTTAGGTAATGAACAAAACAAACGGTGGCGGTCAGTACGTATGGAGATCGCTCGCTATGTTCTTGGAGCGCCGCAAATTGACGAGGATTATTTTTTTTCGGACAGATGGGTGCTTTTTTTTCACTGAAATATATTAATTTCATTTAGATAGATAAAGTCCGCAATATAGGACGAAAATATCCTGGTCTGACCTTGATACTTTATGCTACTAAGAAGGCGGCCCAGTTCATGGAACCGGAACGTTTCATGGTATCGCTATACATCTTCGTGGCAATGCCGAGCGTATAGAGCCCATTGCCGCACAACCTTCAGCCGATGGGAATTCGCACCATATAGAGGAAAGAACGTATGTCTAAGAATCTCTACATCACAGCGACGGAAGCGAAGTCGGGTAAGTCCGCCATCGCCTTGTGCGTAATGCGGTTGCTGCTCACGGGCATTCAGCATGTGGCGTTTTTCCGCCCCATTATTAATGACCATCCCGAAGGGACGCGGGACCACGACATCAATTTGATTCTGAGCGAATATAAGCTGGATATGGAGTATAAGGATACCTACGCTTATACGCTCGCTGAAGCGCGCGAGTTGATGAACAATAACCAGCACGCCATGCTGCTGGAGAATATTCTGCAGAAATACAAGGCGCTTGAGCAAAAGTATGACTTCGTGCTCTGCGAAGGCACGGATTTTTTGGGCAAAGACGCCGCGTTTGAATTCGATCTGAATGCCGACATCGCGGCGAATTTGGGATGCCCCGTGATGCTGGTGGTTTCCGGGCAGCGCAACGACGGCGAGTTGTTGGCCGGGACGCAATTGACCATCGACGCTTTGGAAGAAAAGGGCGTGGATCTCGTCACCACGATCATCAACCGTTTCCCTGGGACGCCCGACCAGGCCGAAGCGGCCAAAAAGGAGATGGATTCCCGGATTAAAAGCAGCAAGCCTCTGCTGGTGTACGTTATTCCGGAAGATGAGAGTCTGGGGAATCCGACGATCAACGACGTGCGGAAATGGACCGACGCCGAGGTGCTGTACGGGCACGGCCGCCTCGACACGCTTGTGGAAGACTATGTCATCGCGGCGATGAGAATAAGCAACTTTTTGGGATACCTGGAAAAGGGGAGTCTCGTCATCACTCCGGGCGACCGCTCGGATATCATCCTGAGCAGTCTGGCCACCCGCCTTTCCACTTCCTATCCCGATATCTCCGGCATTCTCCTCACCGGTGGATTGCAGCCGCCGGAAAACGTGCATCGTCTTATTGAGGGGTGGACCGGCGTGCCGCTGGCCATCCTTTCAGTCAAGGAAAACACCTATAAGACCACGCGCCGGCTTATGGAACTGTACGGCCGCATTTTCCCCGACGACGTGCGCAAGATCGCCACCGCCCAGGGGCTGTTCAAGTCTCATGTCAATACCGAAGAGTTGCGGGAGCGGCTCGTGAACGTCGTTTCCACGCGGATCACGCCGAAGATGTTCGAGTATTCGCTGATAGAAAAGGCTTCGGCCGACAAGCAGCACATAGTGTTGCCCGAAGGCAACAGCGACCGCATTTTGCAAGCGGCGGACATTCTTGTGCGGCGCGATGTGGGGCGGTTCACCATCCTGGGCAATCCCGACGAGGTTACGGCCAGAGCTTCGGCTTTGGGGCTGCACTTCGGCGACGGAGTGGACATTGTCAATCCGGTGGCGAGCCCTGATTACGAAGAATACGTGCAGACTTATTATGAACTGCGCAAGCATAAGGGCCTGCGTATGGAGGATGCGCGCGACAAGATGTCCGATCCGACCTATTTCAGCACCATGATGGTATACAAAGGGCATGCCAGCGGCATGGTCTCGGGTTCCATCACCACCACGGGGCAGACCATCCGCCCCGCTTTTGAAATCATCAAGACCAAGCCCGGCGTCTCCATCGTGTCCAGCGTCTTTCTGATGTGTTTGAAGGATCGCGTTCTGGTTTTCGGCGATTGCGCAGTGAACCCCAATCCCAATGCGCAGCAGTTGGCCGAGATCGCCATGAGTTCCGCCGAAACCGCGCGCATTTTCGGCGTCGCCCCTCGTGTCGCCATGCTTTCCTATTCCACCGGCGATTCGGGCAAAGGGGAGGATGTGGACAAGGTCGTGGAAGCCACGCGCCTGGCCAAGGAACTTGCCCCTGATTTGCTGCTTGAGGGACCGCTGCAGTATGACGCGGCGATCGATCCCGATGTGGCCAAAACAAAGATGCCCAACAGCAGAGTCGCAGGCAACGCCACTGTCTTCATTTTTCCGGATCTGAACACGGGCAACAACACATACAAGGCGGTACAGCGCGCCGCCGGGGCTGTGGCCATCGGCCCAGTGCTTCAGGGACTCCGCAAACCGGTGAACGACCTGAGCCGCGGCTGCACGGTTCCGGACATTGTGAACACGGTGGCCATTACCGCCATCCAGGCGCAGGCGCAGGATGCGGGCTAGATCATTCAGCGTGAAAGACAGGTAGGCGGCGTGATGTTCAAGAACCTGTTGGAATCGAGGTTATTCCCTTACCTTTGAAGAGTGGGGAAGAGATGATTGTTCGAGGGGGGCGCCTCAGCTATAAGGCCGCTCCCCTCGGTTTTAAAAAAAGCGATGCGAAATCCATCAGCAACACGATAGTCTTCTGTTTCGGGTAACTGCAAAGAATCATGCGGGCCTGTCGTGCGGGGCAATATGCTCCGTTGTTTCTTTTATGCGGTTGGTTATTCACCGCACCAGTACGCTTGACCGGGTGTTGAGCGTATTTTTATTTCGAGTAATCGGCTGGCGGGCCTTCTCCAACCGGCGTACTACTGAGAGAGAAATCGCCGGAAGAAAAGCCGGCCGGAGTTTTATGGCTGGCCTTCAGGCAGGATGCGTAGTTACGGCAGCAGGATGCGTAAGTTTGCGGTCGGGAAGGGGCAACAAGATTTATTGTAAAAACGCACGCATTGTTGTTGCATAATCACCACAAAATGTTACATGGATAACAAGGACCTGTTAAATGAAGGCCGCCTTGTTTCACAATTTTCATTGTGGCCATACGTTGGTGAAACAAGCCGGTGCATACCGTGGATACATGCGTTAGGACGATGAGCACGAGGCTGTGCGTGGATTTTGATTGGTTGGCAAGCTTTTTGCTTGTCTTTGAGCCAAGATAATGGCGTATTCTACCAGTGAACATATCCATGGCTGTTGTCAGTGATAATGCGGAATTCCCGAAAGAGGGTATCCCGACCGAGACCCGCCATGCAGTAAGATTGGAGTCGTGATATGGCTAATCAGAAAAACAACCCGGAAGTGCATTTGGATCTCGACCGGATGCGGATCATCTGTCTGTGGGATGAGCCCAGACAGGTCATCCTGAACAAAAACGAGCACACGCTGGTCAAACGGCGCTCCCTCTCCATGCGCATCACCCAGGGGGGGCGGCTCAACAAACAGGACTACAACAGGCTGGCCGGACATCCCAAGCTGCCCGCCGTGTTGAAGTTCGTGGAAGTGATGCGGCGCAGCAAACTGCTGCCCCTGCGTGAAGCGAAGCAGCATGTGTGCGAAATTTGCGGTGATTCCAGCCGCGTATTTCCACACTACGACGCGGAAAAGAAAAGAGTGGTCTGGCGTTGCGGCGCGCATCGGTTTTTGCCGTTGGAAAAAATGCGGGACGCGGCGCATTAGAGCATCTCACGCTTGAAAAGCGCTAGATGCTCTTATGCATTTCCCTGGAGCAATTGGAAATTGTTTCAGGGGAGAGCCTTGTTTCAAGGCGAAAATGCGCTAGGTCATCCAGCCTTTGAACCGAATATGAATGGGAGCGCAGAATTTTTTGTGGCCCGCTCCCTTGCCATCCGCCGCCGTCTCCGCCGTCGGTGTGGCCTTCCTTATAACTCAGTGCGGAAATTATAATTTTCCGCACTGAGTTATACCTGCTCTCGCAGAGTGCCCAGAAGCAACATCCTATTGTTTCAGATGATTGCATAAGAGCATCTATACCTTTCTGCAACGCCTGCTCCCCTGGTGTCTGAATGAGCTGTGATCTTGGCTTGAACCGCACCTGGCAGATAGAAAAATGGATCACCGTCCCTGATGCGGAGAGCGGGGCTTGACAAAAATCTAAAAATATATTTGCCTGAGCAAATATTTTTTTGGGGGAAGCCATGCACCAAACCGGAGTGGAAGACAATGTAAGCTACCTGCTCTACAGGGTGGGGCGCTTATTGCGCTACAACGCCGCGCAATTCTTCGCGCAGCGCGATGTGAGCATTAGTCCCGAACAATGGGGCCTCTTGTTGAAAATCGCGGCGAACGAGCCCGCCTCGCTGAGTTCCCTCGTTGATCCCGCCTTGAACGATCACCCCAACCTGACACGGCTTGTGGCGGCCCTGGAAGAGATGGGCTATGTGCGCCGCGTCACGAATCCGAACGACCGGAGGGGACGCTTGATCAGCATCAGCGAGCAGGGGAGAATCCTTATCGCGGACCTTTCACCGTATCTTGCTGAACAGAAACAACAATTTTTCGAGGGTTTGAGCGAGCGGGAAGTGGAGATGCTCTATAAGATGCTCAAGGTGCTCGAGAAAAATATGGAGTAGTTGTTTTCAAATAATATTTGCCTAGGCAAATAAAGGAGCTGGCCATGTCGGGTTTTCAAACGCTGTGCTTGTCTCGCGTGGAAGAGGCGGTGGAAAATGCCGTTGCGGGGTGTTCGTGTTCCGAGGCGTTGTTGCGTGCATACGCCCCTCATGTGGGGCTGGAAAGGGAAAAAGCGATGCAGGCGGCCAGCGGTTTGGCCGGAGGGGTGGGATTGTCGGGCAATATCTGCGGCGTTGTCACGACGTCGGTCGTCATTTTGGGATTGCTGTACGGCCCCGCATACCCTGACAGCCACTATGAAAGGCAGCGCGTGTTGATGCTGACCGGTGATTTTTTGGAATGCTTCAAGTCAAGGCATGGATCTTTGGAGTGCGGCATCCTGTGCGGCGGCCTGCGCATGGATACGCGGGAAGGCGCCAGGGCCATCAGAGAAAGCGGTATTCCTTTGCGGCTGATCCGCAGTGCGGCGGAGATTATCGAATCTCTCCCAGACAAGTGCCCTTATGCGGTCAAATAGCCTGCGGGCCGTCAAGGACGGCCCGCATTCGGGTTCTGTCACTGGAGCGCAGACGTTTATTTCGAGGGTTCCTGCTCCATTGCCTGAACAGCGGCCGCGCCCGCGGCCTCCAGTGTCTCCTTACTCGGTTTTTCGCCCTCGGGCAGCATGACCGAAACTTTGCGATAGGCGAAGTGTATGCCCGCCTCATCGAAATAGCGGCGGAGTTTTCCCCATATCCATTTGCGTAGCGTAAACTGTCCCCCTGGGGTGGTGGTCATTTTGATGCGCATGCGCATGCCGTATTCTTCGATGGTCTTGACTCCCTGGGATTTGACATCGCCGAGCATGAGCGCGGCAAGTTCGGGGACTTCCTTCAGCTCCTTGTTGATGCGCTTGACGATTTTTTTCACCACCTGAATGTCGGTGTCGTGGGGCACAACGTATTCGAGCTTCATGATGGCCCAATCGCGGGAGAGGTTCATGACCATGTGGATGGAGCCGTAGGGCACGGTATAGAGGGCGCCGCGATGGTGCCGCAATTTGAGGGAACGCACCGAGATGCCTTCCACGGTGCCGCGGGAATCGCCGAGTTCGATGTAGTCGCCGATGCGGAAGGCGTCGTCCATGAGGAAAAAGACTCCGGAAACAATGTCCTTGACCAAGGTTTGGGAGCCGAAGCCTATGGCGATGCCGAACACGCTGGCGCCCGCGAGCAGGGGACCGGTGTCCACTCCGAGAGAGGAGAGCACGATAAGCGTGACGAGAATGACGATGGCCACGAAAACGAAGCGTTTGAGCAGTTCCAGCAAGGTGTGCAGTCTGTCTCCCGACCCCATGCCCGGTTCATCGCCGCCGTTTTCCTTGGCTTGGGAGCGCAGCTTGCGCTCTATGGCCCCTTTGCTGAAGGCCCAGAAGATATACCCCAGGAGTATGGTGAGCAAAATACTGAACGCGCTTCGCACCACCTTGGTCGCGAGATACAGCTCGATGTTCCAGATATGGGCCAGGGTTACGATGAAGAAGATGAAAAGAATGAAACTGAGCGCCTTATGCGTGAAACGGCGGAAACGCGCCACAGGGCAGCCGGCGGTGACATACTTGCCGTTCGCGTCCAGCAGGAAATCCGCGATCGGGTCGGAGGGTGCCTGGCCTTGGGGCAGCAAGGAGGATTGCACGGCATTGCCCGCCAGCATCACGAGTTTGTCCATGCTGATGGTCAGCAGCAGGTAAAAGGGAAAGGCCAGCAAGGTCAAAAGGCCGGGCAGCATGGCCATTGTGCCGAAAGCGATAAGGTGGGCCACCCAGAACAGCCAGAAGAAAAGGAGATAGCCCATGAAAAGCAAGTGCCAGGAATTGCTCAGTTGGTGGCGCATGGTGCCGGGAGGGATTATTTCCCTGAGCCGCGCTGCGACTTCCCTGTGTTTCCAGAGGGAGACGAAGGACAGGGTGAAAACCACGAGCAGCCCGGTGCAGGAGAGCACCAGGAGATACAGGGCCTCGCTGCTGCCGTAGAGCTGGAGCAGGCCGGTGATGAGGATTCCCGCGGTTATTTCAATGCCGACCAGGGACAGGAGGCGCGACAGAGCCGCCGCGCTATGGTCGCTCAAAGGCAGGAGCCGAATCGCCCCCGCTTTGGAGGAGAGCGCCGCGCGCGCCATGAGCATGAGCAGCTCATAGAAAAGCAGCGAAAGAATGGCGATGATGAGGATAGGCCTGCCCATGGGGGTCAGGTCGAAAAAGACGAAATACAAGATTACGATGATGAACAAGACGAGAACAAGTCCGGTGAGTTCGAGCAGGGCGCGGAAAAGAGAGCGGAAGAATTTGAAAATCCACCCTGATCCCGGAGGGAGAGCTTCCAACCGGTTTCGCAGTCCCCGGGTGAGCCTTTGATACAGCGCCCGCACCGCCCCCCAGATGAGCAACAGCATGCCGAGTCCGTAACAAAGGCGCCATAGCGGCGTTTTGTCGTTGTCCGCGGTGAATGTCCGTAGTGTTTCGGGCAGAAAGGAAGGCGCTTGCGAGGCGCCGGAAAAGACAAAGGCGATGCGCGTGCGAAGATATTGCACGCGCTCCCGCAGGCTGTGGATGAAGTCCGCGAAGGTGTGGCGTTGTTGCGAGCCGGCTTGGGCTTGGGCCTCGCGTTGCAGTGTGGTGATGAGCAGGCTGCGCATTTGCTCATCGCTCAATGACGCCAGGATTTCCTGCACCTGGAGCGGAGTTTTATCCTTCAGGTCGGGTGTCGTTTCCTTGTTCGGCTTACTGGGAGCCGGCAGGCCGGGAATGGAGGTGGCCGCATAAAGATCCGCGGTGTGCGGCAACAGACACATCAGAGAAACGATTGCAAGCAGTAAAGTGATTTTTTTCATGGCGGTCCTGGTAGGGTAAAAAACGTTCCCGTCGTCATGCCCGTGATCGTATGCGGCAGGCTGCGGCAATACAATTACCTTATGCTGTCTTAACCGCAAGCTTGCAAGTGGTGTTGCGCATATTTCCACACGTCGAGAGTGAGCATCCTTGAGTGAAGGGGAAGCGTAGTTCGCGCCGGCCGTGGGAGGCGCATCCTGTAAAAGACGCAGGGGAAAAGAGTGCAGGGTGCGTCAAAAAACAATCGCAAGGAAGACGTTTTTTCCGTTCCGCCTTGTTGTGCCGTGAGAGTGTGGCCGGTAATTTTACTTTTAAAATAGCATGTTGCGCTTATTGGTGAAGGCGTTTCATTGCCGGGGCCCGGCAGGTACGTCTTTTGCTTTCATTGGTGGGAAGGAGAAAAATGCCGGGGGATGCATTGGGCGACATGTGTCCCGTACTGTGTTGCATAATACCGGAAAGGACGGCGCGAGGGGCGGATGCCCCCCGGCGGCGAAGCTGGAGGCCTTCCCCTCGCAAGTCCTTGATGCAAGGTGCGTTATGTTCAATGTTCCGCTCACGCTTGTCAGTTACACCTATAATGACGGGGACTACATCCGCCAGTTGTTGCGGCATGTGTCCGAATGGCGCATCGCGCCCCAACGCATAGTGATCGTGGACGACGGATCGGATGCGCCGTTTGCGGCTCCGGACGACGCGCCGGCGATTCCTCTGGATATAGTGCGGTTCCCAAGGAACAGGGGCTTCCTGCAGGCCAAGTCCACGGGCATTGCGGCGGCGAAGACCAAATTTGTCCTTTCCATGGATGCCGACGTGATTTTGCCCCCTGACTGGATCGAGAAGGTGGTGCCGTATGCGGCCAGGAAGCATGTCGGCATCGCCTCGAGTCCCTTGGTGACGGATTTCGGCCAGTCCCTTCTTTCGCAATACGCCGGGAATTTCTTCAGCAACAATACGGGCGACAGCGGCGAAACGCGCACGGTGGCCGGGGGCGTATGGCTTTTCCGAAAAGAGGTGTGGGACCATGTGGGCGGCATGCAAGGCTACACGGGAAACGCCGGCGAAGACATGTTTTATTGTGAGCGGCTGGCTGCCGCGGGCTATGTGAACTACATCGTGGACAGCACCTCGGCGCGCCATGTGCGGCGCATGAGCAGGCACACCATGGCCGCCAGAACCTGGACGACCCATTACGCCTGCGTGCGCCGGGCAATGGAAAAAGGCGAATCCCTGCTCAAGGTTCTTTTGGTCTGCGTGCAGGTGGTCTTGAACAAAATGCGTCGGACAAAACAATACAAACCCGAGTTTCTGTATTTCGACGTACTCACATTTTGGCATGCATTGCTTTCGTTTATCGAAAAATACGTTCCGGAAAAGCTGCCGGGGTTCGCCCGGGTCCTCGACAGGCTGCTGCCCGACACACCGTTCATGAGAAATACGCTGATAAGCGATTTACAGGTCATGGGGCATCGGTTGCCGCATGATAAGAATGGCGGAGACGACGTGGCGTTGCGGCTCCAGATGGTTTTTGAAGATCAGGTGCAAAGTGACTGGTGGCGGCGGGCGGAGCGGGCGATCAAGACCATAGTGCTGCAGGATGCGGAACAACAGGCCGATTTTTCGGCGTATTATCATCTGCGGTTGGAATAATGACCGGTATGGCGCGGATGAAGGACAGTCATGTTCAGGATAAGCCGCGGCTTGTTTCCCCTAAAGTATGGTGAGCATCTTCCGATGGTAAACGTGTAAGCCGGTTATCCCAGGGGGTTGATGCATGAGGTACTTGGAGCTGTGTGCCGTGATGAACGAGCGGGTTCCCTACATTCGGGAGTGGCTCGACTACCACGTTATCATCGGTGTGGAGCATTTCACGCTGTATGACGACGGGAACACCCCCCATCTTGCCGTTTCCCTGGCCGATTACGTGCAGGACGGATTGGTGGAGGTGATTCGCCCCGAGCGGCGCATGAGCCAGCTTTCTGCCTACGCGGAATGTCTGCACAAGGCGCGGGGGCGGTGCAAGTGGCTGGCGTTCATCGACGTGGACGAATTCGTGGTGCCCAAGGATACGGACGACTTGCGCATTTTGCTCACGGATTACGAACGCCATGCCGGGTTGGTGGGCAGCTGGCTGGTGTTCGGTTCCTCCGGCCATGTCTCGCGCCCCCAAGGCTTGCAGATGGAGAACTATCTGAACCGCTTGCCGAACAACAACCGTTACAATTGCAGCATCAAGTCCATTGTTCAGCCCGCGCAGACTGTGAAGGCCCTGAGCCCGCACAACTTCGCCTATGTCGAGGGCGCCGGAGCCGTGAACGAGGAAGAGTTCCCGGTATCGAGTCCGTTCAGCTACAACACGGTGGAGCGTTTGCAGATCAACCACTACTATTACCGATCCCAGCAGGATTGGGAGGAAAAGGCCCAGCGCGGCGAGATGTGGGTCTCGCTCAAGCAAAAGCCCGGCCTGAAATACACCATGGACAAATTCATGTGGCAGTTGCGCCACGCCACCCAGCGCGACGAAGAAATATTGCGCTTCGCGCAACGGGTGCGCAAAGCGGGGCAGAACAGCGGCACAGCGTTTGTGCAGGCCTTTAATCAGCGCAGATTGCAACGCTCTTTGCGGGAGTACCTGCAAACCACCCTGACCTTGTTGAGCGCCGGCGATTTGGCCTCGGCCGAATCGCTTTTGGGAATGGCCGCCACGAGGTACCCCAACGACGCGCTGTTGTGGCGCGTACGGGCGCAGGTGCACGCCGAAGCCGGCGATACGCAGAAGGCTTTGATTGCCATCAAACGCTCCATCCAGATGCAGCAAACGCCCGAAGCCTTTTACGACCTCGTGGCTATCGGCTTGCGGCTCGGAGATGTGAAAATGGCGCACAACGCGGCGGTATACATAGAAAACCGCATGCAAAGCGAGTGGAGTTATTTTCAGATTTGGGACGACCGTATCGACAAGGCCAAGAAGCTCTACAATAAAAATCCGGTACAGGCGGCGTGATCCGCCGTGCCCCCGTCGTCCGTACCGGGCTTGAATCTCTCGCGTTTATCCACCATTGACTTCTATTGCGCACCTAACTAAGCATACTCTGTCTCAGGCGCCTGCCAAGGCTTGATAGGGAATCCCGTGCAAATCGGGAGCGGACCCGCCGCCGTGAGCCCCGCATACACTGCCCGTCCCCGCGCGTGCCACTGGAGTTGTTCTCCGGGAAGGCCGGGACCTGGGTGGGGCGAGCCGGAAGACCTGCCTGGGAACCGTATCGTCCTCGCATGCCGGTCAACGGGGCTCTTTGCACCGGCTTGCGCCCCAAACGGCTCTTAGGCCGTGTCCTGCTCAAGGCCCCTTATTTTTGGAGGAAGCCATGCTTCACTTCGTATGTACTTACACGCGCCGTGCGTGCGTCCTGGCCCTCGTGCTTTTTTTGTGCGCCATGTCCCAGCAGGCCTGGGCCCATGGCGATGAACGCCCGGACAAGGTAGGGATTTTGTTGGTCTCTTTTGGAACCAGCGTGCCCGAGGCGCAAAAGGCCTATGCGGATATGGAGGCCTTGGTGAAACAAAAATATCCCGATATTCCGGTTCGTTGGGCATTTACTTCCAAGATTATCCGCAACAAACTGAAAAAAGAGGGGAAAGTGACGCTTTCTCCGGCGGAGGCCTTGGCCGCCATGGCGGATGAGGATTTCACTCATGTGGCCGTGCAGTCCCTGCACGTGATTCCCGGAGAGGAATATTACGGCCTGCTGGAGACGGCCCACGCCTTTGCCGGCATGCCCAAGGGCATCAAGCGCGTGCTTGTGGGCTATCCCCTTCTTTCCACCAGCGCGGACCTGGATGTGGCGGCCAGGGCGATCCTGGACGTTGCCGCGAAACTGCGCGGTAAGGATCAGGCCTTGATCCTTGTGGGGCACGGCACGCACCACCCCGCGGATGTCGTCTATGCCGCGTTGCAATACCATTTCCAGAAGCTGGACCCCATGGTGTTTGTCGGCACGGTGGAGGGCGTCCCTTCCATGGACGCCGTGCTCGCCGATCTCAAGGCCGAGGGTATCAAGGATACCGTGCTCATGCCCCTGATGTCCGTGGCGGGGGACCATGCCCAAAACGATATGGCCGGACCAGAGCCCGACTCATGGAAATCCACTCTGAACGCCAACGACATCGCCTGCGCCCCCATGCTGAAAGGCCTGGCCGAATATCCAGAACTCGCGCAGCTGTGGATCGCGCACCTTGATGTCCTGCTGCAACATTTTGATGCGGGAGCGGCTGCCGATTAGAGCGTCTCACGCTTGAAAAGCGCCAGATGCTCATATGCATTTCCCTGGAACAATCGATAGTTGTTTCAAGGCGAAAATGCGCTCACGCATGGTGCGGGGGGAACCTTTCTCAAGAGGTTCTCCCCCTCGACCCTTACGTTCCTTGTTCGCAAAACACGCCCCAAGAAACCTGCGGCTGTTGGTATGACGATGCGCACTCCAAAAACAACGCCGCGCGGCGGCAAGCTGGCCTGGCTGATCGTGGCCGGGGCGGTGTCTCTGCTCTCTCTGCCCCTGGCCTGCCTGTTCGGCCCCTGGCGCATACCTCCGGAACAGGTCCTGCAACTGCTGTTTCATGTTGCGGACGGCGGCGTGGCGCCTGAAAGCTGGAGTGTGGTGGTCCTGGAACTGCGGTTGAGCCGCGCCGTGCTCGCTTGGTGTTGCGGGGGCGCACTTGCCGTATCGGGCGCGGTGTACCAGGGGTTGTTGCGCAATCCCCTGGCCGACCCGTTCACGCTGGGCGTTTCCAGCGGCGCGGCCTGCGGCGCCAGTCTCGCCCTGGCCCTTGGCGTGGCCGGGATTTTGCCCCATTTCCTGGCTCTGCCCGCCTCGGCCCTTGCAGGAGCGGCCCTGGCTCTGACCGGCGTGCTCGTGTTGGGGCGTTTGGCCGGAGGACTCAGAAGGGAGACCCTGGTGCTCGCCGGGCTGGTTGTGTCCACGTTTTTAGCCGCATGCATCTCGCTTATCAAGGCGCTGAACGAAGATTCCGTGAGCAGCATAGTCTTCTGGCTCATGGGGAGTTTTCAGGGGCGGGGCTGGACGGAAGTCCTGATCTTCGCGCCCTGGTTTCTGTGCGGGGTGTTGTTGGTGGCGCTGTACGCCCGCGAGCTGGATCTGCTTTCCCTGGGCGAAGAGCAGGCCGCGCAGTTGGGCGTGCACGTGGGGCGCGCCAGATTGTGCCTGTTGCTGGGCGCGAGCCTCATGGCCGCAGCGGCCGTGGCCGTGGCCGGAGTCATAGGGTTTGTGGGGCTGGTGGTGCCGCATCTGGTGCGTCTTGCGGCGGCCCCCGGCTCGCGCGCGTTGCTGCTCGCGTCCCTGTTGCTCGGAGGGGCGTTGTTGTTGTGGTCGGATGTTTTGGCGCGCGTTGTACTCCAGGAGGGCGCGGAATTGCCGGTGGGCGTGGTTACGGCCATGATCGGGGGGCCGTTTTTTTGCTGGCTGCTTGGTGTGCGCAAAGGCGGAAGGCGATGATCGAAGTCCGAGATGCGGTATGCGCCTATGGCGCGCATCAGGTGTTGCGCGGCGTGAGCATGCAAGTGCCTCGAGGCGGTATCACGGGACTCCTGGGGCCCAACGGCAGCGGCAAGAGCACGTGTCTCAAGGTCCTGTCCGGAGTTTTGCCTCTGCAGCGGGGGCGTGTGCTGCTGGAAGGACGCCCCCTTTCCTCTTACGCGCCCAAGGAACGCGCGCGGCTTCTGGCCTGCGCGCCGCAGCGGGGCGAGGCCCCGGATGGATTGCGTTTGCGGGATCTGGTGCTTTTGGGACGCTACCCCCATCTGGGATTTTGGAACGGCTACGGCCCGGCCGACTACGCCGCCGCGGACGCCGCACTCAAAGCCGTGGACCTGGAGCATCTGGCCACGCGGCGGGGCGATCAGGTCTCGGGAGGCGAATTGCAGCGGGCGTTTTTGGCCCGAGCCCTGGCCCAGGAGGCCCGCGTGCTCTTGTTGGACGAACCCGCCGCCGGGCTGGACCCGGCGCATGCCAAGGCCGCATGCGAAATCCTGGCCGCCAGCAATGAGCGGGGCGCGACCGTGCTTATGGCCAGCCACGACCTCAATCTGGCGGCCTTGTACTGCCACAGGCTGGTCTTTCTCAAACGTGGCCGCGTGTTGGCGCAGGGCGCCACACGAGAGGTCTTTACACGTGAAATACTGGAGAGCGTTTATGAAACGCCTTTTCTCATATCCGATCATCCGCTTGTTGACGCGCCCCAGGCTGTGCTTGTGCCTGCTGCCGCTGCTTGCGCTTCCGGCGGCAGTCCGCGCTGCGCAGGGGCTTAGCGTTGTGGACGACAGGGGGAAGGTGGTGGCCTTGGAGCGTCCGGCGACCCGCCTGGCGCCGTTGTACGGAGGCATCACCGACATGCTCGTGGCCCTGGGCCTTGAGGAGCGCATTGTGGCGCGCACCGCGGCGGACGATGCGCCGCGACTGCGGGAGATTCCCGCCGTTGGCACGCATATGCGCCCCAATGTGGAGATGCTCGTGGGCATGGACCCTGATCTGGTCTTGCAAATGGGGGGGCGCAAGGACGCTTCGCGCCCCTTGGAGGCGGTGGAGCGGCACGGCATTGCCACTGCCTTTTTTCTTGTCCGGGATTTCGAGGATATGTTTTCCGTGCTCCGCCGCGTGGGCGCGCTCACGGGCGCGAGCGACACGGCGGAGGACTTGATAGCGCGGATGCGGGGCAGGTTGGACGCCGTGGCCGGCGTGGTCGCCGGCGCCCCCAGACCGCGCGTTTTTTTTGAAGTGCGCTACCCCAATCTGTTGTGCGCGGGGCAAGGTTCCATCGTGGACGCCGTGATACGAGCGGCAGGGGGGCGCAACGCAATCGAAAACAAGGATAAACTGGTGCGTTTGAATGAAGAGGCCCTGCTGGCCCTGAACCCCGAAGTCTGCCTGTCGCAACGCGGCCCCATGAATCAGGACCCCGCGCCCTTTGCGGAGCGCCCCCATTTCCGTACCCTGGATTGCGTCCGCACGGGGCGCGCCTTGGTTGTGGATGAAAGACTCTATTCCCGTCCCGGTCCGGCCAGCGTGGAGGCGGTGGAGCGCCTGGCGCGTCTGCTGCATCCGCAAGCGTCGTGGCCGGCGGCTGTTGATGCAAAGGGAGGTCTGCAATGAGCGCTTACGGCACTCTGTACGGCATAGGCGTGGGGCCGGGCGATCCGGAATTGCTCACCCTCAAGGCGGCGCGTTTGCTGGCCCAAGTGGAGGTTGTCTTCACCGCGGCTTCCACCAAGAACGATTTTTCCAACGCCAGGGATATCGCCGCGCGCCACCTGCCCCCGGACAGGGAGTTGGTGCGACTCGGATTTCCCATGACGCGGGACAAACAGGCCTTGCGCGAGGCCTGGGAGAAGAACGCCGATACCGTGGCCGCCGTCCTCAAAGAGGGGCGCGACGCGGCGTTTCTCACGCTTGGCGATCCCATGATTTACAGCACATTCGGGTACTTGCTGCAAGTTCTCAGGCAGGCGCACCCGCAGGCGCCGGTGGAGGTGGTGCCGGGCGTCACATCCTTTCAGGCCGCTGCCGCGGAAACCCGCACCGTGCTCGTGGAGGCGGGGCAGAGCCTTGTGCTCACCTCCGGCATGTCCGACGCCCCACGCTTTGAACAGCTTTGCCTGACCGCGGAAAACGCGGTGGTGCTCAAGGCCTATAAGAACTACTCGGCCATTGTGGATATGCTGCGCCGCTGCGGGCCGTTGGAAAAGACCCTGTTTTGCTCCAGGCTGGGAATGGAAGGTCAATTTGTGTGCGATGATCTGGACGCTGTCCAGGGTACGCCTCATTATTTTTCCTTGGTCATTGCCAAGAAAAACGTCCCTTGATTCCAAACGGGGAGTGTCTGCGTCATTGACAATCCATATGGCGGACATAGGTTGATAGGGCCCGCATCAACCAAAAGGAGAAACATATGGATCTGCTGCGCATTCTTCTCTCCATCCTGCTGCCGCCCTTGGGCGTTTTTCTGCAAGTAGGCATTGGGGGGCAATTTTGGCTGAACATCCTGCTCACCTTGCTGGGATACATACCCGGATTGGTGCATGCGGTCTGGGTCATTGCGAAGAAATAGCACGGATAAGGGGCCGCAAGGCCCCTTTTTCACGCCAGGCACGGCGCAAGAGTTTTCGTGTGTATTACTCTTGTGAAATATTATGCAAAACAATGCGTAACCACCTTGTTTCGTCAACTCATCCGGGATAGGGCACTTTCTGTGAACTGACGTGAACCGCCAAGAAACGAGGAGCATGATTATGACCCAGGCGCGGCGCGCGACGTATATTCTAATTCTGTGCATGGCTCTTATGCTCGGGGCGTGCGCGGAACGGCATCCCAGGCTCAAGGGACTGGATGTGAAACAGTTCAGGACCATGGCGGGACAAATGGTCATGGTCGGCTTTCGCGGCTTGGAACTCGACGGGAGCGAGCCCATCATGGCGGACGTGCGCGACGGCCTTGTGGGGGGCGTGGTGTTGTTCTCCCGCGACGTGGCCTTGGAGTCGCCGGTGCGCAATGTGCAAAGCCCCGAGCAAGTGCGGGCGCTCACAGCCGCCCTGCAACGGCAAAGCGAGATCCCCCTGTTCGTGGCCGTGGATCAGGAAGGTGGGCGCGTGGCGCGCTTCACTCCTGAACACGGCTTTGCCCCGACCGTTTCGGCGCAAGAGCTGGGGCGGGGCGATCCGGAAACAACGCGCGAGGCCGCCAGGATCATCGGCGCCGAATTGGCCGAGGTGGGCGTGAATATCGACCTGGCGCCAGTGGTGGACGTGAACGTCAATCCGGACAATCCGGCCATAGGCGCGGTGGGGCGCAGTTTCTCCGCCGATCCGGAAACAGTTGCCAAGCACGGGCTGGCTTTCGTGCGGGGACTGCACCAGGCCGGCGTGCTCTCCAGCCTGAAGCATTTTCCCGGCCACGGCAGCGCCTGGAACGATTCCCACCTGGGCATGGCCGACATCACGGAAACCTGGAGCGAAACGGAGCTGACGCCTTACGCCCGCATCATTCCCTCGGGCGAGGCGGACACCGTGATGACCGCCCACGTGTTCAACGCCCGGCTGGACGCCGACTATCCGGCCACCCTGTCCCATGCCGTTCTCAGCGGGCTGCTGCGCCAGAAGCTGGGATTCAAGGGCGTGGTCTTCAGCGACGACATGCAGATGCGCGCCATCACCACGGAGTTCGGTTTGGAAAAAGCCGTGACCCTGGCCGTGAACGCCGGGGTCGATGTTTTGCTCTTCGGCAACAATCTGGAATACGACCCCGCATTGCCGCGTAAAATTTCGGATATACTCCTGCAAAAAGTCATTACCGGTGAAATACCCGTGGAGCGCATTCGGGAATCCTACAACAGAGTCATGCAGCTCAAGGAGCGGCTGGCGAACATGAAGCAATAACCTTATGAAAAGAGAGTGCGAGAGGGGAAACCCTTTGAAAAGGGTTTCCCCTCTCGCGCTCTCCTCTTCCTAAACTTTATAATTTTGAGATGGTTGGATCTGCCACTCGACTTTTTGAATAAAGCGTAGGCTATGGCATTTCTCAGTTATTGAGCAAAGAAGAATCTAAAAGCCGTTTTCCGGCGTCCAGGGGCCTCCCCTGGTCGTCGTGCGGGCGCGAAAGCCCG